>JAKPAN010000040.1 GCA_029779475.1 Pseudomonadota bacterium
CGAGCGATCATTTTCCAAACGATCACTTTACGAACGATCACTTGCCGAGAAACGCCTCGAGTTTGGAAAACAGCGGGTTGGCGCGATCGAACACATAGTCGAGCGGCGCAACCGACACCGTCTCCGCGCCCTGCTGCCGCAGATAGCTCGCCAGCGTGTGCAGATGCGCGGGCGGACAGTGCAGCGTAATCATGCCCGATGAGGTCGGTCCGCCAAACGGTGCAACGACGCCAAATTTGGCCTGCGTCTCGGCCAGCATCGCTGCGTTGAAGCCGGCGAAGCGGGTGCGCACTTCCTTGAACGAATTGGCGCGGGCGCGGGCGGTGATGTGGTCGAAGATGACGCGCGCCGTCTCGCGCGTCTCGGCGGTCCAGCACGCGGCGCGCGAGGCGACGAGGTTGGCCTGGCTGCGCAGAATGACGCCGTCCTCGATGACGCGAAGTCCGTTGGCCGCGAGCGTCGCGCCTGTCGTCGTGATGTCGACGATCAGCTCGGCCGTGCCTGCCGCAGGCGCGCCTTCGGTCGCGCCCGAGCTTTCGACGATGCGGTAGTCGACGATGCCGTTGGCGGCGAAGAAGTTGCGCGTCAGGTTGATGTACTTGGTCGCAACGCGCATGCGGCGGTTGTGCTGCGCGCGAAACTCGGTCGCAACGTCGTCGAGGTCGGCCATGCTGCGCACGTCGATCCACGACTGCGGCGCGGCAACGACGACATTGGCGGAGCCGAAGCCGAGCGGCTCGATCAGCGCCACGCGGCTGTCGGCGTCGGCGATGCTTTCGCGCACGAGGTCTTCGCCGGTCACGCCGAGATGCACCGCGCCGCGCGCGAGCTGCGAGGCGATTTCGCTCGCTGAGAGATAGGCGATCTCGACATTATCGATACCGGCCAGCGTGCCGCGATATTCGCGTGCCCCGCGCGGCTGCACCATCGCAAGACCCGCGCTGGCGAAGAACGCGTCGGTCTTTTCCTGTAGCCGTCCCTTGGACGGAATCGCGAGAACGAAAGGCGTCGTCATGCTGCACCTTCCACGGCGCGCGCCAGCGCATCGATCCAGATCGAGAAGCCGACGGCGGCAATCGGTTCGCTCGCGCCGAGTTGCGACAACAGTCCGTCATAACGGCCGCCGCCGACCAGCGGCTCGCTGTCGCCTCCGCCGTGATGCAATTCGAATTCGAAGCCGGTGTAGTAATCGACGCCGCGACCGAACGCCGTGGCGAAGCG
>JAKPAN010000004.1 GCA_029779475.1 Pseudomonadota bacterium
GTAGCTGCCGTCGAGCCACGGATAGCGCTCGCGCACCGACACGACCTTGGCGAGATCGGCGCCCTTGAGCCCGGGGAATGCACGCGCGGCGGCGAGTGCGGCAGCGTCAGCTATGTTTTCGCCGGCGACGATGCAGCCGTTCTGCGCGCCGCCGCTGCTGAGCAGGCGCGTCAGGCGGCGCGTGTCGATGTCGGCGATGGCCACGATGCCGTGGCGGCGCAGGTAGGCGTCGAGCGTTTCCTCGCTGCGCCAGTTGCTCGCGAGCAGCGGCAAGTCGCGGATGACGAGCCCGGCGGCGTGGATGCGATCGGATTCGCCGTCGACGGCGTTGCAGCCGGTGTTGCCGATGTGCGGATAGGTCAGCGTGACGATCTGCTGCGCGTAGGACGGATCGGTCAGGATTTCCTGATAGCCGGTCATCGCCGTGTTGAAGACGACTTCGCCGCAGGTTTGCCCGTCCGCGCCAATGACACGCCGCGGAAGAGGCTGCCGTCGGCGAGTGCGAGGAGAGCTGGAGTGGTCATGCGTTCGCCTGTGTTCGAGTGGACCGCCGATACCGCGTGCGGCAGAACCCGCGGGCTGGAAAACACCAGTCCGTGGGAAGAAAGAGGAATCGAGGCGAGTGCGAATTTTACGGGTGCGCCGCCGCAGTGTCCACCGCGACATGCTCGATCGGTGCGTACAATGCCGGCGTTCTCGCCGTTATCGCCCCGCAGCATCATGAACGCCGCCGCCCTGCCCGCCGATTCCACCGCGCCGCTGCTCGATGCCGCGCGGCTCGATCATGCCGACACACTCGTGCGCGACGCGCCGTTCGCGTTCCTGATCGCGCACGGGCAGTTGCCGAAACAGGCCGCCACCGCGCTCGCCGCGGATTTCCCGCGTTACGCGAGCGCCGGGTTCTTCCCGTGGGACGCCGCCGAATGCGGCCCGTCGCTGAACCGCCTCGTCGAAGACCTCACCTCGCGCGATTTCGCCGACGCCATCGGCGCGCGCCTCGGCTTGCCCGATCTCGGCGCGTATCCATCGCTCGTCACGATCTGCCGCTCGCTCAACAAGCGCCACGGCACGATCCACACTGACAGCACATCGAAGATCGTCACCGCGCTCGTCTATCTCAACGAAGATTGGCCGGACATCGACGGCGGCTGCCTGCGTTTCCTCAACCGCATCGACGACATCGACGATCTCGTCGTGCCGCAGGTGCGGCCGATCTACGGCACGCTCGTCGCGTTCCGCCGCGCGGAAAACTCGTTCCATGGCCACCTGCCGCACGAAGGCGAACGCCGCGTCGTCCAGGTCGCGTGGTTGACGAGCGAGGAAGAAAAACTGCGCAAGACGCAGCGCGGCCGCCTCTCGCGCCTGTTCAAGAAACTGTTCGGCCGCCTCGACGCCAGACTCGGCGCCGGCCGCGACCGCAACGCAGCGCATCGCGATTGACCGACGCACCGCAAACGCGCCGCGAGTGATTTCTCCGTCCGGGATTCAGGTCGGCGGCGTCGCGTATGCTCGCGACTCGACCCGGAGATTGCCGATGGCTGTTCGTTCCCGCTTGATGCACGCCGCGTGGCGATGCGCCGCCGCGTTCGTTCTCGCGGGCAGCGCGAACCTTGCCGAGGCGCGCCAGGGTGAGCCGCCGCTGACGCTTGCGGACAGCGCGAAAGTCGGCATCGACATTCCGCTGGAGACCGTGCGCGGCGTCGATGCCGGCGCGCGCCGCGCAGCGCTCGATCGCGAAACGCTCGCGAGGAGCGCAACCGATTCCGGCATGCACGACAAGCGCCTGCGCGTCGCCGATCTGGAAGCCACGTCCATCACGCCTGCCGCGCAAGGCCGCTGGGACGATCTCGCCGACGGCTCGCGCGTGTGGCGCGTGCAGGTGCGCGCGGAGGGCGCGACCGATCTGCGCCTGAACTTCGACCGCTTCGCGCTGCCGCGCGGCGCGCGCTTGTACGTGATCGGCGCCGGCCGCTACTACCAAGGACCGTACACGCAGGCCGACGCGATGAACGGCACGTTCCATGCGCCCGTCGTGCCCGGCGACACGGCGACCGTCGAGCTGCAAGTTCCGAATGCGGGCGACGTCGATGCGACCTCGCTCGACATCGGCGCCGTCGGCGTCGGCTTCCGCGACGTGTTCGGCCGCGAAAAAGCGCAGACCGGGCCCGGCAAGTCGGCCGCGTGCAACGTCAATGTCGCCTGCCCGCTCGGCCAGCCCTATCCCGACGAAATCCGCGCGGTCGGCCAGTACGAATTCAACTCCTATTCGGGCGGCGTCTTCAATTGCACGGGCACGCTCGTCGCCGACGTGCCGCACGACAAGAAGAATTATTTCCTCACCGCGGCGCATTGCATCTCGCACGCATCCGAAGCGCAGTCGATGGTCATCTACTGGAACTACCAATCGACGACGTGCAGCGGACTCACCGCGCCCGCCGGCGGCTTCTTCAACGACGACTCGCACGGCGCGATGCTGCGCGCGTTCCGCGCCGACGCCGATTTCTCGCTCGTCGAAGTGAACGGCGCGCTCGATCCGGCGTGGAACCTCCATTACGCCGGCTGGGATGCGAGCAACGTCGCGCCGAGCGGCACGGTCGGCATCCATCACCCGCTCGGCGACGCGAAGAAGATCACTGCCGGCCCGCAACCCGCGACCACCGACGGCTGCATCACGCCGACGACCGGCCAGAACACGCATTGGCTGACCGGCCCGTACACGCAGGGCACGACCGAGGGCGGATCGTCCGGCTCGGGCCTGTTCGCGAGCGCGACGAACGCCAATGGCGCGCCGCGCCGACTCATCGGCACGCTGTCCGGCGGCGACGCCGAATGCAGCACGACGACGCCGACGCAACCGAACAACGGCCAGGACTGCTACGGCAAGCTCGCCGTCGCCTGGATCGGCAGCGGCACGTCGAGCGCGGATCGCCTGCGCGACTGGCTCGATCCCGCGAACAGCGGCGCGCTGTCGCTCGACGGCATCGACCAGAACGAAACGATCGTCATCGCACCCGCGGGTCATTCACAGCACGCGACGCCGCCGGGCATCAGCGCGCGCGTGCCGTCGCAGGCAGTGCGCGCGGCGCGCTCTGTCGAGAATTGACGTGCTCGTCGACTCGCATTGCCATCTCGACGCGCCGGAGTTCGACGCGGATCGCGCGCAGGTACTCGCGCGAGCGCGCGCCGCGGGCGTGGTCGCGCAGGTCGTGCCCGCGATCCGCCTCGCCGATTTCGCCGCCTTGCGCGACCTGTGCGCCGCGCATGCCGACCTGCATCCGGCTTACGGCCTGCATCCGATGTTCCTCGCAGACCATGCGCCCGCGCACATCGACGCGCTGCGCGAATGGCTCGGCCGCGAACGCGCGGTCGCGGTCGGCGAATGCGGCCTCGATTTCTTCGTCGAAGGACTCGACGCGCAAACGCAACGCGACTACTTCACCGCGCAGCTGCGACTCGCGCGCGACTTCGACCTGCCCGTCATCCTCCACGCACGCCGCGCCGTCGACGAAGTCATCGCGACGATCAAGCGCTTCGCGCCGCTGCGCGGCGTCGTGCACAGCTACTCGGGCAGCGCCGAACAGGCACGGCAGTTGTGGAACCTCGGTTTCTTCATCGGCCTCGGCGGCCCGATCACCTACGAACGCGCGCATCGACTGCGCTCGCTCGTGGCGACGATGCCGCTGGAATTCCTGCTGCTCGAAACCGATGCGCCCGACCAGCCGCTGTCGACGCATCGCGGCGAGCGCAACGAACCGGCGTATCTGATCGAGGTCGCGGACACGGTCGCGCGACTGCGCGACGCCGACGCTGCGTCGATCGCGCAGGCAACCACGCTCAACGCGAAACGCCTGTTCTCACTTGAGTAATCAGGTCGTTCTAGATCGAATTTCTACGGTGATTGATACGACGGCCCTGCGCGCGACATGAGGCCGCGCTGCAAGATCAACAACCGGACTTGTCGTCCTTCTCGGCGGTCACTTCGAGGATGAGCATGCCGGTGGCCGCGTACGGCAGGCGCGCCTTGATCGCATCGGTCGTGTAGTAGAACCCGTTTTGCGTCGGCGCCTTGACCGCTTCGCGCACTTCGGAGACGTAGGACTTGCCGACCGACGACGCGTCGGTCGCGATCGCGAAACGCTGCACGTCCTTGAGCATCACGCAGCCGAGCAGGCGCGTCTTGCGGAACGGACGGATGTCGACGTGCAACGGCTTCGCCTCGACCGGATCGCGCAGGGTTTCGCCTTCGCCGTGCACGTAGAACAGCGGCTTGAACACGGTGTTGCCGTGTTCCTTGCCGTGCTGGGCGACGACCTGCACGCGCACGGCGGCGTGTTCGAGCGATTGCGGCAGTTCGATCTCGCGGTAATGGCTCTTGCCCTTCGCGAAATCGCGCTGCGACGCATCCTCGCCGACGCGCAGGCGCACGGGCTGACCGGGCTTGAGTTCGATGACTCCGCTGGCCGGCGCGTCGACGGTTTCCGGCGTGGGATGGCCTTTGCCGAACAGGCGGTCGCGCCAATCGGAAAACGTTTCGGTGACGAAGCTGATCGGATTGGCGGCGGCAGCGCCAGCCCAGGTACCGAGAGCGATGGCGGCGATGGTGCGGAAATGCATGCGTCGGGCTTGCGGAAAACGAAGGATCGAGAACCGCTGCGCGCGGCGGCGAAGGGATGGCATCGGTACGTGATCTGCGCGTGAGCTGGGCAAAAGCGCCATTCCGGCAAGCGCCGGAATGACGGCAAGTGAAGCGTCTTCAGCCGCCCGTCGCAGGCGTGGGAGTCGCTGCTGGCGCGGGCGCCGCAGCCGGCGCAGGCGCGGTGGCAGCCGTCGCCGGCTGCGGGATTTCCTTGAGCTCGCGGCCATCCTGTTCGAAGGACTTGAGGCCGAGCGTCTTGGCGATCACGCCGATGATGCGGCGCTGCTCGTCGTCGCCGCCGCTCTTGAGCACGATGCCGATGATGTGGTCGGTGTCGCGCAGGTCGCCGAGGTAGCCGTACAGCGTGGCCTTGTCGAACGTGTTGCCGTCGATCGAGTAACGCTGATCCTTCGCCGGCTTGACGATGGCGTTGCCGTCCTTGATGTCCGAGCGCGCGTGCGCGACGCCGCCCATGGCGAGGCCGAGCGCGAACGCCGCGATCAGGTTCCTGGTCATTTTCTTCATTGGTCTTCTCCTGTTCGCTTGAGGTCAGATCACTTCTTGTCTTCGTCGGCCGGCTCCGCGCCGCGTCCGGTCGGGATGAGCTCGGAAACGCCGCCGTCCTTTTCGAGCATGAACGCCTTGAACTTCATCTCCTGCGCGACACGCGCGAGGTAGGCGATGTGTTCCTTGGTGATGCGCTGCTTGTCGCTGCGCTTGAGCAGCACAGTCTGCACCGGGAGATGCTCTTCGAGGCGATAGCGCAACGCGCCGCGCAGATCTTCCACCGTGAGCGGCGCGCCATTGCTGCCACCATCCGGGTCGTAGTCGAACTGGTTGTCCTTGGCGGCTTCGAGCGTCACGTCGAAGTTCGCGGGCACGTTCTCGGGACGCACCTTGTCGGGCGAGACGTTCTTCGCGCCGCCATGGCAGGCAGCGAGGAAGGCAGCCGCAGCCGCAAGCATGGCAGCGCGAAACAGGTTGGCGGATCGGGTGTTGCGCATCACTGGATCGTCTCCGTGGGGATTTGAAAGCCTACCACTGCACCACGCGCACGACATGCGCGCGCGGTGCGGCATCAGGTTGTGTTCACGCGCTGGGCAAGGTGACGCCGGTCTGGCCCATGTACTTGCCGCCGCGATCCTTGTAGCTCGTCTCGCAGTCCTCGTCCGATTCGAGGAACAGCATCTGCGCGACGCCTTCATTGGCGTAGATCTTCGCCGGCAACGGCGTCGTGTTCGAGAATTCGAGCGTGACGTGGCCTTCCCATTCCGGCTCGAGCGGCGTCACGTTGACGATGATGCCGCAGCGCGCGTACGTGCTCTTGCCGAGGCAGATCGTGAGCACGCGGCGCGGAATGCGGAAGTATTCGACCGTGCGCGCGAGCGCGAAGGAATTGGGCGGGATGATGCACACGTCGGAGGTGATGTCGACGAAGCTGCGCGCGTCGAAGTCCTTCGGATCGACGATCGTCGAGTTGATGTTGGTGAACACCTTGAACTCGCTTGCGCAGCGCACGTCGTAGCCGTAGCTCGACGTGCCGTAGGAGATCAGCCGGTGATCGCCGCGCAGCTTGATCTGGCCGGGTTCGAACGGTTCGATCATGCCGTGCTGTTCGGCCATGCGGCGGATCCAGCGGTCGGATTTGATGGTCATGGGGCGGTACAAGTCCGGAATGGGAGGTCGGTGATTCGTGGGCGAACCACGGCGCATTCGGGCAAATCGCCCGATGGCAGGGTCACGTATTCTGCACGACGATCTTCGGCATCGCGATGGCCTTGTTGCGCGCGCGCAGGGACAGCCGCGCGGCGGCGTTGCGCGCGATCTCGCGGTAACGCGCGGCGAGGTCGGAGTCCGGCATCGCGGCAACGGTCGGCGTGCCGCCGTCGGCCTGCTCGCGGATGCGGATGTCGAGCGGCAGGCTGCCGAGCATCGGCACGCCGTACTGCGCGGCCATGCGTTCGCCGCCGCCTTCGCCGAAGATGTGCTCCTCGTGTCCGCAGTTCGAGCAGACGTGCGTCGCCATGTTCTCGACGATGCCGAGCACGGGCACGTTGACCTTCTCGAACATCTTCAGCGCTTTCTTCGCGTCGAGCAGCGCGATGTCCTGCGGCGTGGTCACGATGATCGCGCCGGAAACCGGAATCTTCTGGCACAACGTGAGCTGGATGTCGCCCGTGCCGGGCGGCAGGTCGATGATGAGGTAATCGAGGTCGGACCAGTTCGTCTCGCCGAGCATCTGCGTGAGTGCCTGCGTCGCCATCGGGCCGCGCCAGATCATCGCGGTGTCTTCCTCGATCATCAGGCCGATCGACATCGCCTGGATGCCGTGGCTCACTTTCGGCTCGATGCGTTTGCCGTCCTTCGTGTCCGGCTTGCCGACGAGGCCGAGCATGCGCACCTGGCTCGGGCCGTAGATGTCCGCGTCGAGCACGCCGACGCTCGCGCCCTCGGCCTTGAGCGCGAGCGCGAGGTTCGCGGACACCGTCGACTTGCCGACGCCGCCCTTGCCCGAGGCAACGGCGATCACGTTCTTCACGCCGGGCAACGGCGTCAGGCCCTGCTGCACCTCGTGCGCGTGCACGCGGCAGCCGATGCCGACGGCGGCATGCGCGATGGTCGGATCGGCTTCGAGCGCGCGCTTGACCGTGTCGGCGAGCGCCGCCTGCGCGCCGAGCGCGGGATACGGCAGTTGCAGGT
>JAKPAN010000049.1 GCA_029779475.1 Pseudomonadota bacterium
GGCTTGATCGGCTTTCGCGGACACATGGGCCTCGGCTACGGCCTCATCTCGGCCGGCGCCGGCAACGCCACGCTCTACGCTTACGACACCAACGTCGATGCGAACAGCAACTACGCCTACCTTTACTCGCCAGCCACCGACAACGACGGCCGCATCGCCGCTAAGGTCAGCACGAGCGACTACAGCCACAACGAAATCCGCCTGTTCAACGCCGACGGCAGCAGCACGCTCGTCGTCGCCGACAAAGCGACCGACACCACGTCGCCGTTTGCCTCGTTCGACAACGGACTCGACATCAACGCCGCCGACTCTATCGCCGTCGTGGTCAAGCTCGCCGACGGCAACATGCGCGCGATCCAACGCTTCGACGCCGACGGCGCCGGCGGATTCACGGCGACGGAAATCGCGCGCATCGGCATCGGACCGATCACCGAGTTGCCGTCGTTCTCGCCGGCGATCAACGCGAGCGGACTCGTCGCCTTCCGCGCCAAGGACGCAAATGGAGATGCCATCTACGTCGGCGACGGCATCTCGCTCAAGCGCATCGCCGGCAACGGCGACGTCGTGTAAACCGATCTCGGCACCGCGCAGCTCGGCCAGCACGACACCTCGCCCGTGTTCTCCGGAAAGCCCGCGATCAATGCGCACGGCGACGTCGCCTTCGTCTCCGGCGTCTATCCGCAAGGCGACAACCAGACCGAATGGGGCAGCGGCGTGTTCGTCGCCTACGCGCAAGCCGCGCCCGAAGACGACACGATCTTCAAGGACGGCTTCGATGGCGCGCCGGAGCCCGTCGAATACGCCTACGACGACGGCGCCGGCAATACCAACCAGGGCCCACCGTCGAGCTTCGATCCGGACATGCTGTGGGGCAACTACTTCCTCGCACAACCGGGCGGCGAGGTCATCACGAAGATTTCCGTCGCGTTCGGCCCGACGTTCCCGTCGCTCGCGAACGGCCCGGTGACGTTCTGGCTGCTCGAAGACAGCGATGCCGACGGCAGCCCGCTCAACGCGCACGCGTTGGCGCATGTGCAAGGGACGCCGGACGCGTTCAACGACAACTTCTTCACCGTCGACATTCCGCCGACGCTCGTCCACGGCGCGTTCTTCGTCGGCGCAAGCGCAAAACTGCTCGGCGGACAGGACAAGCCGGCACGCGTCGACACCAACAACGCCGGCAACAACTCGTGGTTCTTCTACGCGCCCGACATCGCCGCGACGATCGACGACCTCGCTTCCGCGCCG
>JAKPAN010000078.1 GCA_029779475.1 Pseudomonadota bacterium
TCGGAGTCATTCCATGAGCAAAGACATCGTCCTCGCGTTTTCCGGCGGACTCGATACCAGTTTCTGCGTGCCATATCTCAAGGAGCGCGGCTGGGCCGTGCACACCGTGTTCGCCGACACCGGCGGCGTCGATGCCGAGGAGCGCGAATACATCGAACAGCGCGCGAAGCAGCTCGGCGTCGCCTCGCACGTGACCGTCGATGGCGGGCAGGCGATCTGGGACGGCTTCGTCAAACCGTTTATCTGGGCCGGCGAGGCGTATCAGGGCCAGTATCCGCTGCTCGTTTCCGATCGCTATTTGATTGTCGATGCGGCGCTCAAGCGCGCGCACGAACTCGGCACGCGCGCGATCGCGCATGGCTGCACCGGCATGGGCAACGATCAGGTGCGCTTCGACCTCGCCGTGAAGGCCCAGGGCGATTACGAGATCGTCGCGCCGATCCGCGAGATCCAGAAGGAACACACGCAGACGCGCGCCTATGAGCAGGCATACCTCGAAGAGCGCGGCTTCGAAGTGCGCGCCAAGCAGAAGCACTACACGATCAACGAAAACCTGCTCGGCGTGACGATGTCCGGCGGCGAGATCGACCGCTGGGAAGCGCCGGGCGAGGGCGCGCGCGGCTGGTGCAAGCCGCGCGCCGAATGGCCGCCGCAGCCGATGCGCGTGACGATCGGCTTCGAGAACGGCGAGGCCGTGCTGATCGACGACCAGACCTTGTCGGGGCCGGTGCTGCTCGGCGAACTCAATCGCGCGTTCGCGCACTACGGCGTCGGTCGTGGCCTCTACACCGGCGACACCACGATCGGCCTCAAGGGCCGCATCGTATTCGAAGCGCCGGGGCTGACCGCGTTGCTCGTCGCGCATCGCGCGCTCGAGGAAGCGGTCATGACCAAGCAGCAGAACCGTTTCAAGCCGGATGTTGCGCGCAAATGGGTGGAACTCGTCTACGAAGGGTTCTTCCACGATCCGCTCAAGACCGATCTCGAAGCGTTCCTGCGCAGCTCGCAGCAGAAGGTGACCGGCCTGGTCACGCTGGAAACCAATGGCGGCAACGTGCAGGCGGTCGAGGTCAAGTCCACGCACATCCTCAACACGAAGGGCGCGACATATGCGCAATCGGCGGACTGGGGCGTGGTCGAGGCCGAGGGCTTCATCAAGCTGTTCGGCATGAGCTCGACGTTGTGGGCGCAGGTCAATCGCTGAATCGAATCCATACCGCCAAGGAATCATCCAATGACGTCGCTGCTCGACGCCACCTTGAATCATCTGCGCGCGTTGGTCGCCTTCGACACGCGCAACCCGCCGCGCGCGATCGGCACCGGCGGCATCTTCGACTACCTGCGCGCGCAGCTCGCCGGTTTCGACGTGCGCGTCACCGATCATGGCGCCGGTGCAGTCAGCCTGTACGCGGTGCGCGGCCAGCCGACGCTGCTGTTCAACGTGCATCTCGACACCGTGCCGGATTCGCCGCATTGGAGCGCGAGCCCGTTCGAGTTGCGCGTGACCGAAGATCGCGCGGTCGGCCTCGGCGCCTGCGACATCAAGGGCGCCGCAGCCGCGTTGCTTGCCGCCGCGCAGGCGAGCGACGGCGATGCCGCGTTCCTGTTCACGACCGATGAGGAAGCGAACGACGCTCGTTGCATCGCCGCGTTACTGCGCGAGGCGCCGAAGTACGACGCCGTCGTCGTCGCCGAACCGACGCGTTGCGAAGCCGTGCTTGCCCACCGCGGCATCAGCTCGGTGTTGATGCGCTTCCAAGGCCGCGCCGGCCACGCGTCCGGTGAACAGAAAGCGAGCGACAGCGCGTTGCACCAGGCGGTACGTTGGAGCGGACGCGCGCTCGACCACGTCGATTCGCTGGCACACGCGCGCTTCGGTGGCTTGACCGGCCTGCGCTTCAACATCGGACGCATCGACGGCGGCATCAAGGCGAACATGATCGCGCCGGCTGCGGAGTTGCGTTTCGGTTTCCGGCCGCTGCCGTCGATGGGCATCGACGAGTTGCTCGCGACATTTCGCGGTTTCGCCGATGTCGAACCCGTCGAGTTCGCGGAAACCTTCCGCGGCCCGTCGTTGCCATCCGGTGACGTGGCGCAAGCGGAAGCGCGGCGGCGCGCCCCGCGCG
>JAKPAN010000081.1 GCA_029779475.1 Pseudomonadota bacterium
GCTCGCGGCGACGCGCGACGAGGGGGCGGACGATGGCGGCCCCGCCGGGCGCGGCGAGGAACGCCGGCCGCGCGGCCGCCTGCACAGGGCAAAGGACGGCGCGGGCCTGGGTCCGCCGATCGGCATCGTCGGCCTGCGCGGCAGTTTCCGCCTGGAACATGCGGCAGTCTCGCCGGCGAGGCCGGGCGAGAACCGCGACGAAGAGGCCGAAGCCGAGCTGCGCCGCATTCTCGTCGACGAGGACATGGCGGTGTCCGACATCGTCGTGCTGCGCCGCGAGGTCGACGTCGATGCCCCGGCCCGGCGCCGGGTCGAGCGCCAGCGGCGCGTGCTGACCACCGACCATGCGCCGCCGACCCATGTCCTGATCGCCGCCGTGCGCCCGACCGGCGGCGACTGGCTGATCGCGCGCGTGTTCGTGCCGGCGGGCGAGCGCGCCATCGTCGTCTCGCTGCTGCTGCAGACGCTGTTCATCTACGTCGTGCTGTGCGGCGCGATCGCGCTGATCCTGCGCCGCATCACGCGTCCGCTCGCAGCCTTGACCGACCGGCTCGAGCGCTTCGCCGAGACGCGCAGCATCGACGGCCAGCTCGACCCGCAGGGTCCCGACGACGTGCGCCGGCTGATCGTCGCACACAATGCGATGGAGGCGCGCATTGCCGCGCTGCTCGACGAGAAGGACGTGATGCTCGGCGCGATCGGCCACGATCTCAAGACGCCGCTCGCGGCGTTGCGCGTGCGCATCGAATCGGTCGAGGACGACACCGAGCGCGCGCGCATGGCGGCGACGATCGAGGACATCGTGCGCTCGCTCGACGACATCCTGTCGCTGGCGCGCGTCGGCCGGCCGAGCGATCCGCTCGAACAGACCGAACTGTCGGCGCTCGTTGCCGCGGTCGTCGAGGAATACGAGGACATGGGACAACCCGTCGAACTGCTCGAGACGCAGCGTGTCGTCCTGCCGCTGCGGGCAACCTGGCTGCGCCGCGGCCTGCGCAACCTGATCGACAATGCCTTGCGCTCTGGTCGGCGCGCGCGCGTTTCGTTGCTGCGCGACGCGCGTCAGGTGGTGATCCGGATCGAGGAC
>JAKPAN010000115.1 GCA_029779475.1 Pseudomonadota bacterium
GGTCGAGACGCTGCTACCGTCGCAGGAGAACATCAACATCCGCCGCGTGCTCGGCAATCTTCCGAGCCGCGCCGCCGACAATCTGTTCTGGTATGCGCGTTATCTGGAGCGCGCCGAATCCGTGCTGCGCATCGTGCGTTGCCTCAGCGCGCGCAGCGTCGAACTCGATCAGGTGCGCGGCGAAGGCCGCGAGTCGCTGCAGCGTCTCGTGCGCCTTCTCGTGGCGTGGGGTGCGATTCCGATGGATCGCGCCGGCGATCCGATGCTCGATATCGTCACTCATGCGATCACGGCGGAAGACGATTACGGCTCCGCGCTCGCTGACGTGCGCTCGGCTTATGGCGCGGCCTCCGTCATTCGCGAGCGTCTGTCCGTCGATAGCTGGAAGCTGCTCGGCCGGCTGGACTCGCAACTCAGCGTCGACCTCTCCGAGGCGGACAGCGAGGCAGATATCAGCGACGCGGTGGAGCGCGCGCTCACCACGCTGTCGGCGCTGTCGGGGCTGGCGCAGGAGAATATCAACCGCGTCGCCGGCTGGCGCTTCATCGACATGGGCCGCCGCGTCGAGCGCGCGATCAACACCTGCCGCTTCGCACGCAGCTTCGCCGCCGACAGGGCGAATGCCGACGATCTCGACATTCTGCTCGACCTGATCGACTCGCAGATCACGTACCGCTCGCGCTATCTGATCGGCGTAGCGCTCGGCCCGATCCGCGACATGGTGATGCTAGATCCGTTCAATCCGCGCTCGGTCGCGTTCCAGATCGACCAGATCCGCCGCCATTTGATGACGTTGCCGACGCTGAACGAAAACGGCGTGCCGGACGAGCCGCGCCGCCTGATCGATGCGCTCAGCGGCGAGATCGCCAGCGCGTCCGCGCGGGACATCACGCCGGCGATGACGCTCGGCCTCGAACAGCGGCTGATGAAATTCGCCGATGCAGTGGGCCTGCGATACTTCCTGCAGCGGCCGGACCGGGTGCCCGCGAAAAGCCTGAGCGGTCTCGCTTGATCTACGACATCCGCCACGTCACCGATTACAGCTACGAGACGCCGGTATCCTCGGCGAAACTCGCGCTGCGCCTCACGCCGATGGACGGCCATGGTCAGCATTGCGAAACGCATACGCTGCACATCACGCCGCAGCCGAGCGCGCTCATCACCGAGCGCGATTTCTTCGGCAACGAAGTGACGATCGCGACCATCGATCATCCGATGACGGACCTCACCGTTGAGATGCGCGCGCGCGTCGAAGTCTCGCGACCGGTGTCGCTCGCCGCCGGCATGAGTCCGGAGTGGGACGACATTCGCCAGCGTGCGCTCGGCTCG
>JAKPAN010000149.1 GCA_029779475.1 Pseudomonadota bacterium
CGTTGAGCGTCTTGTTGTAGAACTCGAACGATTCGTTGGCGAACGCCTTCGACAGGTACGGCGCGGCGCCGTCGATCGCATGCGCGCGGAAATACGCCTGCCAGTTCGCGACCGGCACGTCGACGATCATCTTGTCGAGTTCGGCGAAGAACTTCGGCTGCGACAGCGAGAAACCGTTCGTGACGTCGGCATGCTGCGCGGCGATGAACTGGCTCCACGAGAAATTCGGCGAGGCCTTGTCGGCATCGGCGAGCGTGACGAAGTGGTACTGGTTCTCCGGCTTGCGCTCCTCGACGGGCGTCAGCGACGCGCCGGCCAGGCGCGTTTCGAACGCGAGCACGCGTTCGGCGTCGCGCTTGGCGTCGGCCGGCTTCGCACCGGCGAGTTCGAGGACTTTGGCCACGTGCGCCACGTACTTCTCGCGCAGTTCCTTGTACTCGGGCTTGCTGTAGTACTCGCTGGTCGGCAGCGCGAGGCCGCCCTGCACGGCGAACGCGATCTGCACCTTGGAATTCTTGAAGTCGGCGCCGGGGCCGAAGCCGAACAAATCGCCCTGGCCGCGCGCGAAGCTGTCGTTGATGTAGGCGACGACGTCCTTCGAGGTCTTGAGCGCGTCGATGCGCGCGAGGTAGGGCTTGAGCGGCGCGAGGCCGGCCTTCTCGATCGCCGCCTCGTCCATGCCGGAACGGTAGAACGAACCGATCTTCTGCTCGATCGAACCGGCTTTCGCGTTCGCGTCCTTCGCGGCGGCTTCGGCGATGTCGTGCTGCGTCTGCAGGCTCTTCTCGCGCAGAGCGTCGAATGCGCCCCAGCGCGTGCGGTCGGCCGGGATCGGGTTGGCCGCGACCCACTTCGCGTTGACGAACGCGTTGAAGTCGGCGCAGGCGCCGAGCTTGGTGTCGATTTCGCTCACGTCGAACGACGCGGCGAATGCGCTCGTCGACAGCGCCGCGCAGATGGCGAGCGAAAGGCGAGTGGCGAAAGTCTTCTTCATGGAGTTCTCCGTTTGGATTCTGGAAATGGAAACAGGTGACGAAATTCGTGGATGTCGCGTCGCTTACCAGATGTCGACGCGATCGGAAGCAGGGCGCGCCATCGGCTGTCCCGCCTTGCATTCGAAGGATGCGGCGAACTGCGGCAGGTTGCTGACCGGTCCGTTGACGCGGTATTTGGCCGGCGCGTGCTCATTGGATTGCACTTGCAGACGCAGCGCTTCCGGGCGCTGCTGCGTGCGCCAGCTCTGCGCGAAGGACAGGAAGAAACGCTGTCCGGGCGTCAGGTTCTCGATCTTCTCGTCGCCCTTGCCTTGCGCCGTCAGCTTGAACGCGTCCCATGCGACTTCGAGACCGCCGAAGTCGGCGATGTTTTCGCCGAGCGTCAGTTTGCCGTTGATGTGCAGGTCATCGATCGGCACGTAGGCGTTGAACTGTTGGACGAGCTTGTCAGTGCGCGCGTCGAAGTTCTTGCGATCCGCTGCAGTCCACCAGTCGCGCAAATTGCCTTGTGCATCGAACTGGCTGCCTTCGTCGTCGAAGCCATGCAGCATTTCGTGGCCGATCACGGCGCCGATGCCGCCGTAGTTGATCGCGTCGTCGGCCTTCGCATCGAAGTACGGCGGCTGCAATTGCGCGGCGGGGAACACGATCTCGTTCTGCAGCGGGTTGTAGTAGGCGTTGACCGTCTGCGGCAACATGCCCCATTCGGTGCGGTCGAGCGGCTTGCCGATCTTCGCGATCTGGCGATTCGCCTCGAACACGGTCGCCGCGCGCACGTTGCCGAAGTAGCTGTCGCGATGGATCGTCAGCGCAGAGTAGTCGCGCCACTTGTCCGGGTAGCCGATTTTCGGCGTCAGCGTTTCGAGCTTGGCGTAAGCGGATTTCTTGGTTTCCGCGCTCATCCAGTCGAGTTTTTCCAGACGCGCGCGCAGCGCGACTTCGAGGTTCTTCACCAGCGCGATTGCGCGCTGCTTGGCTTCCGGCGGGAACGTGCGCTGCACGTAGACCTCGCCGACGGCGAAGCCGAGCGCGCCGTTGGTCGCGTCGATCGCGCGCTTCCAGCGCGGCTTGAGTTCCTTCATGCCGCGCAGCGTGCGGCCGCGGAAATCGAAGCTTTCGTCGACGAAGGCCTTGCTCAGCGCCGGCGCGGCGCCGTCGACGAGATGCCAGCGCAGATAGGCCTGCCAGTGCGCGACCGGCACCGTCGTCAGCGCCTTGTCGGCGGCGGCGAAGAACTTCGGCTGCGACAGCGAGAAGCGCGTGACGTCGCCGCGGCCGAGTTCCTTGAACATCGCGCTCCACGGAAAGTGTGGCGTCGCCGTATCGGCTTCGCGCATCGACACCATGTGGTAATTGTTGAGCGGCTCGCGCAGCGCGACGCGGTCGAGCGAGGCCTTGGCGAGCTGCGTTTCAAGATCGACGATCCAGCCGGCCTGCTCATCGGCGTTGGCGGCATCGACGAGCTTGAGCATGCGCGCGACGTGTGCACGGTACTGCGCGAGCAGCGCTTTCGACTTGGCATCGTCGCGCAGGTAGTAATCGCGGTCGGGCAGGCCGAGGCCGCCTTGCGTCGCGTAGGCGATGACCGTGTTCGGATCCTTCATGTCCGATTCGGCGCCGAGATCGAACAGGGGCGACCGGCCTTCGTGTTGCCAGGCACGGATCAGCGCGGCGACGTCGGCCGGTTTCTTCAGCGCGGCGACGCGTTCGAGGTCGGGCTTGATCGGCGTATAGCCGGCGGCCTCGATTGCGTTCTCGTCGAGCGCGGAGGCGTAGAAGTCGCCGATCTTCTGCGTGATGCCGCCGGTCTCGCCGGGATTCTTCGCCGCCGCGTCGAGTACATCGCGCAGCAGGGCGAGGTTGCGCTCGCGCAATTCGTCGTCGAGGCTCCACTGGCTGTATTCGGCAGGAATGGGATTCGACGCGAGCCAGCCGCCGTCGGCATGCTGGAAGAAATCGACGCAGGCGCTGGTCGAATCGTCGAAATTGCGCGGGTCGAGACCGTTCTGGTTCGTGTGCGCGGACGCGCCGATGGCGCCGCTGAACACCGCGACGATCAGCGCGGTCAGGGTTTTTCTGGGCATGGGAATCCGGATTGTGCCAATCAGGCCGCACAGCGTAGCGGGCGGGGACAGTCGAAGCCCGTGTCGAAGGTCACTGCGGCGATACGCCTATTTTCCCGCAAAAACAGCGACTTCGCGACGCGGGGACGTCAAGTTTCGTGAAGGCGGCGATCCGATGGCTGCGATTCAGTGTGTCGCAGCGCGCAGCGCGTCCGCGCCGAGGCGCACGACCGGGTACTGGCCGATGCGCTGCGTCGCGTACCACGGCGAACGTTCGTAGAAGAACGCCAGACGCGCTTCGGGCGATTGCGCGAAAACCGCGTCGCTGGCGAGCTTCGCCTCGAACTCTGCCTTCAGCGATGGATCCTTCGCGAGCATGTCGCGCGCGAGCTTTTCGGCGACGCGGGCATCGGGCGACTCCTTCTGCTCGAAGATCGCGTCGAGGAAACCCCAGCGCAGCAGCGAATCGGACGCTTGCGGTTCGAGCAGGTTCGCGGCGACGTTGGCGAGCGGCTGATCGAGCGGCACGACGACCGCGCCTGCCGCGAAGTCCATCGATGCGTTTTCGCGCGACTGCGTGACGTCCGCGAGCAGGTGGCGGCCCTCGAACGGCGCCGGCTTCCATTGCGGCGACGCGAGCCGGTAACGCTCGACGTCGAGATGCAACAGATGTCCGATCTGCGTGAAGGCGACGCCGTGTTCGCGCAGCTTCTCCACGATCTGCGGCCAGCTCGCAGGCACGAGATATGCCGCCGGCAATGTCACCGTCTGCGTCGGCACGAGATCGCGATAGAACGGAACGACGTAGGTCTTCGGCTTGCGCGGGTCGTAGCGCACCCAGGTGTCGCCGGAAATGTCGCTCGACGTCTGCGAGAACGCGTAACCCTTGAGCGTGAACGGCACCGATTCCTTCGAGGTATCGAAGGCGACGGCAAGCGGCGTGCCGCCGATCTTGCCGCGCGCGATCGTGTCCGCGTCGGCCTGCGCGACCGCCTTGCGCAGCGCGGCGTCGTCGCGCGTGAGGCGTTCGAGCGTGGCGAGCACGAAATCGTACGTCGCCTTCACACGCACCGCGTAGGGTTTGAGCATGTGCGTCTCGACGAGCAGCGCGGCGCGGTTTCGCAGCGCGACGTAGCCGGTCGAGAAGCGTGGCCCGGAACCGAAATTGCCGATGCCCTTGGTGATGTCGCGATGATCGATGAGGTCGAGGTACGGCGCGGCGAGATGGCCCTTCTTCTCGAACGCGGGAACGATGTCGCGCTCGAACGCGTTCGTCTGCCACGTCTGCACGGCCGCGTGCAGCGGACCCCATTGCTCCGTGTACCAGGTCAGGTCGTACTGGTAATCCGCACCGTCGGTGGTGTGGACGTCGATGAACAGATCGGGCTGCCACGCGTCGAACAGCGCGAGCCAGTCGCGCATTTCCGGCGCGTCGGCCTTCATGTAATCGCGGTTGAGGTTGAGATTCTGCGCGGTCGCGCGGAAACCCATTTCGGCCGGGCCGTTCTGGTTGATGCGGTTGTATGGGCTCGCGTGTTCGTGGCCGTCGACGTTGAAGATCGGCAGCCAGACCAGGATCGTGTGGTCGAGCAGGTGCGGGTATTTGTGCTGGATCGATAGGTCGCGCAGCAGCATCAGCGCCGCGTCCTTGCCTTCGATCTCGCCGGCGTGGATGCCCGACTGCACGAGCAGGATCGTCTTGCCCGACGCCCGCGCGGCCTGCGGCGTGGATTCGCCGCCGCTGCTCGCGACGACGAGCATGAGATCGCGGCCTTCGGGTGAGACGCCGAAGCGCGAGAGATGGATCGTGTCCGGCGCGGCATCGGCGAGACGTTGCAGGTACTCGTGCGTGTCGGCGTACGACGGCGTCGTCTTGAATTGCGCGCGTTCGGCGGGCGTCGTCCAGTTTGCCGCATTCGCGCTCGAAAACATGCAAAGCGCGGCGAGGATCGCGAACGATTTTGCCGCGATCTTCATGTCGGCTTGCGCCCGAGCGCGAACGGCAACTCGTCCGGCGAGGCCGCGCCCGCAGAGAGGATGAACGCCATCGCCTGGTCGACGCTCCAGTCGGTCGCGACGAGGCGATCGACGGGCACGATTTCCAGATAGCCGCCGGTCGGGTTCGGCGTCGTCGGCACGTAGACGGCCGCGTATTCGTCGCCGTTTGCGTCGCGGAAAACGCGGGTGACGAAGCCGAGCGTCTTCAGTTCCGGCGAGGGAAAGTCGATGAGCACGACGCGCTGCGTGCCGCTCGGCTTGTTCTGCAGCATCGACATGAGTTTCTTCGCGCCGCCGTAGATGCTGTGCGCGATCGGAATGTGCTCGATGAGTTTCTCGAAAACCGCGAGGATGCGCTGGCCGAACACGCGATCGGCGGCGAAGCCCATGACGTACAGCGCGGCGAGCGTGAACACGAACGCGAGCAGCGAGAGCAGCCATTCCTGATGCAGCCGGCCGAGCGTGTCGGGAAACGCGGCCACCAGCGCGGTGATCCACGGCAGGTTCACCTGCGAGAGCAGCGAGAAGATCGACTTGAACACGATCCACGTCAGCCAGATCGGGATGAACGTGAGCAGGCCGGTGAACAGGTAGCGCTGGACGTGGAGAGGGCGCATGATTTTTCCGTCGGCGGCGATGCCGCGCAGGGCGGTGGGCGATGAAGGTCGATTCTAGCGGACGGCGACGGCTTCCCGCGGTTCGCGAGGCGATGCATGAACGTGCCGGATGAGCGCATCGTCGTCGCGCTGATGGGCGTGCCCGGCGCGGGCAAGAGCACGCTCGCGCGCGCACTCGAACACGAGTTCGCATTGCGCCGCGTCTGCCGCGACGCGATCCGCGCAGCAATGTTCCCGGCCTGCGAATTCAGCTATCTCGAAAAACGCGCCGCGTTCCGCGCCGTGCTGCTCGCGTTGGAGATCAACTGCCTGCTCGACGCATCGAGCGTGCTCGACGGCATGACGTTTTCGCGCCGGGAGGATCTCGATGCGGTCGTCGCGCTTGCCGCGAAACACCGATTTGCCGTGTTGCCGATGCTCGTCGAGTGCCGGCCATCGCTCGCGCGGCAACGCATCGAGCGCGATCTCGCGCGTGGCGAGCACGCGGCGGGCGATCGACGGCCTGCGCTCGTCGATGCGGTCGTCGCGCGATTCGATCTTCCGCCGGAAGGCACCCTGCGCATCGATGGCGAAGCGCCGCAGCGCGAAATGTGCGCGCGGGCGATCGCCGCGGTGGCAGGGTGGCGCAGTGCGCGCGAGGCGTGAGGGTCAGCTCGCGGCCGGCGTTTCGCTCGCGTAGCCATCGCTCGGCGCAATCGGCTGCTCCGGCTGCGGCGTGAAGCCGACTTCGCGCAGCGCCTCGTCGGGTAATGCATACGCGCTGGCGAGGAATTCGCCTTCGCTGATGATCTCCGGAAACAGCACCCCGGGAATCGCCTGCACGGCGAAGATTTCCTGCACGCCGCCGGTGAACTTGAGCAGGGCGATCGTGTTGCCGGTGCCGAGGTGCACGGCCCAGACGCCGCTCTGGCGATCCTTGTTGTCGTCGGTGATCTCGATGTCGGTGAATGCGTTGGTTTCGCGCAGCTGCGACAGGCCGATGAACGCGACCGGGCCGATGAAGTCGAGTCCGCGCGCGAAGCCGGGCACGCTGGCGAAGTCGGTTTTCTCGCCGGTTTTCGGGTCGATCGTGACGAGCTTGCCGCGACCGGATTCGAGTACCCAGAGCTTGCCGTCGTACCAGCGCGGTGAATGCGGCATCGACAGGCCGCGCGCGATCACCTTGTCGGTCGCCAAGTCGATGAGGATGCCGCCGTCGCGCTTGTTCTTGCGCCAGCCTTGCGGTTCGTTGCTTTCGCCGAGCGCGGTGAGATAGCGCGGCTTGCCGTCGCGCATCGCCAGGCCGTTGAGATGGCAGCGATCTTCCGGCGCGTAGTGGCTGACGAAGCGCGGCCGCCAGCGCGGCACGAAACTCGATTTCACGTCGAGCGTGCACAGGCACGAGAACAGCGTGTTCACGAACCACAGATCGCCGTGCTTGTCCCAGGCCATCTCGTGGATGTCGATCGCGCCGGTGATGTGGCCGCGCCGCGCCATGTAGACGGCGTCGTGTCGCGGCGGGTCCTGCAGGCGTTTCGCGACCGCGGGCAT
The DNA here is from genome assembly GCA_029779475.1 of Pseudomonadota bacterium. Classification (GTDB taxonomy): domain Bacteria; phylum Pseudomonadota; class Gammaproteobacteria; order Xanthomonadales; family Rhodanobacteraceae; genus Dokdonella_A. The sequence continues at coordinate 7,204 of JAKPAN010000149.1, forward strand.
GTTGCGGAATTCGGCGATTTCCATCGCCGCGCCCAGCGCCATGCGTTCGCCGTCGGCGGCCATGCCCATCGGCCGGTTGAAGCTGCGGTAGTGCGTGTTGATGCTGGCGCCATCGGGCCGCAGGATGACGAGCTTGCCGGCCTGATAGGTGCTGACGACGAGACAGCCGCCGAGCTGGCGCAGCAGGTCGGGGAAGTTCGTCGTGTGCATGCTGCCGAGGACTTCGGCGACGTCCTTCTTTTCGTCCGTCGCGGATTGCGCGGCGTTTGCGGTGGTCTCTTCGCTCATGGGGATTCGATGTGTTTGCGGAGGAGAGGCGCGGCTTCAGCCTTGCGGCGATTTGAGCTTGGCGCCGTCGAAATACAGCACGCGCAAGTCGAGATTGCGTTCGCTGCGGCCGATGTAGACGAAACGCGGATTCGCCCACACCGGTTTGCGTCCGCGCTCCTTGAAGCGCGCATTCTCGAGTTCGAGCAGCACGCCGATGCACGGGAAATCGTTCTTCGCCGCGTGTTCTTCGAGCACGCGGCAGGATTTGCGCAGCAGCATGCCGACCAGCGGACTGCTGCGCCACGGCTTGCCGACGAAGGTGCGCCAGTAATACAGCGGCTGGCCGATGCGCGGATGCGTCGTCGCGAGCGCGGTGCACACGCCCGCGACTTCGCCGTCGCGCGAGGTCGCGTGCATCACGACCTGCGGCAGGCGCGCGTCGATCTGCGCATCGTCGGCGAGCGCGCCTTCGCGCCTCCAGAACGCGCGCAACGCCTGAGCGTCGGCCGGCGCGATGCCGCCCCAGTCGATCGTGTAGGCGAAACGCGGGCTGGAAACGGCGGCGTCATTCGCGTCGGACATGGGCGCTTGCGGTTCGTGGGATGCGCACCATGGTGCCATGGAACGCGCATTCGGCGAACCAGGCGGCATGCGGCCGCCGCGCGGATGGGCGCGAAAAACTCAGCGCGATGCGGATACGGTCAGCGTGCTGCGGGTTTGCGTCGCACGTAGAGCTGCTTGCGCACGCGCGCGACGAGTTCGCCCCCTGCGGTCGTGACCGGTGTTTCGCACCAGCGCAGGTGTCTTTCGCCGCCGGCCGTCGCCGCGCGGATCTCGTCGAGCATTGCGTCGTCGATGTGGAATTCGGCGTAGACGTCCTCGCGACCGGGTGCGACGAATTCGATCTCGCCGGCCTTGTCCCAGACGATGTAGTCGCGACCGAGGCATTGCAGCGTGAGCACCATCCAGAACGGATCGGTCATCGAGAACAGGCTGCCGCCATACTGCGTGCCGACGTCGTTGCGGTTGTACCAGCGCTTGCGCAGCACGACGCGCGCGCGTCGCCAGTCGTCGGAAATCTCCAGCACGCGGATGCCGCAGAACAGGAACGGCGGCCAGAGGTTGAGCAGGCGACGCATCGAGCGCGGCGAGACTTGACTGGGCATGAGGCTGCGGTCCGGCCGAAAGTCAATGCGCCGTGCGCGCGGCGCGTTGCGGCAGGAAAGCGATGCAGGCGACGATCGCGAGCAGCAGCACGCCGGATGCGGCGAAGCGGCCGAGATCGAGCCCGCCCTGCGCGAGCGGCTTGTCGAGGAAATCGCCGACGACCGCACCGAGCGGACGCGTCAGCACGAACGCGGCCCAGAACAGCGCCGTGCGCGAGATCGACGTGAAGCGCCAGGCCGCCGCGACCAGCACGAGCGCCGCGCCGAACACGAGCGCCGCACCAAGATAACCGAGCGCCATCGTGTCGGCCGTCCAGTCGCCGAGCGCGGTGCCGAGCGTCTGCGAGAACAGGATCGTGAGCCAGTAGAACGCTTCCGCGCGCGGCGTCGACACGCTCGCGACCGCTACCGTGCCGAGCGTGCGTCGCCAGGCGAACAGCGTGACGAGCAGCGCGGCGAGCAGCAGCGCACTGCCGCCGCTGTAGCCGATGCCGAGCGAGCGGTCGGCAAAATCGGCGAGCGTGGTGCCGACCGTCGTCGTCGCGATGATCGTCGTCCAGTACAACCACGGCCGGAAACGCTTCGCCGCGATTTGCGTTGCGACGGCGATCGCGAAGACGACGGCGAAGATCGCCGTACTCGCGAGATAACCGAGGTCGAGCGTCATCGACAGCGCATCGCCGCCGGTTTCGCCGAGCGTGGTGGCGAGGATCTTGATGATCCAGAAGCCGAGCGTGATTTCGGGGACTTTGCTGACGAAATCGTCGCGCTCGGCATTCATGGGTGGCTCCTGATGCCTCAGAACAGCAGCGACGACATCTTGCGGCGATACGCGCCGACGAGTTCCTCGTCGTCGAGCACGCTGAACGCGGCGATCAGGCGCTTTTTCGCCTGGCCTTCGTTCCACTCGCGGTCGGCTTTGAGGATGGCGAGGAACTGTTCGAGTCCGGCCGCAGCATCGCCGTCGATGAGCAGTCGCACGCCGAGCAGGTCGCGCGCGGCGAAATCGTTGCCGTCGCTCGCGATGCGCGCGCGCAAGGCGTCGGCGGGCGGCGCGTCCTTGAGCGAACGCGCGAATTCGAGCTGGCCGCGCAGGCGTCGCGCGCGGTCGTCGCTGGCGAAATTGGCTGGGAGCGCGTCGAGTTCGGCTTCCGCGGCGGCGGCGTTGCCAGCCTGCATCTGCGCGACGGCAAGTTCGAGCTTGAGTTCGGACTTGTCCGGATCGGCGGCGATCTCCTGCTGGATGCGCGCGATGGCCTGCTCGGGTGTTTCGTCGCGCGGCGCGGGCGCAGCCGTCGCGTCGTCGGCGGGATTCGGCTGCACGTGGCGCAGCAGGAATTCGCGGATCTGGCCTTCCGGCAGCGCGCCGTTGAAGCCGTCGACGGGCTGGCCGCCGCGCAGCAGCACGACGGTCGGGATGCTGCGCACGCCGAACGCCGCGGCGAGTTCGGGTTCCTTGTCGCAGTCGATCTTGGCGAGCTTCACCGCGCCGTTGAATTCGGCGACGACTTTCTCGATCAGCGGGCCGAGCGTCTTGCACGGGCCGCACCATTCGGCCCACAGGTCGACGAGGACGGCGTGCTTGAACGAAGCGTCGAGCACCTCGCTCTGGAAATTCTCGGCAGTGGCGTCGAAGACGTGGCTCGTCGTCGTGGCGTCGGACATCGGAATGGCTCCTCGAAGAGCCGTGCAAGGTGGCGGCATTGCGCCGCGATTGCAAGACGCCGCTGCCGCGATCGCCGACCCGTCGCCAGTTCCGGCGCGGGTCGGCGTCGCGTTGCGATTCAGCGCAGCACTTCCTTGCCGTCCTGCTTGTAGACGACGCCTTCCTTCATCACGAACGACATGTGCTGCATGCGCGTGATGTCGTCGAGCGGGTTGCCGTCGACGGCGATGACGTCGGCGAGCTTGCCGGCTTCGACGCTGCCGAGATCTTTCGATTTCTTGAGCAGTTCCGCGGCGTGCGTGGTCGCGGCTTGCAACGTGTACAGCGGCGGCATGCCGGCTTCGACCATGTACTGGAATTCCTTCGCGTTCTGGCCATGCGGATACACGGCCGCGTCGGTGCCGAAGGCGATCTTCACGCCGGCCTTGTAGGCCTTGCCCGCGGTCTGCTGGATGATCGGGCCGACCATCTTCGCCTTCGCCGCGACCTGCGGCGGGTAGTAGCCGGGCGTCTCGGCTTTTTCCTGCACGTACTTGCCGGCGATGATCGTCGGCACGTACCAGGTGCCGTGTTCCTTCATGAGCTTCATGTCGGCGTCGTCCATGAAGGTGCCGTGTTCGATCGAATCGACGCCGCCGATGACGGCGCGGCGGATGCCTTCGGCGCCGTGCGCGTGAGCGGCGACCGTGAAGCCGTAATCATGCGCGGCGGCGACGACGGCCTTGACCTCGTCGATGGTGAGCTGCGCGTTGTCGACGCTGCTGCTTTCGTCGAGCACGCCGCCGGACGGCATGATCTTGATGAGGTCGACGCCGTTCTTGTAGTGCTCGCGCACCGCTTTCCACGCGTCTTCCGGCGAGTTGATGATGCCGTCCTTCGCCGACGGATCGCCAGCGAGATCGCGGCGGTAGCCGTCGGTCGGATCGGCGTGGCCGCCGGTCGAACCGATCGCGACGCCTGCGGTGAAGATGCGCGGGCCGGGCACGGCGCCGGCATTGATCGCGTTGCGCAGCGCGACGGAGTCATAGTCGTTGTCGGCGAGATCGCGCACGGTGGTGAAGCCCGCAAGCAACGTCCGTTTCGCGTAGACGGTCGAGCGGATCGCGTAGTCGGCCTGGTTCCAGCGGAACTGGTCGCTGTAGCCGGTCGGGCTCGTTTCGCTGGTCAGGTGCGTGTGCGAATCGATGAGGCCGGGCAGGCAGGTCGACGAGGCGGGCAGGTCGATCGCGTTCGCGCCCGGCACGTCGGCGCGGCCGGACTGCACGGACTTGATGCGCTTGCCGTCGGTGACGACGGTCGTCTCGCCGAGCAACTTGCCGCCGATGGTGTCGAGCAGGTGCGCGCAATGCAGGACGACGACCTGCGACGCAGGCGCAGGCGCATCCGCAGCCTTCACGCTGAAAGTGCCGGCGATGGCGGCGGCAAGAACGGACGGAACGGCAACGCGAAGGTTCATCGGCTTGGCTCCCCATGATGGACTTGGAATGCTAGCAGGGCGTTTGCCGCGCAGACGCGCTTGCGACCAATGGCGCAAGCCGCGCCGCAGCGCGCGCTTTTCTGGATTGTTGCACTGCGTTAGGCTCGCGGTTCCTCCTTTTTCCAGCGCGGCACGACGCCGCGCCAAGCCCATGTCGACTCAGGAAAACCACGAACCGAAGGCCTACGACCCGCAAACCGTCGAGGCCGCCGCGCAAACCTACTGGAGCGCGACGCACGCGTTCGAGGTCAAGGAAGACACGACCAAGGCGAAGTTCTACTGCCTGTCGATGCTGCCGTATCCGTCCGGCGCGCTGCACATGGGCCATGTGCGCAACTACACGATCGGCGACGTCATCAGCCGTTTCCAGCGCATGAACGGCCGCAACGTCTTGCAGCCGATGGGTTGGGACGCGTTCGGCCTGCCCGCCGAGAACGCGGCGATCAAGAACAACACCGCGCCGGCGAAGTGGACCTACGCCAACATCGAGCACATGCGCGGCCAGCTCGCGCAGCTCGGCTACGCGATCGACTGGTCACGCGAATTCGCGACTTGCCGCCCCGACTACTACGTCCACGAGCAGCGCATGTTCGTGCGCCTGTTCAAGAAGGGTCTCGCCTATCGCAAGAACTCGGTCGTGAACTGGGACCCGGTCGACCAGACCGTGCTCGCCAACGAGCAGGTCGTCGACGGCCGCGGCTGGCGCACCGGTGCGCTTGTCGAGAAACGCGAAATCCCGCAGTGGTTCCTCAAGATCACCGACTACGCGCAGGAATTGCTCGACGGCCTCGACACGCTGCCGGGCTGGCCGGATTCGGTCAAGACGATGCAGCGCAACTGGATCGGCCGCTCGGAAGGCCTCGAAATCCAGTTCGCGGTCGAAGGCGAAAGCGAGCCGCTGACCGTGTTCACGACGCGTCCGGATACGCTCATGGGCGTGACCTATCTCGCCGTCGCCGCCGAGCATCCGCTCGCGCAGAAGGCCGCGCAGAGCAAGCCGCTCGTCGCTGCGTTCATCGAGGAATGTCGCCACGGCGGCACCGCGGAAGCCGACATCGAAACCGCCGAAAAAAAGGGCATCGACACCGGCCTCAGCGCGATCCATCCGGTCACCGGCGAGAAGGTGCCGGTCTGGATCGCGAACTTCGTGCTCATGGGCTACGGCACCGGTGCGGTCATGGCCGTGCCCGCGCACGACGAGCGCGACTGGGAATTCGCGACGAAATACGATCTGCTCATCAAGATGGTCATCGTCAGCGACGCCGTGCGCGACGCCATCCGCGCGCTCGGCGACGATGCCGCGCGCAACACCGACGCGATGTCCGCCGCGCTCGGCGAAAGCCGCGCGATCGACGTTTACGAACCTGCGGCGGCCGAAAGCATCGTCGAGCAGTTCGAACGCGACATCATCGAGAAGGGCGCGTACACCGACTACGGCTGGCTCGTGAATTCGGGCGAATACGACGGCCTCGACTATCGCGGCACGTTCGACGCATTGGCCGCGCGCTTCGAGAAGGAAGGCAAGGGCGCGCGCCGCGTCAACTGGCGTCTGCGCGACTGGGGCGTTTCGCGCCAGCGCTACTGGGGTTGTCCGATTCCGATCGTGTACTGCCCGAAGTGCGACGCAGTCCCCGTGCCCGAGGATCAGCTGCCGGTCGTGCTGCCCGAAGACGTGCAGTTCATGGGCGTGCAGTCGCCGATCAAGGCCGACCCGAACTGGCGCAAGACGACCTGTCCGCAATGCGGCGGCCCGGCCGAGCGCGAAACCGACACGTTCGACACGTTCATGGAATCGAGCTGGTACTACGCGCGCTATACCTCGCCGGGTGCGGCAGAGCAGGTCGACCAGCGCGCGAATTACTGGCTGCCTGTGGACCAGTACATCGGCGGCATTGAGCACGCGATCCTGCACCTGCTGTATTTCCGCTTCTATCACAAGCTGCTGCGCGACGCGGGCCTCGTGCAGAGCGACGAACCGGCGACGAACCTGCTCTGCCAGGGCATGGTCATCGCCGATACGTTCTACCGCGACAATGCGGACGGCTCGAAAGACTGGATCAACCCCGCCGACGTCGAAATCCAGCGCGACGACAAGGCGCGCGCGGTCGGCGCGGTACTCAAGTCCGACGGCCAGCCGGTGAAGATCGGCGGCACCGAGAAGATGTCGAAGTCGAAGAACAACGGCGTCGACCCGAAGGACATGGTCGGCAAGTACGGCGCCGACACCGTGCGCCTGTTCTCGATGTTCGCCGCACCGCCGGAACAGTCGCTGGAATGGAACGAAGCTGGCGTCGAAGGCATGGCGCGCTTCCTGCGCCGTTTCTGGCGCGAGGTCGTCACGCACGCGAGCAATCCCGATCATCCCGAAGTGAATACGGAGTCGTTGAGCGCTGCGCAGAAGACGCTGCGCCGCCAGGTCCACGAGACGATCCAGAAGGTCTCCAACGACATCGGTCACCGCTACTCGTTCAACACTGCGATTGCCGCGGTCATGGAACTGCTCAACGCGCTCGGCAAGTTCGACGACCAAAGCGATCAGGGCCGCGCCGTGCGCCACGAAGCGCTCGAATCGATGGTGCTGCTGCTCAACCCGATCGTGCCGCATGTTTCGCACGCGCTGTGGCAAACGCTCGGCCATCGCGAATCGCTCGTCGACGACGAGCCGTGGCCGAAGGCCGACGCGCGCGCGCTCGTGCGCGACAGCGTCACGCTCGCCGTGCAGGTCAACGGCAAGCTGCGCGGCACGATCGAAGTCGCTGCGTCCGCGAGCAAGGACGAAGTCGAGAAACTCGCGCTCGCCGAACCGAAGGTCGCCGAATTCCTTGCCGGCAACGCGCCGAAGAAGGTCATCGTCGTGCCGGGGAAGATCGTCAACGTGGTGGTGTAACGGCGATGGCGGCGCCCATCCTCTACATCAACCGAGAATCCGGCCACAGCTACAAGGTCGCGCTCGCGCTGCGGCTCATGGGCATCGGCTACGAGCAGCGGCCGGTCGATCTCAACGTGCCGCGCGCGGAGCGTTCGGCGGATTTCCGCGCGGTGGCGCTGTTCGGCGAAGTGCCGGTGTTCGTCGACGAGGACGGGCTTGCCGTGTGCCAGTCGAATGCCATCCTCGACTTCATCGCGCGCCGCTACGGCAAGCTCGACGGCCGCACGCCTGCGCAGCGCACGCGCGTGCGCGAGTGGCTCGCGTGGGAGGCGAACCGCATCGCGATGAGCCTGCCGCATCTGCGTTTCTCGAAGCGCTTCACGCGCGCGGATGCTGCGCTCGAAGCGTGGTGGACGCAGCGCATGCACGCCGATTTCGATCGGCTCGACGAGGCGTTGCTGGGCAGCGTGTTCCTCGCCGGCGACGCGCCGACGATCGCCGACATGAGCTGCTGCGGCTATTTGTTCTGGGCCGACCAGGCCGAGGTCGATCTCGCGCGCTGGCCGGCGGTCTTGGCCTGGCTCGAACGTATCCGCTCGCTGCCGGGCTGGCGCGCACCGTATGATCTGCTGATCACTAGCCCGCCCATCGCCGCCGGAACCCGTACATGACCTTGCGCCGCCTCGCTCTCGCCGCCGTTCTCGCCGCCTCGCTCGCCGGATGCGGGTTCCATATCCGCAAGGAAGCGCAATTGCCGCCGTCGATGCAGCGCGTGCACATCGTGATCGCCGATACCTCGAGCGTGCTCGCGAAGGATCTGGCGAAAGCGCTGCCGCGCTCGGGCGCGCAGGTCGTCGATGCGGACGGCCCGGGCGTCGCGGTCATGAAGTTCACGGCGAACACGTTCTCCAACGACGTGCTCTCGGTTGGCGGCAACGCGCGCGCCAACGAGTATTCGCTGCGTTACCACGTCGAATTCGAAGTCACCGACGCGGCCGGCACGGCGCTGCTGCCCAAGCAGACGATCGAGTTGTCGCGCGAGTACACGTTCGACGCGAGCCAGGCGCTCGGCGTCGCCGCCGAAAACGACATGCTGACCAAGGAACTGCAGCGCGACATGGTCGATACGATCCTGCGCCGCCTGCAGGCGATCGCGCACGCGCACCATTGAGGCGCGGTCGCCGCGCAGCTTGCTCGTGGCGAAAACTGCGTGGCGCATGTCGGTCCGCGCCGCGCGTCCAGACCCGCGCAGGGGACACTCGCAAGGCCGCGAGGGAAGTGACACGCGCCGGGAAATTTTTCGTGGCGTCGCCGGGCGCGAAGTCGTGCGGCCGGAAACGGATCGCGCCCTGCGGCACTCCTGCGCAATGTCAGGAGCGCCGCAAGGCGCGACGCGGCACGCGGT
>JAKPAN010000154.1 GCA_029779475.1 Pseudomonadota bacterium
AGCGGCCGCTCGATCGGCAGTTCGATGGCGGCCGCGGTATCGGCGATGCTCATCACCGTCCCCGTCGGCGGCGTGTCGCGCAGCGCCAGCGCCTTGGCTTCGATGCCGTGCAGAATGTCCATGATGCGGCGATTCTCGAGCCAGGCCTGATCGTCGAGAAAGCGGCGCAACTGTTGCGAGAGCTGGGCCACCATGCGCTGCGTGTGCTCGCCGGCTTCCAGCCAGTCGTAGTGTATGCGACGGGTGCGCACGTCGGGGCGCAGTTCGAGCACCGGCGGCAACGCCAGCACCCTTTCGAGCAGGGTGGTCAGATCTTCCTGACGGCGACTCGACATCAGGAAATCCCAGAAGGCGCGAAAGCTCCGCCCTTGATCGGAATCGGCAATCGCGTCGCGCTCGCCCATGATTTCTTCGAGCAGCGCGCCCTTGGCGCCTTCCCACAAGGCGATGCGCTCGCGCACGCGCCGGTCGAGCCCACGGAAGTTGTGCTCGACCTCGCGAAAGTCGGTCAACAGTTCGCGCGCCAGCGTCGTGAACTGCTGGAAGCGATCCTTCAGCCCGGTGGCGTCGAGCATCGGCAGGTCACCGGACAGGACGCGCGCGATCTCGGCGTCGATCTCGTCGCGGCGGCGCTGCAATTCGGCGATGCGCGCCTGCGGATCGCTCTCGCTACCCGCGCTCATCTGCTTGAGCAACTCGAACAGGGTCAGCAGGCGCGACTCGGTGCCGACGAAGCTGCGCTCGGCAAGCGTCTCCAGCCAGGCGATCGCCTTCTCGGTGGCCGGCATCAGGTCGAAATGCGGTTCGTCCGAGCCTTGCGTGTAGTACTTGCGCAACCAGCCCTTGTCGTTCGCCGCCCAGTCGTTGAGGTAGTCCAGCGCCGGCTTCGGGAAAGCCGCGGCGCCGAGGCGCTCGCGCAAGCCATAGAGTTCGTCTTCGAGCGCTTCGGCCAAGTCGGCCTGCGTCATCACCCGCACATTCGGCGCGATGAACACGCGCTGCAGAAAGCTCGCCACCAGCGGCGCGTGCTCCGA
>JAKPAN010000160.1 GCA_029779475.1 Pseudomonadota bacterium
TCTGCGAGCGCTCGTTTCCGGCTGCGCAGGGAGTTATCGCGCGCTCGCCGCGCCGCGCGAGTTGCGTCTCGCGCTGCCCGATGCGCCGGTGCCGTTCCACGGTGCGCCCGAGCTCGTCGCGCAGGCGCTCGACAAGCTGTTCGACAACGCCTGTTCGTTCACGCCCGTCGACGGTTGGATCGCGCTGTCGCTGTCGATCGCCGCGGATTCGACGCCGGAAATCCGCGTTGCCAATGCCGGCCCGCTGTTGCCGGCGGCGATGCAGGATCGCCTGTTCGACTCGCTCGTCTCGCTGCGCGAAGGCGGTTCGCGCGCGGGTGCGCCTCATCTCGGCCTCGGCCTCTACGTCGTGCGCCTCGTCGCCGAACTGCATCGCGGCGCCGCGTCGGCGGTCAATCTCGCCGATGGCAGCGGCGTCGAGTTCAAGCTGGACATGCCGGGCATGCCGCGCCGGCGTCTTTCGGAAGGTACGAATCATGCGTAAATGCCGCTGGCTGGGCTGCGGGCTCGCATTGATCGCATCGGCGGCGGTCGCTGATGTCGCCAACGTCACGAGCGGCCCGGAACTCGATTACCAGGCTGCCGTGATTCGTTCTACCGACGATGATGCGCGCATCGTCGTGTTCGAGCGCCTCGATCCGGCGACATTCAGCGGCGACCTGCTGCTGACGCGTTCGAGCGACGAAGGCGAGACCTGGACGGCGCCCGCGCCGATCATCGCCACGAGCGCGAACGAACGTCATCCGGCGCTGCTGCAGCTCGGGCCGTCGAACTACGTGCTGTTCTATCTCAAAGGCAGCGGCGGCAATTCGAGCTATCGCATCTGGCGCGCAACGAGCTCGGACGGTATTGCCTTCACCGAACAGAACCCGCTCGTGCTTGGTTGGGCGACGGGCGGCGAGGTCAATCCGCACGCGATCCGCCACGCCGACGGCATGCTGACGCTGAGCTATCAGCGTCTTCCGACGGGCAGCTACGTCGCGCAATCCAGCGACGGCGGTGCGACCTGGGACACGCTCAAGACCCAGATCGCCGCCAACAGCCAGTTGCCGCGCATCGCCCGCCGCGACAGTGATGGTCTCTACCTCGCGAGCTACCAGGTCGGCAGCAGCGCGCTCGCGATGTACGTGAAGACGACGCATGACGTGCGCGATTGGAGCGCGCCGCCGCAGCCTTTCGCGATCACCGGCAACAATCACGATTCGCTGCCGGTGGTGATGCCGGACGGCGCATTCGCGCTGTTCTGGATTCGCGCGAGCGGCGCCCATTTCGACCTCGCCGTGCGTCGATCGCTGGACGGCGCGACGTGGAGCGACGCGCTCGCGCTGACCGACACGCCCGACGAGGACGATGTCGAGCCGCATCCGCTCGTCGGCGCCTCGCCGGGCGAGGTCGAACTGTACTGGGGGCGCGACGCGCCGGCCGGCGGCCTGACCTACGACATCGTGCGCGAGGCGCACGCGCCCGTGGTGCCGGACCTGATCTTCGGAAATGGATTCGAGGGCACCTGACAGCGGACGCGTTTGTTGCCGCGCAAGTCGGCCTGATATCTTCGCGGGCCGCTTCGTCGCAGGTTCCGTCGTGATCACGCAGGAAGATTTCGCCGCACTCGCCGCCCAGGGCTACAACCGCATCCCGATCGCGCGCGAGGTGCTCTCCGACCTCGACACGCCGCTGTCGGTGTACCTCAAGCTCGCCGACGGGCCGTACGCGTACCTGTTCGAGTCGGTCGAGGGCGGCGAGAACTGGGGGCGTCATTCGATCATCGGCCTGCCGTGCCGGCGCGTATACCAGTTGCGCGGGCATACGTTGACGGTCGAGGAACTCGGCGAAGTCGTCGAATCGCGCGAGGTCGCCGATCCGCTCGCGGAAGTCGAGCGCATCCGCGCCGGCTATCGTGTCGCGCCCGTCGAAGGCTTGCCCGCGTTCAGCGGCGGACTCGTCGGCCATTTCGGCTTCGAGACGATCGGCTGGATCGAACCTCGCCTCGCGCGCGACAAGCGCGACGAACTCGGCACGCCCGATGCGCTGCTCATGCTCAGTGAGGAAGTCGCCGTGTTCGACAACCTCAAGGGCCGGCTCTACCTCATCGTGCACGCCGATCCCGCGGAGCCGCACGCGTATGCTCGCGCGCGCCGGCGACTCGACGAGCTCGTGTTCCGCCTGCGCCACGCGGCGTCCGGTTATCCCGACGTGCTCGACCCGAAAGCGCTCGAAGAAGCCGATTTCGAATCGAGTTTCACGCGCGAGCAATACGAGGCGATGGTCGAGAATGCCAAGGAATACATCCGCGCTGGCGACATCTTCCAGGTCGTGCCGTCGCAGCGCTTGTCGGTGCCGTTCCGCGCGCGGCCGGTCGATGTCTACCGCGCATTGCGTGCGCTCAATCCGTCGCCGTACATGTATTTCATCGACCTCGGCGGCACGCAGGTCGTCGGCTCGTCGCCGGAAATCCTCGTGCGATTGAAGGACGGCAAGGTCATCGTGCGCCCGATCGCGGGCACGCGCCCGCGCGGCCGCACGCAAGAGGAAGACCTCGCGCTCGAAGCCGAACTGCTCGCCGACGAAAAGGAGCGCGCCGAGCATCTCATGCTCATCGACCTCGGCCGCAACGACGTCGGCCGCGTCAGCAAGACGGGCAGCGTGAAAGTTGCCGACAGTTTCGTCATCGAACGCTATTCGCACGTCATGCACATTGTCAGCGAAGTGCAGGGCGAACTGCGCGACGGCCTGTCGTACATGGACGTGCTCAAGGCGACCTTTCCGGCCGGCACCGTCAGCGGCGCGCCGAAGATCCGCGCCATCGAGATCATCCAGGAACTCGAACCGCACAAGCGCAACCTCTACGCCGGCGCGATCGGCTACATCGGTTGGGACGGCGATGCCGACACCGCCATCGCGATCCGCACCGCCGTCATCCAGAACGGACGTCTATACGTCCAGGCTGGCGGCGGCGTCGTGTTCGACTCCGACCCGGGCAAGGAATGGGAAGAGACGATGAACAAGGGCCGCGCGCTGTTCCGGGCAGTGGCGCAGGCGGCGGGAGGGTTGTGAGATGCCATTCGGAAATCATCTTGCCGAGGTTGCCGGCGAGCTGACCCGGCTTGCGCGCGACAAGGCCTACCGCAAGCGAATGCAGGCAACCCGTTCCGCGAGATATTGGGCCGCCGTTTGGTTCTTCACCGGTGTTTGCATTTTCGTTACGATGTTCGTCGCAATGGGGCTGTTCATGATTTTCCGGATGGATCACTGATGCGGCGTCCTTGGCCAACAGCGTTGTTCCTGTATGCGCTTGCCGGCTTCGGCTCCGCCGCACTCGCCGACGACACCATTGCCAACCACCTCGCCGCCTGCGCCGCCTGTCACGGCGAGCACGGCGAAGGCGTGAACGGCGCCGAGTACTACCCGCACCTCGCCGGCAAGCCCGCGGGTTATCTGTTCGAACAACTCCGCGGTTTTCGCGACGGTCGCCGCGTCAACGCGCCGATGACTTGGCTCGTGCAGTTCGCGGACGACGCGTGGTTGCGCGAGATCGCGGACTACTACGCCGCGTTGCCGCCGCGCACGCAGCGCGCAGACACCGGCGCCGCGCAACTCACGCCTGAACGCGCGCGCCGCGCCGAGCAACTCGTGCGCGAAGGCGATGCTGTGTTGCACGTTCCGGCATGCAGCGCGTGCCACGGCACGAATCTCGCCGGACTCGAACCCGGCATTCCTGCGACGATCGGCTTGCCGGCCGACTACATCGTCGCGCAGTTCGGTCATTGGAAAACCGGTTCGCGCCGCGCGCTCGCGCCCGACTGCATGCACGACGTTGCGATGGCGCTCACGCCGGAAGACATCCGCGCCGTCGCGACATGGTTGTCGCAGCAGTCCAATCCGGATGGCATGCGTCCGGCGCCAGTTGGCAGTTTCGCGCCGCCCGTTTCTTGCGGTGCGTTGGCCGCGGAGGGCGCGCGATGAAACTGCGCCGTGTCTTCATCGTTTCCTCGATGGTGCTGCTGCCGTTCGTTCTCGCGCTCGTCGCTGTGCTAGGCGTGTTGTTCGCGCGGCAGGGCGGCTTCGAACCATATCGCGTGCCGCACGGCGGATCGCGTGTTGTCGCCAGCGACGCGGCGACGCTCGCACGCGGCGAATATCTCGCGCGCATCGGCGATTGCCAGGCCTGTCACACGACGCGCGGCGGCATGCCGTTCGCGGGCGGGCGCGCATTCGCGACCGGCTTCGGCACGCTGTACAGCCCGAACATCACGCCCGATGCGCAGCACGGCATCGGCGACTGGTCGGCCGACGAATTCGCGCATGTGATGCGTCACGGCGTGGCGCGTCGCGGCGTGCTCTACCCGGTGTTTCCGTATGCGCATTTCTCGCGCGTGAGCGACGCCGACCTTGACGCAATCTATGCCTGGCTGCGCACGCAACCGGCGAGCGCGAACGAGCCGCCGCCGAACCGGCTCGAAGCGCCGGCCGACTCGCGCCGCATGCTCGTCTTCTGGCGCATGTGGTACGAACGGCCGAATGCCGACGCGCCGATCGCTCCAGCCGATCGCGGCCGCTATCTCGTCGATGGACTCGGCCATTGCGCGATGTGCCACAGCACGCGCGGCGAACGCGGTTCGCTGCCGCCGGAAGGCCATCTCGCCGGTGGTGTCATCCCCGGACTCGGCTGGTATGCGCCGCCGCTCGACCGTTTGCAGCTCGAACGCTATTCGGATCAGGAACTCGCCGACTACCTGCGGTACGGCAGCGCCGTGCATGGCAGCGCATACGGGCCAATGGCCGAAGTGGCCTACGCGAGCCTGCGCGCGTTGACGGCGGAAGACGCGCTCGCGATCGCTCGTCACCTCAAGCAAGTCGAACCATCGCCGCTGCGCCCCCCGCCCGTCGCAGCGCATGGCGACGCGGTCGGCGGCAAAGGCGCTGACTTGTACGCTGACGCTTGCGCCGACTGCCACGGCAAGGACGGCGAAGGAAAACCCGGCGCGTACCCGCCGCTGCGCGACGCCGTCGCGATGACTGCGCCCGACCCGATCAATGCCGTACGCATGGTGCTCTACGGCGGCATGGCGATCACGAGCACAGGCAATCCGCGACCGCATTCGATGCCGCCGTTTGCGCAAAAACTCGAACCGGCCGACATCGCCGAAGTGCTCAACTACGCGCGCAGACGCTTCGGTGGGCGCGACTCGCGCCTCACCGCCGAGGAGGTGCGTTCGATGTACGGTCTCGTCGTCGACTGAAGGCCACGCATGCACTCGTTCTTCGAATCCGATCTCTCGTTCCTGCTGTTCCTGCCGACGTTCGCGATCATCGGCGCGCTCTACTGCGCGTTTCCGAGACAGCCGCGTAGCGCGCTGCGCTGGCTTGCCGATGTCGTGGTCGTCCTCGCAGCGGCGGTGCTCAGCATCGTCGCGATGCGCTGGGGTTTCCGCGCCAGCGTGGGCACCGGCGGCGCGTTGTGGAAGCAGATCGTCGCGACGCTGCTCGCCTACGGCGTGTTCCTCGGCGTGCTCGCGATCGCGCTGCCGCTGCGTGCGGCGTGGTTGCGAAAGCGTGGCGGATGACGCCGAGCGACGTGCCGTTGTTTGGCCGTCCATACGACAAACGCCAATCCGGCTGGCGCGCTATCATCGCCGCCCTTGCGCGTGCGGCCTGCGCGCGACATGAGCCGCTCCGAGGCTGACATGCTGCTGATGATCGATAATTAGCATCGGCGTTCGCCTTAGTTCGGCGAAGTTCAATTGTACTAAATAAATCAGTAAGTTGCGAGTGGTGCCGTTCACGGCGGTTCGCCGAAATTCGCCAGCAGCCAGCCAAAAAGCGGGTACGAAAGCGGGTACAATTGGGGTACGAAAACGCCCTTGGCACGCCCTGAATGGTCGCCCGACTGACCGACACGCACGCGCGCAACGCGAAGCCCAAAAGCCGCGCCTACAAGCTGATCGACGGCGGCGGCCTGCACCTGCTGGTGAGGCCGAACGGCACGAAGTCGTGGCAGTACCGCTACCGCGTCGGCGAAAAGGAAAACCTCTACACGATCGGCCGATACCCTTCGATGGGCATGCAGCAGGCGCGCGTCGCCCGTGACGCCGCGCGCGAACTGGTGCGGCAGGGTATGCACCCGTCGGTGCAGCGGCGCGCCGACAAGCTGGTCACGATCGAAACGGCTGCGAACACATTCGAAAGCATCGCGCGCGAATGGATCGCCCAGAACCGTTCGGGTTGGACGCCGTACTACCTGCGGCAGGTCGAAACGATGCTGGCGGCCGATGTGTTTCCTCATGTCGGGGCGCTGCCGATCAAATCCGTCAAGTCGGCGCAGCTCTTGGCGATCCTTCGCCGCGTGGCCGGCAGGGACGCGGCGACCGTCGCCATCCTTCTTCGTCAATGGTGCTCGGCGATCTTCCGCTACGCCGTGACGACGCTGCGCGCCGACTTCGATCCCGCGGCCGCGTTGAAAGGCGCGATCAAGCGGCCGCGCGTCAAGCACAAGCGCGCGCTGGGCATGAACGAGATCGCCGAGCTCCGCGAGAAGGTCGCTGCGTCGAGTACGACGCCGCAGGTGAAGATCGCGCTCGAACTGCTGCTCTATACCTTCGTGCGGCCGGGCGAATTGCGAGGCGCTACCTGGTCCGAGTTCGATCTTGAGAAAGCCGAGTGGCGCATACCCGCCGAGCGCATGAAGATGCGCACGCCGCACGTCGTGCCGTTGGCAAACCAGGTGATCCCTTTGCTGCGCGAGCTGCGCCCGCTGTGTCTCGGCAGGGAGCAACTCTTCCCGAACGTGAGAGATCCCAAGCGTGTCATGTCGAACACGACGTTGAACCGCGTCCTCGAACGCATCGGCTATGCCGGCGTGTTCTCCGCGCACGGCTTCCGGGCAACGGCGTCGACGCTGCTGAACGAGCACGGCTATCGCTCCGACGTTATCGAGCGGCAGCTTGCG
>JAKPAN010000165.1 GCA_029779475.1 Pseudomonadota bacterium
CAGTTCGGATTGCCGACGAGGGCGACGTGCAGCGCGGGTGCGGCGGCGTTCATGCCGATGCCCCGTCGAGCACGACGCGCGCGGCTTCGGGCCGGCGCAGCGCGAAACGCGTGAAACCGATCTGCACGAGGATCGGATCGCGGCCGACCGGCCCGGTCGCGACGACGCGCACCGGTTCGCCCGCGACGAAGCCGAGCTCGCGCAGGCGCCGCGCGACGGCGTCGTCCGGATGCGCATCTTCGACTTGCCCGACCACCGCGGATTGACCTTTCTGAAGCTCGGAGAGCCGCACGGACATCACACGCAAATAAGAATGGTTCGCATTATAGCGTGGAATGATGACCCTGCGGCAAACGCAATCGAGTTGCGCGCGTCGCGCGAGCGGCGTCGCTCAGGGCTGGTGTTGCCCGCGATACCGCTCGAACCACGCCACGATCGCCGACGCCTTCGCCGCCGATTGCGACGGCCGCTCGGCGAGACCGCCGTGGTTCGCACCGGGCACCTTGACCAGCGCGGTCGGGATGCTGCGCAGTTGCAGCGCTTCGTAGTACTGCTCGGCTTCGCTGTCGGGCGTGCGGTAGTCCTCGCTGCCGACGACGACGAGCGTCGGCGTCTTCACGTTGCCGACCAGTGACAGCGGCGAGCGCGCCCAGTAGCCGGCGGCGTCTTCCCACGGGAACTTGCCGAACCAGTAGCGCGAGAAATACGGCGTCATGTCCGAGGTGAGCACGAAGCTCGACCAGTTGATGACCGGCTTCTGCGTCGCCGCCGCGCGGAAGCGGTCGGTCTTGCCGACGATCCACGCGGTGAGCACGCCGCCGCCGGAACCGCCGGTGACGAACAGCGCGTCCTTGTCGATGAAGCCTTTCGCGATCGCGGCATCGACCGCGCTCATCAAATCGTCGTAGTCGTGGCTCGGATAGTTCTTGTCGATCTGGTTCGCGAAGGCTTCGCCGTAGCTCGTCGAACCGCGCGGGTTCGCGTAGACGACCGCGTAGCCGGCGGCGGCGTAGAGCTGGTCATCGGTCGAGAACGACGGGCCGTACGCGGCGAACGGGCCGCCGTGGATTTCGAGGATCAGCG
Organism: Pseudomonadota bacterium; assembly: GCA_029779475.1. Classification (GTDB taxonomy): domain Bacteria; phylum Pseudomonadota; class Gammaproteobacteria; order Xanthomonadales; family Rhodanobacteraceae; genus Dokdonella_A. The sequence goes on from JAKPAN010000165.1 coordinate 1,084, forward strand.
GATATTTTTTCGCAGGATCGAAATTGGGCGGCGTGACCAGCCACGCGTCGATCGGCAAACCGTCGAACGCCGTGACGGGGAGCTTTTCGACCTTGCCGAGCGTCTTCGTCGCGAGCAAGGATTCGTTGAGTCTCGTCAGTCGCCGCGGCTTGCCGCCTTGTGCGATCCAGACGTCGGCGGGACTCGTCGTGTCGCCGCCCGTGTACGCGACCGCGCCGTCGCGCGCGACGCTGAAACTGCCGCCGCTGTACGGACGATCGAATTCGCTGCCGACGAGGCCGTCGGCGACGGTGCGGATTCCGCCATCGAGGCCGACCCGCGCGACGCGCTGGCTGCCGTGTTCGTCGTAGCCGACGTAGATCGCGCGGCCGTCCGCGGCCCAGGTCGGCGCACCGACGCTGCGGTCGAGATTCGCGGTGAGCACGCGTGCGCCACTGCCGTCGCGTTTCATGATCGACAGCTGCTGGTTCTGATAGCCGAGGTACTTGTCGTCGAAACCGACGTAGGCGATCCATTGCCCGTCCGGCGATACCGCAGGCGCGTTGTCGGGGCCCTTGCGCTGCGTGAGCGTGCGCACCTCGCGCGTGTCCAGAGCAACTTCGTGCACTTCGTTGTCGACGATGTCGCGCTGCGCATCCGCGGTGAGGTTCGCGCTGAACACGATCGCGCGGCCATCGCGCGTCCACGCGAGCTTGCCGCCTGCGTCGTGTGCACCGAAGGTGAGCTGGATCGGCGCGCCGCCCTCGGCGGAAACCCAGAAAATCTGCTCGAAACCGGGTTTCTCGTAACCGCCTTCATCGGTGCGGTAGACGACCTTGTCGATGACCTGCAGCGGCTCGGCCCACTTCGCGCCTTCCGGTTTGTCCGGCGCCTTGCCGAGGTGCGCGCTGTCGTCGGGCACGAAGGCCGACCACGCGATGCGCGTGCCGTCCGGCGACCATGCGATGCCGTGCGGCGAATTCGCCAGGCCCGTGATGCGCGCCGTCGCGCCGGTTTTCATCCAGCGCACGTAAAGCTGTGCGCCGGCTTTTTCGTCGTCGTTGGAGATGTACGCAAGCCGGCTGCCGTCGGGCGACCAGCGCGGCTGGCCGTGCGAACCCGCGCCGGCGACGAGCGGTGTCTGCATGCCCGTCGCGACTTCGATCGACCAGATCGACGAACGCGCGCGGTCGGTCATGATGTCGTTCGTGCGGCGCACGTAGACGACGGTCTTGCCGTCGGGCGAAATCTGCGGATCGCTCGCGGCTTCGAGGTTGAAGAGATCGTTGCCGGTCAGCACGCGCGAGGCGTGTTCCGCCGGAGCGGCGATGGCGGACGTGGCGAGCAAGGCAGCGAGCAACGCGGCAAGCGGGCGAATCGACATGGCGGAAGTCCTTGGTGGCGACGTGACGAGCAACGATAGCGGCAATCATGCGGTCGCGGCGTGCGCCGGAAGTCTTGGGTTCGCTGTGCGATCGCCGGTGCGCGGTGGCTAGCGGCTATCATCGCCGCATTCTTCCTCGCGCCGCATCGCCATGACCGATTCCATCCTCGTCCACACGCATGCCGGCGTCGCGACGATCACGCTGAACCGGCCGAACGTGCACAACGCGTTCGACGATGCGCTGATCGCCGAACTCACGGCGGCGCTCGTCACCTGCGACGGCGATGCCGCGGTTCGCGCGGTCGTGTTGACCGGCGCAGGCGCATCGTTTTCCGCCGGCGCCGACCTCAACTGGATGCGCGGCATGGCCGCGGCGAGCGAAGCCGAGAACCGCGCCGATTCGCTGCGCCTCGCGACCTTGATGCGCACGCTCAATTTCCTGTCCAAGCCGACCATCGCGCGCGTCAATGGCGCGGCCTACGGCGGCGGCGTGGGCCTCGTCGCGTGTTGCGACATCGCGATCGGCGTGGACGGCGCGAAGTTTTCGCTCAGCGAAGTCAAGCTCGGCCTCGTGCCCGCGGTGATTTCGCCGTACGTGATCGCCGCGATCGGCACGCGCCAGGCGCGGCGCCTGTTCGTCGGCGGCGAAGTATTCGATGCGCAAGCCGCCGCACGCATCGGCCTGCTGCACGAATGCACAGCCGCCGACGCGCTCGACGAAGGCGTCGAACGCTGCCTGCATTTCCTTGCCAAGGGCGGCCCGGTCGCGCAGCGCGAAGCCAAGCAGCTCGCCCTGCGCATAAGCGGCATGACGCGCGAAACGGCGGAAGCC
>JAKPAN010000021.1 GCA_029779475.1 Pseudomonadota bacterium
CCGCACACGAAGGCAACGGACACCTCGTGTGCACCCCTGACAAGGAAACGCCATGAAGCACGCACCGCTCGCCACCGCCATCGTCCTGCTCGCCACGGGAATCGGCAGCGCCAGCGCTCAGAGCTACGGCCCCTGGAGCGACCCGCTACCGGTCACGGCAATCAACACCGCCGCCGCCGAAGGTTGCCCGATCGAAGCGCCGGACGGACTCGGCCTCTACTTCGCCTCCAACCGGCCCGGCGGGCTGGGCAAACAGGACATCTGGCGCGCGCACCGGCCGACCGTACAGGGCGGCTGGGAGGCGGCGGAAGACCTGCCCACGCCGGTCAACACCGGCGAATTCGACTACTGCCCGACGCCGCTCGCGAACGGCGACCTGCTGTTCGTCAGCTCGATGCAGACCGCTGACGATTGCTTCCCCGGCGACACGCCGCCGCCGCCGCCGACCGGCGGCCCCTCGGCCGGCGACATCTTCCTCAGCCACGAGGACGCGACACATGCCTGGTCGGCGCCGGTCAACCTCGGCTGCTACCCGGACGGCCCGAACACGGCCGGCGCCGAATTCAGCCCGTCGCGGATCGACACGCCCGACGGCAAGTTCCTGTTCTTCTCCAGCGCCGGCTATCCCGACAGCGAAGGCCAGGACATCTACATGAGCACGATGCGCGCCGACGGCACGTTCGGGCCGGGCGTGCGCGTGGCGGAACTGTCCACCGCGGCCGACGACCGCATGCCGAACGTGCGCAGCGACGGTCTGGAAATCGTGTTCAGCTCGAATCGCGCCGGCGCCACCGCGTTCGACCAGGACATCTACGTCGCCACGCGCGCGAACACGCACTCGCCGTGGTCGGCGCTGCAGCGTATCGCCAACGCCGCGATCAACACCGCGGGGTCGGAAACGCGCTCATCGCTGTCGGCGGACGGCACGCGGCTCTACTTCGGCCGCAAGACCGACGCGGCCGATCCGGGCGACGTGTTCGTCGCCACGCGCGAGCGCGTCGTGGTGCCGCAGCCAACGTCGATGCATCCCGTGCCGGGACCGGGCGCCCCAGCGCTCGGCGTGCTCGCGGCGCTGCTCGCCGCGGGCGCGTGGCTGGCGCGGCGCGCGATGCGCGCGTGAGGCGAACCTGGCCGATTCGCCCGATTCACTGCCGAAACGGCTGGGGCATCGGGCAGTCGCGCGCACTAGCGTGAGCCCGCCAGGCAAGGCTCGACATCTGCACGACCCCGACTCGGCACGCACCCCGAACGACGAATGATTTTGCAACGCCATCGAGAGGAAGGATTCCCATGCGACGCACCCTGTTCTCCACCCCTGACCTTTCCATCTACACCCTCGCCAACCGGAAGGACGCCATGAACGCCCCATCCCTGCGCCTCATCGGCCTCGTGCTTGCCGCCTTGTTCGGCGGCAGCGCGCAAGCCGCGATCTACACCGTCGGCGGCGACGCCGCCTGCACGCATGGCACCATCCAGTCGGCCATCAATGCCGCCAACAGTTCGGGCACGACGAGCCTCATCCGCGTGAGCCGCTCGCTCACCTACACGGCGGCTGCGCTCACCATCAATACCCCACGGGAGTTGACCATCGAAGGCGGTTACGCCGATTGCACGCAGACCACGCCCGACGCCACCCACACTCTGCTCAGCGGCGCCGGCGCGCACGCGCCAGTGCTCACGATCACCGCGCCGACCGGCGGCCTCATCCACTTGCGCAATCTCGACATCAAGAACGGCAGCGTCGACGGCGCCGGCCAGGGTGGCGGCATCCGTTTCAGCGGCAACGGCATCCTTGAGCTCCAGAACAGCACTGTCTCCAACAACATCGCCGGCTATGGCGGTGGCATCTACGCGACCGGCACCGGCACCAGTACGGAACTGGTGATCGGCGCCGACGTCGTCATCAGCAACAACACCGCACGCTACGACGGCGGCGGCGTGTATGCCGACGGGCTGGAAATGTCGATGGTCGATGCCGGCAACAGCAGCATCCTCCTCAACACCGCGCAGGGTTTGAGCGGCGACACCGGCTACGGCGGCGGCCTGTACCTGACTGCGCAAACGCTTTCCAGCTATGCCTACATCGGCAGCGGCGCGCCGGGCTTCGGCGCGATCAACCTCAACCACGCCCGCTACGGCGGCGGCGTCGCGGTCGGCGGACAGTCGCAAAACGGCAGCAGCAAGGTGGCGCAACTGCAACTGTTCTCGACCCAGGCCGGCTACCCCGGCAGCATCCAGAACAACGACGCCTCGGTCGCCGGCGGTGCCATCCACCTGCGTTCGGGCAACAGCGGCAACATCACCGCCAGCGCGCAGTTGTGGAACGCCTCCCTGCTCAACAACAGCGCGCCGGACGGCGCGGCGGTCATGCTGACGGGCTCGGGCAGCGCCGATTTCAGCGTCAACGCCAGCGTCCTCAATCGCGACGACGCCGTGCCCTGCCCGGTCGGCACGGACTGCGGACGCATCGAAAGCAACACCACGGGCGGCACCGCCAGCGGCGCCGTGATCCGTTCGACCCTCAACGGCAACATCGAACTGGGCGGATCGTTCGATGCCGGAACGACGGTGCCGCGCCACGGCGTCTTCGTGCGCAACAACACCGGGAAGAACCTCATCCTCGCGTCTGGCGGCAGCGGCACCGTCGGTGCGGCCAGCGCGGTGATCGGCAGCAACACCGTCGGTGACAAGCTCATCGAGCGTCACGGCGGCAATTTCACCCTGATCGACACGACGCTGGCCGGCAACACGATCGGCGGGCTCACCGTCATCGACGGAGGCAACGCGAACGTAAAACTGACGAACTCGATCCTCTGGCAGCCCGGCAAGACGCTGCTCTCTTACATCGGCGGCACCTACGCCGGCAGCCATCTCGTCGCCAGCGAATCGTTCAATCTCGGCCCCATGGTGACGGTCTTCGATCCGCGCTTCAACGATCCCGCGCACGGCGACTACGGCCTGCGCGCCGGATCGGACGCCGTCGATTTCTCGTTGGTGGACAGCGCGCCCGCCGCCGCGGTCGACGCGCTCGGCCAGCCGCGCAACATCGACCTGCCGGTCAAATACCAGTACCTCGGCGTGCCCAACGGCATCCGTGACGTCGGCGCGTTCGAGCGGCAGTCGCTGCAACCTTTGGTGCTGAACAACGACTTCGATGTCGACCTGCGCGTGTGGGACGTCGTCACCGCCGGCAGCACCTCGCGCGACGCCACGCATAACACGACCGGCGCGGCCAACTCGGGATCGGCGCATGTTTCGGCGACCAATCTGAGTACCAGCTCGGAACGGCTCGGCATCTCGCAGTGCATCCACCTGCCCGGCCCCGCCGTGTTCGAATTGAACGGCTGGGGCCGCGGCACCGGCACTCAGGTCGTAGGCGGCGACCGCGCGAACCTGCATTGGGAGTACCGCCGCAACGGCGGCGAGAACTGCACCGGCACGCCGGACGGCTTCGGCACGCTCACGCTGTCCAACGGCCCGTCGTGGCGTCGGGCCGCCGAGCCTGCGCTCATCGAAGTCACCGGATCGAACTGGGGCGATTCGCCGTCGATCAAGGTGATTCTGGCCGCCCAGGAATTCGGCGCCTCGGGCACGACCACCACCGACGCGTGGTTCGACGGCATCACGCTCGAGGTGCAACTGTCCGACCGCATCTTCGCCGACGGCTTCGAGCCGTGAAGCAACCAATGCTCGCGGCGGTTACGCCGCCGCGAGCAGCCGCGCCATCAGCGACTTCAGCGCGAGCGGCTTGAGTGGTTTGTGCAGCAGATGCACGCCGGCTTGCGCGACGGCGCGGCGCACGTCGTCGCCGTGGTCAGCGCTGACGACGATGCACGGCACATTCGCGAGCGACGCGTCGAGCCGTGCGCGCAGATCCAGACCGGTCGCGCCGTCGTCGAGGTGGTAGTCGAGCACGAGCAGGTCGGGTCGATCCCGTGCGCATGCCTCGCGCGCGGAGGCCGCGTCATGCGCGACGAGCACCTCGCAATCCCAGCCTTCGAGCAGCGCGCGCATCGCGGCGACGACCGCGGCGTCGTTGTCGACGACGAGCACGCGGCGACGTGGTGCGACGTGGTCATTGACCGTTTCCGATTCCGCCGCCGCGGACTGCGGCGCCGCGCGCGGCACTTCGATCGCGAACACGCTGCCGCGCTCCGGCCACGACCGCAGCGTCAACGCGTGTCCGAGCAGTCGCGCGATGCGTTCGGCGATCGACAAGCCGAGTCCAAGCCCTGCGCCGCCGCGATCGAGGCGGCGGAACTCCTCGAAGACGAGCGCACGATCGCGCTCGGCGATGCCGCTGCCGGTGTCCCAGACTTCGATGCGCAGCGCGTCGCCGTGACGGCGGCAGCCGAGCAGAACCGATCCGCTGCGCGTGTACTTGACCGCGTTCGACAAAAAATTCTGCAGCACGCGACGCAGCAGTTGCGGGTCGCTGCGCAGCCACGCGCGCGTCGGCACGCAGCGCAGGCGCAAGCCTTTCGCCTGCGCGAGCACGCGGAATTCGGCGGCGAGTCCCGACAGGAGCTCATTCGCCGCGAACGCGCGCGGTTGCGCGTGCATGCCGCCCGCGTCGAGGCGCGAAATGTCGAGCAACCCGGCGAGCAGACCTTCCGCCGAATTGAGCGCGCCGTCGATGTGCGCGACGGTTTCGGCCTGCGCCGGATCGTCGACGCGCTGCGCGAGCGCGTGCGCGAACAGATGCGCCGCATGCAGCGGCTGCGCGAGATCGTGGCTGACCGCGGCGAGGAAACGCGTCTTCTCGCGATTCGCGCGTTCGGCCGCCGCGCTCGCACGCGCGAGTTCGCCGGTGCGCGCGGCGACGCGCTGTTCGAGCGTTTCGTTGGCACGCGTGAGTGCGCGCTCAGCTTCGCGGAACGCGGTCACGTCGGTGAACGTCGCGACGAATCCGCCGCCGGGCATCGGATTGCCGCGGATTTCCACGACCGTGCCGTCGACGAAGCGCAATTCCGACAGATGCGGCGTGCCCGCGCGCATCTGCGCGAGTCGACGCTGCACGCGCGCTTCGTCGTCGCCGTCACCGATCAGGCCGCGCGCGATGTTGTGGCGCGTGAGTTCAGCGACCGGGCGGCCGATCGCGAGCAGACCGGGCGGATAGTCGAACAGTTCCTCGTAGCGGCGGTTCCACGCGACCACGTCGAGCGCGGCGTCGACGACGCAGATGCCTTGGCTCATGTTCTCGAGCGCGGCTTCGAGCACGCGCTGGTTGAAGCGCAGGTCCTGGCTCGCTTCGCCGACGATGTCGGCGACGGTGTCGAGCTGGCCGCGGCGTTCGCGGCGCGCAACTTCGATGAGCAATCGCGCCGACGCCGCGCCGATGACCGTGGCGAGTTCGTGTTCGACCGCAGCGACCGTTTTCGCATCGGCAATGCCGGGTGTGTTGCCGACCAGTGCGTCGACGCGTTCGCGCGGCAGGAAACGCAGCGCGAGCGCGCCGAGCTCGCCACGCGCGAGTTCGCCCGGCTGTGCCGCGTCGCCGCCGCGCGCCCAGCGCGTGCGTGATGCGGCGAGCAACATGGCCACGTTGACGGCGAGACTCGCCGCGAGTGCGCGGGTGAGGTCGCTCCAATCGCCGAGGCCGAACCACTGTTGCGGCGACAGCAGCGCGATGCCGAACGGGCCGTCGCTCAAGATCGGCGCGAGCGAAGGCAGCAAGGTCGGCTGCAGCAGGTACAGCCATGTCAACGTGCCGGCGACGAGTCCCGCGCAGACCGCGCGCGCGCCGAGCGACGGTCGATACAACGCGACGAGCACGGCCGGCATGAGTCCGGCCAGCGCGGAGAACGACAGCGCGCCGATGTCGGCGAGCGCATTGCTGCCCGCGGCCGCGCGCGAGTAGAGCCAGGCGAGCAGCACGACGCCGAGGATCGCGATGCGGCGCTGACGCAACACGGCGGGCCGCAGGTCGCCGCCAGCGCCGCGCGCCCAATCGCCGCGCAGGCGCAGCGGCGCGATCCAGTGGTTGCCGATCATCAGGCTCAACGCGAGCGTCGCGACGATGACCATGCTCGTCGCCGCCGACAGTCCGCCGAGGAACGCGAACACGGCGAGGCCGCGCTGACCCTGCGCGAGCGGCAGCGCGAGCACGTAGAGATCGCTCGACACGTCGAGCGCGCCGAAACGCGCCGCGCCCGCGCGCGCGAGCGGTAACACCGGCAACGCGATCAGGCACAGATACAGCGGAAACAACCAGCGCGCCGTGCGCACGTGCGAAGCGTCGCGACACTCGACGACGCCGGCATGGAACTGGTGCGGCAGCGTGAACGCCGCGAGCGCGCCGAGCACGATCAGCGCGGGAAAACCGCGCGTGTCATGCGGCGTCGAGCGCGCAGCGGCGTCGACATCGGGCAGGGTCAACACGAGCGCACCGAGCGCAAGCATCGCGGCGAGCTTGAACAGCGACTCGAACGCGAGCGCGAGCACGAGTCCGCGATTGTGCGCCGCCGCCGACGCGCGTCGCGTGCCGAACAGCATCGCGAACAGTGCCATAGCGAGCGCGACGTAGAGCGCGCTATCCTGCCACGCCGGCGCGCCGAAACTGCTGCCGCGACCGAACAGCGCGTAGCTCATCGCCACCGCTTTGAGCTGCAGCGCGATGTACGGCACGATGCCGAGCACGGTCACCGCGGTGACCAACGCCGCGAGTCCGGCATGGCGACCGAGCCGAGCCGCGACGAAGTCGGCGAGCGAACTCGCGTGATGCTCGCGCGCGAGCCGAACGAGTCGCAGCATGACGCTGGCCGCAAGCGCGTAGAGCAGGATCAGCCCGACGAACGTCGGCGGCAGCCACCAGCCCGAACGTTCCGCCTGCGTGACGGTGCCGTAGAACGTCCACGACGTGCAGTGCACGCCAAGCGACAGCGCGTAGACGATGCCCCAATGCCGCGCGAACGCGTCCGGCCGACGTTCGCCGTAACGCGCGACCGCGAACAGCACGACGAGCCAGACGAAGCCGGCGAGTGCGACGAGCGGCAAGGACGACGTCATGATTCAGATGATCTCGCAGCGATCGGTTGACCTCGGAAAGATCCGGCATCATGGCGAACCGGCCGCTTGGGATGTGGAAGCCGCTTCATCGGTCAGGTTGGAAATCTTTTCGGCGTCGACAACGGTCGATAGCCAGCGCTGCACGTGCCTCGAGCGCTGTGCAAATCATCAAGCAGACGGTTTTGCGCGGAACGGAAAACTCTGCTGCGCGATCCAGCCGTCGGGCATGTAATCGCCGACGACGCCGTACTTTTCCGGCAATGGTTTGTGCGCGGGCACTTTCACCGCGGTGCCGAACAGATAGTCGAGGAAGGAATAGTGCGCCGCGTAATTGCGGTCGATCGCCTCGTCGTCGGACGAGTGGTGCCAGTGGTGGAAATCCGGCGTCACGATCAAGTATTTCAGCGGCCCCCACGGCAGGTGCACGTTGGCGTGGTTGAGCACGGCCTGGAAGCCGACGATGAGGATGTAGGCGTTGATGACGCCCTCGCTGAAACCGATCACGAACAGCGGCGCAAGCACGCACACGCGCGTGAACACGATCTCGAGCACGTGCTGGCGCGAGCCGGCGAGCCAGTCCATCGTCTTCGCGCTGTGATGCACGGCGTGGAAGCGCCACAGGAACGGAATCTCGTGGTACGC
>JAKPAN010000185.1 GCA_029779475.1 Pseudomonadota bacterium
CCGGACGTGATCCAGCTCTTCTTGCCGTTGATGACCCAATCGCCGTTCGCATTCTTCGTCGCGCGCGTGTGCATCGCGGACGCGTCGGAACCGGACTGCGGTTCGGTCAGCGCGTACGCGCCGATCGCTTCGCCCGTCGCGATCGCGCGCACGTATTTCTGCTTCTGTTCCTCGGTGCCGTACTTGAGGATGCCGTTGCAATAGAGCGAGTTGTTGACGGACATGATCGTCGAATGCGCGCAATCGGCCGCGGCGATTTCCATCATCGCCAGCGAATACGCGATCGTGTCCATGCCCGCGCCGCCGTATTCGTGCGGCACTTCGATGCCCATCAAGCCGAGCTGCCCCATCTCGCGGATGTTGTCGAGCGGGAACTCACCCTTCGCGTCGAGTTCCGCCGCGACCGGCGCGATGCGCTTTTGCGCGAAGTCGCGCGCGATGGATTGGATCGAGAGTTGGTCTTCGGTGGGATTGAAATCCATCGTGAGTCCTTCGTGCGCGTGCAATGCCGGAAAACCCGCAATTCTAGCGGCTCGCGTGCACGCCTGCGCGAAACGCGCCGCTGGACGCGGAATTGCGCCGATATACTCGCGACTTCAGGCATCTTCGCAGCCCTCGTCCACGCATGACGCAACCCACCGACGCGCCCGGCTTCGACGCCCTCAAGCAGCAACTGGACACGCTGCTCGCACAGGCGCACGCGAACATGCCGCCCCCGCCGGAAGCGATCGGCTGTCTGACCGATCTGCGGCGCATGCATCATCGGACACCGTGGCATGCGCTGCTCGTCCAGCGCGACATCGGCGGCGGAAAAACGGCAACGGCCGATCTCCTGGCGGGCTTGCAGGCCCAACCGCAGGCAACTGCGCTTACGGTGAGCGGCCTGAACCAAGCCGCACTCGAAGCACTCTGCGCGAATGCGCGCCGACTGACGGCGATCCACTTCTGGAAGTGTCCGCGACTGGAAGACCTGTCGCCGCTGCAGGACATGCCGCAACTCGAATACGTCGCGTTCTACTGGAACCAGCGCGCGACGCGTTTGTGGGATTTCCGCAAGACGCCCAGTCTGCGCGGCCTGTGCTTCGAGGATTTCAGCCGGCTGGGCAAACTGGATGATCTGGCATGCGCGACGTCGCTCGCCGAGCTGGATTTCGGCAATGCGATCCATGCGAAGTTCCAGCCGGAAACGTTGGAGCCGCTGTCGTCGCTCACAAGCTTGCAATCGCTCTGCTTTAACGCCAAGTCGATCCGCGACGGCCGCATCCAAGCGTTGGGAAGCCTTGTCGCGCTGACGGAGTTCGCGACGTCCAAACGCCTGTTCAACGCCGAACAACTGGCGTGGCTACGTGCGCGATTGCCGCAAGTGAAGTCCGACGTTCTCGCGCCGTTCACGCGCCTCAAGCAGACGTTGACGATCAAGGGCAGGAAGCTCGACGTCATAGTCAACGGCAAGGGCAAGCCGCTTTTGTCGTCCGACGTCGACGCCGCAAAACTCGCGCGCCACGTCGCCGAGTTCGACGCGATGGTGCGCCGTTTCACCGACGATCCGTCGCTGGAACCGAAAGCAATGGCTTGACCGCCGGCGATCGGCCATTCGCCGTTCAGCGCAAAAACGACTCGAAATCGCAGGGCTTCGTGCGCAACCGCTGGCGCAGCAGCCATGGCAACAACGCGTCTTCCGCGTAACCGCGCGACCAGATCACGTGCTTCTCACCCGCGTATTCGGTGTAGCGCGGATGGCCGCCCATCGCGCGCAGCTCGCGCACGACCGCGCGCGAGCCAACCATCGCGCCGTCATAGCCTTTCTCGACGTCGGTGTCGTCGTCGTCGCTGCCGTGGAACACCCATTGCGGCACGTCGCGGATCGGACCCAGCCCCGCGAGTTCGGTCATGCCGGACATCGGCACGCCCGCGGCGAAGCACGTCGGATACGTCTTGAGCGCGTCCCAGACGCCGGTCGCGCCGTCTGAAATGCCGGTGAGATAGACGCGACGCGGGTCGATCGGCCAACGCTTCAGGGCATCGGCGACGACGGCGGCGACGCGCTTCGGCGGCCAGTACGCATCCGTCGTCTGCGGCGCGACGTAGACGAGAGGAATGCCATCCTCGCGCGCCGCATCGACGAACTCGTAGGACCCGTTGCCGCGACCGGCGAGCTGCGATTCGTTGTCGGTGCCGTCCTGCCAGTCGCCATGCAGGAACACGATCAGCGGCAATTTCTCACCGTTGCGGCGACCGGGAGTTTCGATCGCACGATACGGAACGTGCTGCGCGTCGGGCGTCCAGTATTTGGCGAGTTCGTCGTCTTCAAGCGGCGCGGCAATGGCACGAACGCACAGCGCCAGCGAAACAATCGCGAGAAAGCGGCGTATGCGTGGCCGCCAATGGTCATTAGGCATGCGCCAAGGATAACCGCGCATTGACGCTGCCGGGCAGCAGCGCTACGATTTATCTTTATATCAAGATAAAGGGATACGTCTTGGATCTGGCCGCCACATCGGCTTTGCTGCGCCTGCTTTCCGATCCGACGCGCGTGCGCTTGCTCGCCCTGCTCGAGCGCGAGGAACTCACCGTCGCGGAACTGTCGGCGATCCTGCGCCTCGCACAGCCGCGCGTGTCGACGCACCTCGCCAAGCTCAAGGAAGCCGACCTCGTGCGCGACCGCCGCGCCGGCGTGTCGTCGTACTACCGCTACAACGGCGAACTCGAAGCGAAGGAAACCACGCTGCTGCGCGCGCTGCGCGAGAACATCGACGACGCGATCCTGCGCGACGACGAACGCCGCCTTCCCGCCCTGCTCGCCAAGCGCGCGCGAGCGGAAGGCTGGGCCGACACGGTCGCCGGCGACATGGAACGCCACTATTCGCCCGGCCGCACCTGGGAAGCGCTCGCGCGCGGCATGATGCAACTCGTCGATACCGGCGACGTGCTCGACATCGCCTCCGGCGACGGCGTGCTCGCCGAATTGCTCGCGCCGCGCGCGCGTTCGATCGTCTGCGTGGACGCGAGCGAACGCGTCGTCGCAGCCGCGCGCACGCGCCTGAAGTCGTTGAGCAATGTCGAAGTCCGCGTCGGCGACATGCACGCGCTCGACTTCAAGGACGCGAAGTTCGACCTCGTCCTGCTCATGCACGCGCTGACCTACAGCGAACGCCCCGCGCTCGCCATCGCCGAAGCCGCGCGCGTGCTGCGCCCCGGCGGACGCCTGCTCGCGGCGACGCTCGGCAAGCATGCGCATCGCACCGCGGTCGAGCCGTTCGAACATCGCAACCTCGGTTTCACCAGCGACGACCTGCGCGGTTTCGCGCGCAAGGCGGGCCTCGAAACGATCGCCTGCGAACGTCTGACGCGCGAACGCCGCGCGCCGCATTTCGAAGTCATGAGCCTGCTCGCGAGGAAACCATGAGCCTGCCGTATCTCGATCCCGCGCGCGTCGACGCGCTGCTCGGCGCACTCGCGCAACGCATCCTCGTCATCGACGGTGCGATGGGCACGATGGTGCAAGGCTACAAGCTCGACGAGGCCGACTATCGCGGCGCGCGCTTCGCCGACCATCCGCACGACCTCAAGGGCAACAACGACCTGCTCACGCTCACGCGCCCCGACGTGATCGGCGCGATCCACACGGCGTATCTCGATGCCGGCGCGGATTTCGTCGAGACGAACACCTTCAACGCGACCTCGGTCAGCCAAGCCGACTACCACCTCGAACCACTCGTCCGGGAATTGAACGAGGAAGGCGCGCGGCTCGCTCGAAAATGCTGTGACGAGGCGGAGAAAAAGACCCCGGGCAAACCGCGCTTCGTCATCGGCGTGCTCGGCCCCACCAGCCGCACCGCGTCGATCAGCCCGGACGTCAACGACCCGGGTTTCCGCAACACGAGCTTCGAGGAATTGCGCGTCGCCTATCGCGAAGCCGCGTCGGGACTCATCGACGGCGGCACGGACGCGCTTATGGTCGAGACGATCTTCGACACGCTCAACGCGAAAGCCGCGCTGTACGCGATCGCCGAGGAATTCGACGCGCGCGGCGCGCGATTGCCGGTGATGATCTCCGGCACGATCACCGACCTCTCCGGCCGCACGCTATCGGGCCAGACCGCGGAAGCCTTCTACGCGTCCGTCGCGCACAGCCGGCCCTTGTCGGTCGGACTCAATTGCGCGCTCGGCGCGAAGGAGTTGCGTCAATACGTCGATGTGCTTTCGCAAGTCGCCGACTGTTACGTTAGCGCGCATCCGAACGCGGGCCTGCCGAACGCGTTTGCAGAATACGACGAGACGCCCGAACAGATGGCCGGATTGATCGGCGAGTTCGCGCGTTCCGGCCTGCTCAACATGGTCGGCGGCTGCTGCGGCACGACGCCGGCGCATATCAAGGCGATCGCGGACGCGGTCGATGGCGTGGCGCCGCGCGTGTTGCCGTCGACGCTATCCAAGGCTGCCTGATGCTTCCTGCTTCGTCATTCCAATGAAAGCTGGAATGACGACCAAAAGAATTGAAATGACCACTACATCCCGCCATACCCGCCTTTCCGGTCTCGAACCGCTCGTCATCACGCCCGAACTCCTGTTCGTCAACGTCGGCGAACGCACCAACGTGACCGGCAGCGCGCAGTTCAGGAAGCTCGTCAAGGAAGAGCGCTACGACGAAGCCGTCGCGGTCGCGCGGCAGCAGGTCGAGAACGGCGCGCAGATCCTCGACGTCAACATGGACGAAGGCCTGATCGATTCGGAAGCCGCAATGGTGCGGTTCCTGAATCTCATCGCGTCCGAGCCCGACATCGCGCGCGTGCCCGTGATGGTCGACTCGTCGAAGTGGAGCGTGATCGAAGCCGGCTTGCGCTGCTTGCAGGGCAAGGGCGTGGTCAACTCGATTTCTCTGAAGGAAGGCGAAGAGGTTTTCCTCGACCACGCGAAGAAAGTGCTGCGCTACGGCGCCGCCGCAGTCGTGATGGCCTTCGACGAACAAGGCCAGGCCGACACCTGCGCGCGCAAGGTCGAGATCTGCACGCGCGCCTACAAGCTGCTCACCGAGCGCCTCGACTTTCCGCCCGAAGACATCATCTTCGACCCGAACATCTTCGCGATCGCGACCGGCATCGAGGAACACGACAACTACGCGGTCGACTTCATCGAAGCGACGCGCCTCATCAAGCAGACGCTGCCGCATTGCCACGTTTCCGGCGGCGTGTCGAACGTATCGTTCTCGTTCCGCGGCAACGAAACCGTGCGCCAGGCGATCCACGCCGTGTTCCTCTACCACGCGATCCGCGCGGGCATGGACATGGGCATCGTCAATGCGGGCGCGCTGCCGATCGTCGAC
Source organism: Pseudomonadota bacterium (assembly GCA_029779475.1). GTDB lineage: Bacteria > Pseudomonadota > Gammaproteobacteria > Xanthomonadales > Rhodanobacteraceae > Dokdonella_A. The sequence goes on from JAKPAN010000185.1 coordinate 5,324, forward strand.
GACCTCGATCCGGAGCTGCGGGAACGCGTCGAGGATGTCGTGCTCAATCGTCGCAAGGATTCGACCGAGCGCCTGCTCGAAATCGCCGAACGCTACAAGGCGAAGAAAGGTGAAGTCGTCACCGAGAACCTCGCCTGGCGCGCGCTGCCGATCCGAGAACGCCTCGCGCACGCGCTCGTGCACGGCATCGATGCCTACGCCGAAGTCGATACCGAGGAAATGCGCCTGCAATGCACGCGCCCGCTCGACGTCATCGAAGGCCCGCTCATGGACGGCATGAACATCGTCGGCGACCTGTTCGGCGCCGGCAAGATGTTCCTGCCGCAGGTCGTGAAATCCGCGCGCGTGATGAAGAAGGCGGTCGCCTATCTGCTGCCCTTCATCGAAGCCGAGAAGGCGCGCACGGGCGACGCCGGAAAATCCAACGGCAAGATCGTCATGGCGACGGTCAAGGGCGACGTGCACGACATCGGCAAGAACATCGTCGGCGTCGTGCTCCGCTGCAACAACTTCGACGTCGTCGATCTCGGCGTGATGGTGCCGGCGCAAAAGATCCTCGACACGGCCATCGCCGAGAACGCCGACATGATCGGCCTGTCCGGGCTCATCACGCCTTCGCTCGAAGAAATGAGCCACGTCGCGCGCGAGATGCAACGTCAGGATTTCCACATTCCGTTGCTGATCGGCGGCGCGACGACTTCACGCGCGCACACGGCGCTGAAGATCGAGCCGCACTATAAGTCTCCGACGGTGTGGGTGAAGGATGCGTCGCGCGCGGTTGGCGTCGCGCAATCGCTGATCTCGAAGGAACTCGTCGATGCCTTCATGGCGAAGGTTCGCGCCGAATACGCGGAAATCCGCGAGCGCCACAAGGATCGCGGCAATGCGAAGCGTCTCGTGCCGCTCGGCAAGGCACGTGCGCAACGCTTCGACGGCGATTGGGAAAACTACACGCCGCCCGCACCGCGCAAACCCGGCATCACCGTGTTCGACGACTACCCACTTGCCGAACTCGTCGAACGCATCGACTGGACGCCGTTTTTCAGCGCGTGGGAACTCGCGGGCCGCTATCCGGCGATTCTCGACGACGCCGTCGTCGGCACACAGGCGCGCGAACTCTACAAGGACGCACGCACGATGCTCGACCGCATCGTCAGGGAAAAATGGCTGACGGCGCGTGGCGTGATCGGTTTCTGGCCGGCCAGCAACGTCGGCGACGACGTGGAATTGCAACTCGATGATGGCTCGACGACGACGCTGCACTTCCTGCGCCAACAGGCCGACAAGCCCGTCGAGCGCCCGGATTTCTGCCTCGCCGATTTCGTCGCGCCGAAAGGCTCGGGCCGCGAAGACTGGGTCGGCGGCTTCGCCGTGACGGCGGGCCTCGGCATCGAAGCGCACATCGAACGCTTTATTGCCGATCACGACGACTACTCGGCGATCATGCTCAAGGCACTCGCCGATCGTCTCGCCGAAGCCTTTGCGGAAGCATTGCACGAGCGCGTGCGCAAGGAATTCTGGGGCTACGCAGCCGACGAATCGCTCGGTAACGACGATCTCATCGACGAGAAATATCGCGGCATCCGCCCCGCTCCCGGCTATCCGGCCTGTCCCGATCACACCGAGAAGACCACCTTGTTTGGTTTGCTCGATGCGACGAAGAACGCCGGCATCGAACTCACCGAAGGTTTCTCGATGTATCCCGCGGCCGCGGTGTCGGGCTGGTATTTCTCGCACCCGCGCAGCCAGTATTTTGTCGTCGGCCGACTCACGCGCGAACAGGTAGAGGACTACGCGAAACGCAAGGGCTGGACGCTCGCGGAAGCCGAGCGGTGGCTGGCGTCGAACCTCGATTACGATCCGGAGTGACGCGCAGCTTCAACTTTCCTCGGAACCGCCCGGCCGGATCACTTCTGGCTCGTGGTGGCGCAGGTGCACGTAGACGTTGTACGCCGACACGAACATCGGGAACGCGTTCTGGATGATGCCGACGGAATCGTTCTTGCCCCAGATGAAGTAGCACAACGTCATCACGCTGCCGACGACCGACAGATACCAGAACGACATCGGCATGATCACGCGCTTGAGCTTCTTCGTCGCGTAGAGCTGCACGAACCAGCGCGCAGTGAACAGGAAAGTGCCGATCAAGCCGACGAGCTTCCAGGGCGTGATCGTGACGCCATGCAGGGTCAGCAGGACATCGTTCATGGCTTGGCTTGTCCGGGAATGGAGATCGGCGCGAAGCATGCCGCTCGGCCCTTTCGGAACCGTTTCGCGAATCGTCGCTGCGGCGCGTTCTTGATACTCGCGGCGAACGCGAAGGCGAGTTGCGGCGGCTGGAAGGCCGCCGCAACGAAGGTCAGCTTGCGCGCGCGGCGAGCCAGTCGTGGATCGCCGCAGGCACTTCGCGCTGCGCGCGGCCCGACACGTAAATGCCGATGTGGCCGCCGCGGAACGCGATCTGCGTGTAGTCCTTGGTGCCGACATGGTCGGCAAGCACGCGCGACGCGGCTGGCGGCACAAGGTGATCCTGCTCGGCGAACACATTGAGCACCGGCATCGTGACGTTGCCGAGATGCACGTCGCGGTCGCCGATCTTCAGGCCGCCCTTGATGAGCTTGTTGCCCTGGTAGAAATCCTTGAGGAACTGGCGGAACGCTTCACCGGCCTGGTCGGGCGAATCGAAGATCCACTTCTCCATGCGCATGAAGTTCTCCATCTCGACCTTGTTGTCGAGGATGTCGACGAGGCCGATGTACTTCTGCTGGTTGAGCCGCACCGGCTTGAGCATGAGATAGCACAGGTTCATGAGGTCGGCCGGCACGTTGCCGAGCGTATCCACGAACAAGTCGACGTCGAGCTTCTGCACCCAGTTCGAAAGCATGTTGTCCGGTGTCTGGAAATCGACCGGCGTCACCATCGTGATGAGGTTCTGCACGCGTTCGGGATGCATCGACGCGAAGCAAAGCGAGAACGCGCCGCCCTGGCAGATGCCGAGCACGTTGATCTTGCGCACGCGACGATGCCGCGCAACGGCATCGACCGCGCGCGCGATGTAGCCGTTGATGTAGTCGTCGAGCGTGAGCCAACGGTCGGCACCGTCGGGATAGCCCCAATCGATGAGGTAGACGTCCTCGCCGTGCGCGAGCAGGTTCTTCACCAGCGAGCGGTCGTCCTGCAGGTCGACCATGTACGGACGGTTGACGAGCGCGTAGACGATGAGGATCGGCACCTTCGCGGTCGGCGCGCGCGCGCCCTTGAAGCGATAGACGACGACCTTGTCCTCGCGCCAGATTTCTTCCTTGTCGGTGACGCCGAAATCGACGTCGTCCATCTTGCGCAGCGTATCGAGCGCGGCGGAGAGCTTGCGCTGCGTGGTCAGGACTTCGTCGAGCGCCTTGGCCGGATCAATCTTGATGGCTTCCATGGAATCCTCGATCGCTGCTTAGTGCTTCTTCTTGCCGCGCTTGGCCTTGGCCGGAGCAGCGTCGGGTGTGCGCGCCTTGCGCTTGCCGCCAAGCGATGCGTCGGCGAATTGCGCGATGCGCGTGGCGAATCCGCCGGGCGCAACGGCCGCGGCGGCGCGGCGTGGTGCGGCCTTTTTGGCAGTCGGCCGTTTCGCTCGCGGTGCCTCGGCAGGCGCGCGATGCGGCGTCGCGCGCTTGCGCGGCGCTGCCGCACGTGGCGCATCGGATTTCCCGGCCAGCGCTTCGCGCACGGTATTGCGCACGAGCGCGTCGAGCTCGTTGCGCAATTCGGCGATCTCGTCGATGAGCGCATCGCCGCCGCGCAGGTTGCGCACTTCGCGGCGCAGCGCTTGCAGGCGTTGGCCGATGCTGTCGATCTCGCTGCGCGTGGGCATGCCGAGATCGGCGCTCATGCGTTCGGTTTCTTGCTGCACTTGCGCGCGCATGCGCATCTGCGCGTTGACGAGCGCGCCATACGCATCGCGATATTCCTGCGACAGCGCGACTTCTGCGTAGCCTTCTTCGGCCGCGTCGACCCAGAGGTCGTAGAGCGCACGCAGCGATTCGATCTGCCGGCCCGGCTGCTCGCGCTCGGCGAGCTTGCCCTCGAAGAGTTCAAAGCCGCGCCGCGCCGCCTTGAGCATCTGTTCGTTGTGGCGCGCGACCTGCTCCTGGTATTCGACCCACGCGATCGCGGCCTTTTGCTGGTGTTCCTGATGCTCACGCATCAGGCCGAATGCCGGCAGCGCAAGCCACGACTTGAATTCCTGCAGGTTCGCCGGTTGCGTCGGCATGTTGAACGGCATCGCGGAGGCGAACGGATTTCCGCCCTGCCCCTGCGCAGGCCACAGTCGCGCGAACGGATGATCGAACATCGCGCCGGCCATGCCCTGCGAAGCGAACGCGCGCTTGAACGTATCCATCCACGCGGACATGCCGTCGGGATTCGTGCCCGCAGCGCTCAACGTCGACTGCATGAAGGTGACGTAGTCTCGCGCGCCCTGCACGAAACGTTCGATCGTCTCCGCGGGTGTTCCAGCGCCATTGCGGAACGCGGAAGTCCATTGCTCGAACGCGTCCGGCGATTGCGCGCCCGCGCGCAGGAATTCGCTCCACGGCCCGGCCGACTGTTGCATGAGCGCCTGCCACTGTTTTGCTGCATCGGAGAAAAACGATTCGGACACGACCCGCCCTCGACTGCCAGATGTCCGCATCATACCGCGCGACCGAGCGCGGCATGGCGACGCTCAGGCGATGCGACGCGAGAGCTTGAAGACGAATGCGGGCGGCAGATTGAACGGCGCGAAGGCGACGCGCGTCGCGGTCAGGCCGACTTCGTCGAGCAGATCGGCGGCAATCGGCGAGGTCGGCGCATAGGTGAACTGGATCAGGCTGCGGCCTGCGCCGAGCACGGCGAATACGGCTTCGAGGATCTGCTTCTGGATCTCGCGCGGCATGGTCAGGAAACCGAGACCGCTGACGACGGCATCGATGGGATGCGTGACGCCGGCGCGCTGCACGATCGAACACAAGTCGCGCGCATCGCCGTTGACGATGATCGCGTCGGGGAAACGCCCGCAAAGCAGCGCATGCAGTTCTTCGTTGAGTTCGACGACGACGAGATCGCGCGGCGCGATGCCGCGATCGAGCAACGCACGCGTGAACACGCCGGTACCGGCGCCGAGCTCGACGACGCAACGCGCATCGTCCGGCAGCTGCCGCATCATCGCCCGCGTCAACTGGCGACCCGACGGCGCCAGCGACGCCATCGAACGCGGATTGCGCATCCACTGCCGGAAGAAGGTCCACGCAGCGGACTCCCCCGAATGACCCAGACCGATGTCGCTACCCCTGCCCCGCTCGCTCATGCGCATACCGAATGTTGCCGACCGCACATCATAACCCGCCGCACCCGCGATCCCGCGAGCGCCCACCGATCCAGCAACGATCCCGCAGCGCACGCTGTGATCTTTTCACAGGAAAGTGCGGCCAAGGATGGCCGCTTCTGGACTCGCCCGAAACTCAAGGCTTGAACGCTCGGCGAACCCGTCCGAGCGGCGAGCATGGACGGTCGCGCCCATAAAGAAACCCCGCGACGATCAGGGGAAATCGTCGCGGGGCGAAGACGCTGGCGGCGGGAAGGGGGAGGGTGGCCGCCAGCGCTGAGCGTGATCAGCGACGGTAGTAACCGTCGCGATCGTAATAACTGGCCCGATGGCCATAGTCGCCGCGGTCGCGGTAGTACGTGCGGTGCGCGACCGGCGCGGAGCGATGGTAGTAACCGCCGCCGTAGTAGCGCGGGCCGGAATAGACCGGATACGCATAGCTGCTGTAGTACGTCGGCCCGTAGTACGCAGGCGCGTAGTAGCCGCCGTAGTACGCCGGATAGGCAGCCGGATACGCATAGTTGCCAGCCCAGCCATAGCCGCCGTAGGCGTAACCGCCATGTCCCCAGTTGGAGACGCCAATGCTGACACCCGGCAGATTGATGCCCACGCCAACGCTGACATGACTGCGCGCGAACGCCGCCGGCGCAAGGCTGACGCCCGCGACAAGCAACACACCGAACACCCATTTGCGAAGCTGGTTGCGCATGTGAAACACCTCCGGATTGACGGTGCCATCGTGTGGCCGAACCGCTGAATCCGGACTGAAATTACAACGCGCCACATTAAATTTTTGAAAGGCTCCCTGAACGACGACGCAGCTCGTAGCTGACGTGGATGCGTGGGTTCCGCTCGAAGTCGAACGGAATGCTCTGCGGCGTGGTCGTGCGCACCTCGAATGTCTCCTGCAGCGACTCTTCGAGATGGAAGCGGCGCAGGTTGTTCGAGAACAGGATCACGCCATCCGGTGCGAGTCGTTCACCGCACAAACGCAACAACTGCGCGTGGTCGCGCTGCACGTCGAAATCGTCGGCACGCTTGGAGTTGGAGAACGTCGGCGGATCCACGAAGACGAGGTCGTACTGTCCGCGCGCATGGCGCAGCCAGTTCAGCGCGTCGGCCTGAACCAATTCGTGACGCGGACCGGAAAAACCGTTCAACGTGAAATTGCGGGCCGCCCATTCCAGATACGTCGCCGACAAGTCCACGCTCGTCGTCGACGCCGCGCCGCCTGCGGCTGCGTGCACGCTCGCTGCACCGGTGTAGCAGAACAGATTGAGGAAACGCTTGCCGCGCGCGAGCGCATGCACCTGCGCACGCGCCGGTCGATGGTCGAGGAACAGGCCCGTATCGAGGTAATCGAACAGGTTGACGCGGAACTTCAGACCGCCCTCTTCCACGACGAGGAATTCGCCGCGTTGCGCAAACCGGCCGTACTTGGAGCCGCCTTTGGCCTTGTAGCGCGTCTTCACTGCGACGCGTTCGCGCGGCACGCCGAAGGCTTCACTCGCTCCGCGCAGCAAGTCGCGCAGGCGGTTGCGCGCGACATCCTCGGGAATGTCGCGCGGCGGCGCGTATTCCTGCACGTGCAACCAAGTCTGCGGAAACGATTCGCCGTTCGTTGGCTGTTCTCCGTCCGTCGCGATGGCCGTATAGACGTCGATCGCCGCCGCGTATTCGGGAATGTCGGCGTCGTACGCACGCCAGCAAGAGATGCCTTCGCGATCGAGTCGCTTGCGCTGGTGGCGCAGCGTCTTCGTGATGCGGTTGGCGACGGCGTGCGCACCCTCCGACATCGGCTTTTCGACGCGCGGCACCGGCGTAGCGGCTGCGGCGAGGTCGAACGTCAGCAAGCGGCATTCGAGCGCGCCGTTGTAGAGCGTGTAGCGCTTGTGCGCGCGCAAGCCGAGCGCGTGGCCGAGTTCGTCGTCGGCGACGATGACGCCGGCCTGCCAACCGGAAAACCCTTCCCGGAGCCGGTCGCCGAGCGCGCGATACAGCGGCGCGAGCGCTTGCCGTTCGCCGAGCCGTTCGCCGTACGGCGGATTGCAGACGACGAGTCCGCCGGCCGTGCCTTCCGGACGTTGCAGATGTTCGGCGGATTGCCGCGACAGATGCACGAATCCTTCGACGCCGGCTTCCTGCGCATTGCGTTTCGCCTCGGCGAGCACGCGCGGATCGCTGTCGAAGCCGAAGAACACCGGCTGCAACGCGCGCAAACCCGCCTGCGCGCGCGCATCGGCTTCGTCGCGCAGGGCTTGCCACATGGACGCGTCATGTCCGCGCCAACCCAGGAAACCGAAATAGTCGCGGCGCAGGCCGGGCGCGACGTCCGCCGCCATCAGCGCGCCTTCGACAAGCAGCGTCGCCGAACCGCACATCGGATCGACGAGCGCGCCGCCTTCGCGCGCGATGCGCGGCCAGTCGGAACGCAGCAGGATCGCGGCGGCGAGGTTTTCCTTGAGCGGCGCCTCGCCCGTGCCTTGCCGCCAGCCGCGCCGGTGCAGCGGCGTGCCGGCGAGATCGAGCGCGATGCCCGCGCGGCCCTTGTGCAGATGCACGTTGACGCGGATCGACGGTTGCGCGACGTCGACATTCGGCCGTTCGCCGCAGCGTTCGCGGAACTGGTCGACGATCGCGTCCTTGACGCGCAGAGCGACGTACTGCGAATGGCGCAATGCGCTGCCGCCGCCGACCGCATCGACGGCGAACGTGCCGGCAACGTCGAGATGCTCGGCCCAGTCGATCGATTGCGCGCCCGCATACAGCGCATCGGCGTCGGCCGCATCGAACTCGGCGAGCGCGAGCAGGATGCGGCTGGCCAACCGCGACCATAGGCAGGCGCGATACGCGAGCGCGATGTCGCCGCCGAAATGCACGCCGGCAAGCGCTTCGCGCGCGTCGTCCGCGCCGAGCGCGCGCAGCTCGTCGCGCAACAGGTATTCCATGCCTTTCGGGCAGGTCGCGAAGAATGCGGGCACGTCAGTGGAGTCCTGCAAGGAATTGCGCGAAGAGGTTCGCGCAGGTTTCGACGTGCGCGCCGAGGCGATGGTCGTCGTCGACGAGATGCAGCGTCGCCGGACGCTGTCGCGCGAATTCGATCACGGCGTCGACCGGACAGATGTCGTCGCGCCAGCCATGTACGAGCGTGATCGGCACCGCCGCGGCTTCGAAAGGCCGCGAGTAGCCGGGAATGCCGACCGGCAACGCGAGCAGGAACACGCCGTCGCTCGCGCGTTCGATCGAAGCGAGGCCCGACGTGAACGCGCCCATGCTCGACCCGGCGAAAACGACGCGGCCTTGCGCAGGCGCGTGTTCGAGCGCGCGCGCGACGCGCAGGTCGATGTCGCGCGGATTGCGGCGTGCGTCGATGTCGCGGTAGTCGGGCCGCACGCTGGCCCAGCCGAGCGCGGCGCAGACCTCGGCGAGCGCGCTGACCTTGGTCGCCTGCGGCCCGCTTTCGAGGCCGTGCGAGAGGATGACAGTGCCTTTCATGGGAAAACCGGGATCGAAGAATGGCGGAAGCATAGCCGGTGCCCCGTGCCGCGACGATGCGCGCTACGTCGGACGCGCGAAAACCTGTAGCCTTCCGCCTCGATCAGATCCCGCCCATCTCCCGAGTTTTCCATGCCCGCCCTCGCCATCACCGATTGGCCCCTGCCCTACGAATCGCGCCTCGCCGCGCGGCCGGTGTCGGCGATCGACCTCGTCGTCATCCACTGCACGGAATTGCCCGACATGGCGATGACGCGCGAATTCGGCGAGCGCATCCACTACGAAGGCACGCAGACCGGCAACAGCGGGCATTACTACGTCGACATCGACGGCAAGGTCTACCGCTTCGTCGCCGACACGCGCGTGGCCAACCACACCTTCGGCTACAACCCGCGCTCGATCGGCATCGAGATGTCCAACATCGGCCGCTATCCGCATTGGGGTGACAGCCGCTACCAGGCGTTCACCGTGCCGTACACGAAGGCGCAGATCGATTCGCTGCGCGCATTGCTCGCGCAACTGAAGCACGACCTGCCGAATCTGCGCTGGATCGCCGGCCACGAAGACCTCGACAAGCGGCTCGAACCGGCCAAGGACGACCCGTCGATCCAGCTGCGGCGACGCCAGGATCCCGGCCCACTGTTCCCGTGGAACGAGGTGCTTGAAGGCAACGATCTCGCGCGCTTCGATCCCGACGCGCACTGACGGAATCGCCGCCCGCCACCGCTATACTGACGCGCCTTTCCGCTGCCTTTTCCACGATGACTTCTGCTGTCGAAGAACTGCTGTCGCTGCTCCGGCTCGAGCGCCTCGAGGACAACCTGTTCCGCGGCCAGAGCCGCGACATCGGCACGCGCTACGTGTTCGGCGGACAGGTGCTCGGCCAGGCGCTGTCGGCCGCGCAGCAGACCGTCGAGGGCGACCGCGCCGCGCATTCGCTGCACGCCTATTTCCTGCGCGCCGGCGATATCGAGCACCCGATCGTCTACAGCGTCGAGCGCACGCGCGACGGCGGCAGCTTTTCCGTGCGCCGCGTCACCGCGATCCAGCACGGCCAGCCGATCTTCAACTTCTCCGCCTCGTTCCAAACCGAGGAAACGGGCCTCGAGCACCAATTGCCGATGCCGAGCGTACCTGCGCCTGAAGACGTGAAACCCGCCGATCCGTTGCCGCCGGAAGTCTTCGACAAACTGCCGACGAAGCTGCAACGCTGGTTCGGCCGTTCCGGCCCATTCGAGTTCCGCCACGTCTACCCGCGCGACGAACTCAGCCCGACCAAGCGGCCGCCGTTCCAGCACGTCTGGTTCCGCCTCACCGAACGCGTGCCCGACGATCCGCCGCTGCAGCGCGCGCTGCTCGCCTACTCGTCGGACTTCCACCTGATCGGCACGACGATGCTGCCGCACGGCATCTCGTTCCTCCAGCGCAACGTGCAGGTCGCGAGCCTCGACCACGCCATGTGGTTCCATCGCCCGTTCCGCGTCGACGAATGGCTGCTGTATTCCTGCGACAGCCCGACTGCGCAAGGCGCACGTGGCCTGGCGCGCGGCATGATCTACAGCGAAGACGGCCGCCTCGTCGCATCGACCGCGCAGGAAGGCCTCGTGCGCGTGCGCAACGGCGCGGCATAGGAGCCGAGATGCGCCAGATATACACCTCGCCGCGCATGGAGAACATCGAACGCGTCGTCGCGCTCATGGCCGAGAACGGCATCCAGACCTCGATCGGCAACCGCCGCGCCTACCAGGGCGCGGACTGGAAGCGCTTCTCGTACTCCGAACGCGGCGACCGCGACAGCTGGCCGCACGTGTCCGTCGTGCGCTCCGAAGACCAGACGCTCGCGCGCAAGCTGCTGCGCGAGGCCGGCATCGAACCCGCCACGCGCTTCGCCGACGAACTCGCCGCTGCGCGCGGCGCGGGCGACCAGACCACGCATCGCCGCACGTCGATGCGCATCAAACTCGTCGTGCTCGCGCTGATCTGCGGCATCTGCGTGCTGATCGCGATGCGATTGCTGGGCTATTGAACATCGCAAGCCAGCACTTTCGGACGTTCGGACGAATTTCCGCAGGA
>JAKPAN010000186.1 GCA_029779475.1 Pseudomonadota bacterium
GCCACGGGCGTCGCCGGCCCCTGATCGCCACGGTCCGCGATGCGCTGCAACGGCGCATCGCGGGTTTTCGGGTGCACATGTCGCGCCGTGCGTTCGCTCGAGACGCCAATGCGATGATGGAACGCGGCATTCCTTTCCCGGAACGCGCTGCGGGCGGATAATCGCGGCCCACTTTTTCACGCGTTCCCCTCATGGCATTCATCCCCGGCCAACGCTGGATCTCCAACGCAGAACCCGAACTCGGCCTCGGCACCGTCGTGCGCATCGATGGCCGCACCGTGCAGGTGCTGTTCGCGACCGCCGGCGTGCTGCGCCTCTACGCCGCGCATGCGGCGCCGCTGTCGCGCGCGCAGTTCCGCGTCGGCCAGAAGATTTCCGGGCAGAAGCAGAACTTCGCGATCGAACGCATCAGCGAAGCGGATGGCCTGTTCACCTACCACGCCGGCGAGCGTGCACTCGTCGAGGCCGAACTCGACGACACGCAGCCGCTGTCGCGCGCCGACGAACGCCTGCTCTCGACGCGCGTCGACGCGCCGCATCGCTTCGACTTCCGCGCGCAGGCGCTCGCGCGCCGCGCCGCTGCGATGCGCTCGCCCGCGTGGGGATTGGCCAGCGCGCGCATCGACCTCATCGCGCACCAGTTGCGCGTCGCCGGCATCGTCGCCGAACGGCGCCCGCCGCGTGCGCTGCTCGCCGACGAAGTGGGCCTGGGCAAGACCATCGAAGCCGGCATGATCCTCGCGCGCCAGCTCGCCAGCGGCCGCGCGACGCGCGTACTCGTGCTCGCACCCGCGAGCCTCACCGCGCAGTGGTTCGTCGAACTGTTGCGTCGCTTCAACCTGCCGTTCGCGCTGTTCGACGAGGAACGCTGCGAGGCGATCGAGATCGCCGACGAATCACGCAATCCGTTCGAGGACGAACAGTGCGTGATCGCCGACGTCGCCTGGCTCGCTGGCGACGCGAAACGCGCTGCGCAAGTCGCCGCCGCGGATTGGGATCTCGTCGTCGTCGACGAAGCGCATCACTTGGAATGGTCGCCCGACCACGCGAGCGCCGCCTATGCGCTCGTCGAAGGCCTCGCGCAGCGCGCACCGGGACTCATCCTGCTTACCGCGACGCCGCAGCAGCTCGGCCGCAGCGGCCATTTCGCGCGGCTGCGCTTGCTCGATCCGGCACGCTACACCGACCTCGACGCCTTCGTCGCGGAGAGCGACGGTTACGCACGACTGTCCGCGATCGCCGAACGCCTGCTCGACACGCAGCCACTCGATGCCGACGATCGCGCTTTCCTCGCCCAGCGTTTCGCGAGCGATGCCGAACTCGGCGACCTGCTCGCGCGCTACGACGACGATCGCGCGCGGAACGCATCCGCGCTCATCGACGCGCTCATCGACCGCCACGGCACCGGCCGCGTCATGTTCCGCAACCGCCGCGCGCAAATCGGCGGCTTCCCGCGCCGCGTCTCGCGCATCGACATGCTCGACGCGGACGCGCTCGACGGCACGCAACGCGAAGACCTGCTCGCCGAATTCCATGCCGACGCCCAGGCGCATCCGCCCGCGGGCGAGATCGACTACGCGAACGACCCGCGCCTGCCCTGGCTCGTCGCGCTCATCGAAAAGCACGCCGTCGACAAGTTGCTGCTGATCTGCCGCACGCAGGCGAAAGTGCTCGCGCTCGAAGATGCCTTGCGCACGCGCAGCGGCGCGAAGATCGCGCGCTTCCACGAAGGCATGAGCATTCTGCAGCGCGACCGCAACGCGGCGTTCTTCGCCGACGCGGACGGCGCGCGCGTGCTCTTGTGTTCGGAAATCGGCTCGGAAGGCCGCAATTTCCAGTTCGCGCATCGACTCATCCTGTGGGATTTGCCGCACGATCCGGACCTGCTTGAGCAGCGCATCGGCCGACTCGACCGCATCGGCCAGCGCCACGACATCGAGATTCACGCCGCCGCCTTTGCGGGCAGCGCCCAACATGCGTTGCTGCGCTGGTACGACGAAGGCCTCGATGCGCTGCGCACGAGTCCGTCCGACGGCCGCGAAATCCTGCGTCGCTTCGGCACGCGCCTGCGCGAACTCGCGCAAGCGCATGCGCGCGGCGGCGAGGATGCCGACGCCGAACTCGACGCGCTCGTCGCCGACACCGCGGCCGCGCATCGCGAACTGTCCGCGCTCGTGCAGAGCGGCCGCGATCGCCTGCTCGAACTCGCCAGCGAACGCCAGGCGCGCGACCACGCGCTGGCCGACGCATTGCGCGCGCAGGACGAAGACGTCTCAGCCGACGATTTCATGCTCGCGCTGTTCGAGCAGTTCGGCGTCGACAACGAGGAAACCTCGCCACGCAGCGTCGTGCTCGATCCGGAATATCTTTCCACCGACGGCCTGCCCGGCCTCAAGGACGGCCCGCAGCAGGTCACGTTCGATCGCGCCACCGCGCTCGCGCGCGAGGAATTGCCGCTGCTGCGGCTCGATCACCCGCTCGTGCTCGGCGCGCTCGACCTGCTGCTCGAAAGCGAGCAAGGCAACGCGTCGGTGCTCGTCGATGCCGCGCTGCCGCCGCGCACGGCGCTGCTCGAATGCGTGTTCGCGCTCGAATGCGTCGCCGATCGCGCGCTCAATGTCGGCCGTTTCCTGCCGCCGCTGCCGATCCGCACGACCGTCGATACACGGCTGAATCCGCGCACCGATTACATCGCAGACGCTGCGAGCCTGTCGCGTGCGAAGGAACAACCGCTCGACGCCGCGAAGTACCGCCCGCTGCTCGCCACGCTCGTGCCACCGATGCTCGCCGCCTGCGAAACCGAGGCACGCCGTGTCGCCGCCACCGAGATCGGCGACGCGCTCGCCGCCGTCGAACGCGAGCTCGGCGCGCACCGCGCGCGCCTCGTCGCGTTGGCCGAGGTCAATCCGTCGGTGCGACCGGAGGAAATCGCCGCGACCGACGCCGAACTCGAAGCCTTGCGCGAAGCGCTCGCGACCGCGGCGCCGCGCCTCGATGCGATCCGTTTCGTGTGCAGCCAGGACATTGCCGCGCGCTGATCAACGCGATCGGCGCCGCCGCGGCGCCATCGCGGCGACTTTCGACGGGCTCGTGCCGAGCAAACGCTGCATGCAGCGCGCGAGATGGCTCGCGTGCGCGAATCCGGTTTCGAGCGCGACGTCGGTGACGCTCGCGCCACCTTCGAGCAGGCGGTCGCGAGCGCGTTCGACGCGCCGTTCGAGCACGAAACGGTGCACGGGCACGCCGGTCGCCTGTTTGAACATCGCCTTGAAATGCGAAGGGCTGAATCCTGCGACTTCCGCGAGTTCGGCAAGCCGCAAATCCGCGTCTAGATGCACCTCGACGTATTCGACGACGCGACGCAAGCGCCATGCCGGCAACGCGCGTTCCGGCTGCGCCGCAGGCCGCGCCTGCATCGACAGCAACCGCGCGGCGAGCGCGGTGGCGAGACTGTCGGCGAACAAGCGACCGCCCGGATAGGCGTCGTGATCCTCGGCCTGCATCATCCAGCCGATGCGCTCGACCTGCGCGTCGCGGATGTGGATCGCGGGCGCGAGGTCGATGTCCGAAGCGCCGACGCCGATCGCCTCGGCGCTTTCGCGCAACGATGATGGCGCAAGACGCAACAGCAGCGACGTCGCCGGCTGCGACAGCGTCCAGCGCGTCGACGAACCCGCGGGCACGACGCAGAACTGGCCATGCAAACGCGTGCCGCCGCGTTCGACGCACCCGGCGCGATACGACACCGGCACCGGCGCACCGAGATGCAGGCAAAGCACGTGGCGATCGTCGATCGGCGAATCGAAGCGGCCTTGCGGCACCGGCGAGGTGAGCACGTCGAGCAACGGCAATCGCGCCGCCGCCGACACGACGGACGGTTCGGGATAACAGGCGGGACGATCGCTCATGGCGCCATCGTTCACCGTGACCGGCGCGCGCGCAAGTGCGAATCGTCCGTTCGTGCTGCCGCGCATCCGTTCGTGCGCGCGGGGGCGACGCGCAAACGCGAGCATGTGCGCCGTCCACGCCGAAACGGAGAAGCCGCATTGCATCGACGACACTTCCTGCAACTGGCCGGCGCCACGCTCGCCGCCGGCGCAGCCGCTGCGTGCGCGCCGCGCGCGAACCTGCGCGACGCCGCGAGCGGCGCATCGAACAACAACGCGCCGATCGACGCGGCGATGTTCCACGCGATGCGCCGTTACGCGACGACGCCGTTCGGTCGCATCGCCCATGTCGAACGCGGCCGCGGCGACGCCGCCTTGTTCCTGCACGGCGCGCCGCTCAACGGCTTCCAGTGGCGCGGCGCGATCGAGCGTCTCGCGCCGTATCGACGCTGCGTCGCACCGGACTTCATGGGACTGGGGTATTCGCAGATCCCGCAGGGCCAAGCGCTCGCCGCATCCGACCAGGCGGCAATGATCGTCGCGCTGCTCGACGCGCTCAGGATCGACCAGACCGACATCGTTGCCAGCGACAGCGGCGGTGCCGTCGCGCAGTTGCTCGCCGCGCATCATCCACAGCGCGTGCGCAGCTTGCTGCTCGCCAACTGCGATGTAGAACCGGATAGTCCGCCGCCGAAAGTGGAACCGGCGATCGCGATGGCGCGCGCGGGCACGCTCGCAGACGCGACGGCGAACTGGATTGTCGATTCCGACAACGCACGCGCGACATTCGGTAAGGCCGTCTACGCGTTTCCCGATCGGCTCGCCGACGAGACGATCGCGACCTACGCGACGCAGCTCGTGTCCTCGCCGCTGCGGCGCGCGCAATACCACGCTTTCCATCTTGCGCTGATGCCGAATCCGCTTGCCGGCATCGAGGCGACGCTCAAGCGCAGCAGCGTTCCGGTGCGCATCGTCTGGGGCATGTCGGACGACATCTTCAAGGCCTCCGACGCGGATTATCTCGACAAACTCTATCCGCGCTCGCACGGCATTCGCCGCGTGTCCGAAGGCAAACTGTTCTTCCCGGAAGAATTCCCGGACGTGATCGCGGAGGAAGCGCGGAGGTTGTGGCGCATCACCTGATGCGCGCAGCGGATGCGAAAGGACGAAGCCGGGATGTGGCTTCGTCTTTTTCGACTACGCGACCTTCGGTCGCTTGGCGAGCAACGCCAGCATCGACGCGAGCTTGTCGCGCATTTCGCGGCGGTCGACGATGAGGTCGATCGCGCCGTGGTCGAGCAGGAATTCCGAACGCTGGAACCCTTCCGGCAGCGTCTCGCGCACGGTCTGCTCGATGACGCGCGGGCCGGCAAAGCCGATCAGCGCCTTCGGCTCGGCGACGTTGAGGTCGCCGAGCATGCCGAGGCTCGCCGAGACGCCGCCCGTGGTCGGATGCGTGAGCACCGACACGAACGGCGCGCCGGCTTCGCGCATGCGCGCGAGCGCGGCCGAGGTCTTGGCCATCTGCATGAGCGAGAACAGGCCTTCCTGCATGCGCGCACCGCCGGTCGCGGAAAAGCACACGAGCGGCATGCGTTCGACGCGCGCGAGTTCGGCGCTGCGCGTGAATTTCTCGCCGACGACCGAACCCATCGAGCCGCCCATGAACGCGAAGTCGAACGCGCAGGCGACGACAGGCTGCGACTTCAGCGTGCCGCGCATCGCCACGAGCGCGTCCTTCTCGCCTGTCTGCTTCTGCGCGGCGACGAGGCGATCCTTGTACTTCTTGGAGTCGCGGAACTTGAGCGGGTCGATCGCTTCCAGATTCGCGAACAAGTCCTGCGTGCTGCCGGCGTCGAAGAACGCGTTGAGCCGAGCGCGCGCGCGGATCGCATGATGGTGGCCGCATTTTGGGCAGACCATGAGCGAGGCTTCGAGCTCGGGCTTGTACAGCACCGCGCCGCAGCTGTCGCACTTTTCCCAAAGTCCCTCGGGCACCTTGCCCTTGTTCGTGGAAGCGCTGCGCGAGCGCGGGCCGACCAATTTTTGCAACCAGTTCATCAGGATTTACCGTACTTGTCCGACCTTTGCGAGATCGGAATCGAAAGACCGAAACACGAAGGGCACGAAGAACACGAAGGAAGAACAGGCAGGATGGTTCTTTCTCTCGCTCATTCTCTTCGTGTTCTTCGTGTCCTTCGTGGTTCAGGCTTCTTCGCTTTTCTCAACATCCAGCGCCGCGCGGATCGGCATGAGGAAGTCGCGCGCACGCGTGCAAACCTCGCTTTCCGTCGCCGCACCGGCAAGCCGCTCGACGAGCGCGCTGCCGATGACGACGGCGTCGGCGAACGCGCCGATCGCCTGAGCCGACGCCGCGTCGCGGATGCCGAAACCGACCGCGACCGGCACCTTCGCCTGCTCGCGCACTTGCGCGACGCGTGCACGCACGTCGTCGAGGTGGATGCGGTCGGCGCCGGTGATGCCGGCAAACGAGACATAGTACAGAAAACCCGCCGCAGCATCGCAGATCCGCGCCAGCCGCGCCCCGTCCGTGGTCGGCGCGGCGAGCAGGATCTGGCGCAGGCCGGCCTCGCGTAGCGGCGCGGCGGCCTGTGCTTCCTCGATCGGGCAATCGACGAGCAGCACGCCGTCGACGCCGGCTTCGACCGCCTCGCGCGCGAACCGCTCTGCGCCATGGATCTCGACCGGGTTCATGTAGCCCATGAGCACGATCGGCGTGTTTTCGTCACGGCGGCGAAATTCGCGCACCCAGCCGAGGATCATCGCGAGACCGACCTGCTTGGCGAGCGCGCGTTCGCTCGCGTGCTGGATCACCGGGCCGTCGGCCATCGGATCGGAAAACGGCACGCCGAGTTCGATGACATCCGCGCCGGCTTCGACGAGCGCATGCATGAGCGCTGGCGTCGCCTCGGGCAGCGGATCGCCGGCGGTGACGAACGGAATCAGGCCGGTGCGGCGCTGCGCCTTCAATTCGGAGAAACGAGCGTCGATGCGGTTCACAGCGTGATTCCTTCGCGTGTGGCGATCGTGTGCACGTCCTTGTCGCCACGGCCGGACAGGTTGCACAAGACGAGTTGGTCCTTAGGCAATTCGCGCGCAAGCTTGATCGCCTGCGCGACCGCGTGACTCGATTCGAGCGCGGCGAGAATGCCTTCGGTGCGCGCGAGTTCATGGAACGCGGCGAGCGCTTCCTCGTCGGTAACGCCGACGTAGCTCGCGCGGCCGCTGTCCTTGAGGAATGCGTGTTCCGGGCCGACGCCGGGGTAGTCGAGGCCGGCCGACACCGAATGCGTTTCGGTGATCTGGCCGTCGTCGTCGCAAAGCACATACGTGCGATTGCCATGCAGCACGCCGGGACGGCCCGCCGCGAGCGACGCGGCGTGACGCCCGGTTTCGATGCCGTCGCCCGCCGCTTCCGCGCCGACGATGCGCACGTCGCGATCGTTGAGGAACGCGTGGAACAGGCCGATCGCATTCGAGCCGCCGCCGACGCAGGCGGTGATCACATCCGGTAGACGTCCGAACTGTTCGAACATCTGTGCGCGCGCTTCACGGCCGACGACGGCGTTGAAGTCGCGCACCATCTGCGGATACGGATGCGGCCCGGCGACGGTGCCGATGATGTAGAACGTGTTCGCCACGTTCGTCACCCAGTCGCGCATCGCCTCGTTGAGCGCGTCCTTGAGCGTCTTCGAGCCCGACGTGACCGGCACGACTTCCGCGCCGAGCAGTTTCATGCGGTAGACGTTGATCTTCTGCCGCTCGATGTCGGTCGCGCCCATGTAGACGACGCAGTCGAGGCCGAAGCGCGCGCACACGGTCGCGGTCGCGACGCCATGCTGGCCCGCGCCCGTCTCGGCGATGATGCGGCGCTTGCCCATATGCCGCGCGACGAGCGCCTGACCGATCGTGTTGTTGATTTTGTGCGCGCCAGTGTGATTGAGGTCTTCGCGCTTGAGCAGGATCTGCGCGCCGCCGATCTTTTTTGACAGTCGTTCGGCGTGATAAATCGGCGAAGGCCGGCCGACGTAGTACTTGAGATCGCGCTCGAACTCGGCGATGAAGGCTGGATCGACGCGCAGTTTTTCATAGGCGGCGGTGAGTTCGGCGAGCGGCGCAATCAGCGTCTCGCTGACATACGAGCCGCCGTAGTCGCCGAAGCGGCCTCGCGCGTCGGGCGTGTGCGTGTAGTCGATCGCCGCAGCTGCGGCAGCGGGATTGGATTTCAACGACATGGGAATCTCCGGAACCGATGTGTCTCGCGCCGCACGGAGCGGTCGCGAAGCCTCGATCGTTGGGCACGTGCGCGTCGCGCATCGATCGCCCCGATCGTGTCGAGGTTTTCCGCGTTATCGGATCGCGGCGGCGGGCACGCGCCGCCAGCGGCGCAGCGAACGGCCGAACGGTGGCAGGGATTGGCGGATCGAAGGGGTCATCGGCGCCACTATAACGCAGCCGGCTCCGGGCACGTATTCAAGCATCTGGGCGACGTACGCAGAATTCGGGCGCAAGCCCAGCGCGGATTCGACACTCGCCGTGATATGGACGCTTGCGCATCACGGCCAGCACGTGCGTCGGCGTGATCGTGCCGGCACGCAATTCGGCCTCATCGCGCGCGTGCACGCGGTCGATGAAGTCACGATCCCATGTCGCATCCGCGTTGAAATGCGGGCCGAACGAACGGTCGATGAAGGGATCGATGAGATTGCCGAACGCGAAGAAAAATTCGAAATCAAAACGTTCGACGAGTAGCGGCAGGATGTCCTGCGCACGGATGCCTTCGAAACCTTCGGTCGAACAATCCCAGTATTCGAGCAGGGTTTCGCGACGGCGCATCTGCACGTTCCAGCGATAGCCGCGCGGCAATTCGCGCCAGTACTCGTGGATGATCGCCATCGCCTCCGGCCAGCGCATGTGGCCGTTGCGGCCAATGATGTCAGCGGCGATGAAGCGTCCGTGCGGCGCGAGCGCGTCGGCGATCGCCGAAAACAGATCCTCCAGTTCGACGACGTGATGCAGGCTTTGGTGCGCGACGATGGCGTCGTATGACTGTGGTGGCCGCCATCGGTTGAAGTCGCCTTGCCGCGCTTTGATGTGTGCATCGACGCCAGCTTCGATGGCGAGTTTGCGGCCGCGCTCGAGCATCGCCTCGTTGATGTCGACGCATTCGATGACGAAGTCGCGCACGCCGCTGTCGATGAGCAGGCGGGCGACGCGGATTTCCGTGTCGCAATTGCCGCAGCCAAGACTCGCGAAACGCACGGGCCGCGCGAGTTCGGCGCAGGTGCGCTGCAGATATTGCGCGATGAACTGGTCGGGATTCGAAAACCCGAGCCGCTCCATCTCCGGCCGCAGCCAGTGGTTCGACCAGTAGTGGAAGATCGGCGGCAGATCATGCACTTCGACTTGCTCAGCGAAGATCGCTTTCTCCGCGACGGCGCGCGCTGCGTATTCCGCATCGCCGATCGCATCGCGCGAACCTTGCTTCGGGGAGACGCGCCCGACGTCGCGCGTCCATTCGCGCAGCGGCCGCTTGATCGCTTCTGGAAGATGCCGAGCGATCGGCCGCAGACGTTCGATCACGCGGTGTTTCCACGATGCGGCGAACGCGCTCACGCGTCGCGCACGGCGTCGACGAACGCGCGCATCTTCGTGGCGTCCTTGATGCCGGGCGCGGATTCGATGCCGCTCGACACGTCGACTGCGTATGGTTTTGCGATTGCGATCGCCTGCGCAACGTTGCCTGCGTCGAGTCCGCCGGCAAGCACGAGCGGACGCGCGAAATTTCGCGGCGCGCGCGTCCAGTCGAACGCCTCGCCGCTGCCGCCAGCCGCACCGAGCGTGTGGCTGTCGAGCAGGAAGCCGCTGGCATGCGGATGGCTGGCCGCGAATGCGTCGACGTCAACAACAGACGCCATCGGCACGGCCTTGAGGTACGGGCGATCGAAGGATTCCGCGAACGGTGCCGGTTCCGCGCCGTGGAATTGCAGCCAATCCGGCCGTAGCGTCGAGATCACGTGCTCGACCCACGCCGCATCGTCGTCCATGAACAGCGCGACCGCGCTGACGAACGGCGGCAACGCGTCGCGCAACGTGCGCGCATGCGCGGGATCGACGAAGCGCGGGCTTTTTTTCGTGAGCACGAAACCGACCGCATCGACACCGAGTTCGGCCGCCGCACGCACGTCGTCGATGCGCGTGAGGCCGCAAAACTTGATGCGCGTGCGGCTCATAGCGTGACTTCCGCGGGCAGGTTCCACTGCGCGGGATAGCGCGGCGCGAGGAAGACGAGTCCGGCCGCGGACGCGGTCGGCCCGGCGACTTTTCGATCGCGTCCCTGCAGCAGTTCGGCGAGCCATTCGATTGGCCGTTCGCCGCGGCCGATCGGCAGCAGCGAACCGACGATGTTGCGCACCATGTGGTGCAGGAACGCGTTGGCTTCGATCTCGACGGTGACGACGTCATCGCTGCGCGCGATGGAAATTTCGCGCACGTTGCGCATCGGCGAGTTCGCCTGGCATTGCGCGGTGCGGAATGCGCTGAAATCGTTCTCGCCGATGAGCGATTGCGCGGCGCGATGCATCGCATCCGCATCGAGCGGCACGCGTTCCCAGGCGACGAAACGCGCGTCGAGCGCGGCGCGCACGGGGCGATTGAGGATCGTGTAGCGATAGCGCCGCGCGCGCGCTCCGAAGCGCGCGTGGAAATCGTCCGCGACGGGCTTGGCCCAGATCACGGTGACATCGGGCGGCAGGTTCGAATTCGCACCGAGCGTCCACGCGCGCTCGCTGCGCACGGCGTCGGTGTCGAAATGCACGACCTGACAGCGCGCGTGGACGCCCGCGTCGGTGCGTCCGGCGCAGGCCACTTCGACTGCATGCGCGGCGACCGTCGACAACGCGGCTTCCACCGCGCCCTGCACGGTGCGGCCATGCGTGAGGCGCTGCCAGCCGAGGAAACCGGTGCCGTCGTATTCGATGCCGAGTGCGATACGCATGGGCGCGGTGATTCGAAGGGTGATTCGGAAGAACAGGATCGTACGGGATGCGGCGCCGCAAACAAAAAGGGAGCCGGGTCAGCGGCTCCCTTCAAGTGGTCCAGGTGATCGCGGATTCACGGATCCGCGAATCACCAACGCCCCATCACAGCATCAACGCAACTCGGCGATGAGACGATTCGCCTCAGCGCGCTGCGCGTCGCTGCCTTCGGCGACGACTTCCTCGAGCATCGAGCGAGCGCCATCGGGATCGCCCATGTCCATGTAGGCCTTGGCGAGGTCGAGCTTGGTGCCGACCGCGTCCTCGTCGGCGAAGAAATCTTCGCTGGGCGTGGGCGCAGGCGCGGCGACGGGCGACGGCGGTGCAACGGGTTCCGGTTCGACGATCATCTGCGTATCCCCCAGCGGCGGAATGCTGTCGAAGCCGAACGAATGGTCAAACGCCGCGTGCGCGGGCGCCGCGTCGGCCGCATGCGCGGCGGGCACGCCGAAGCCGAAGTCGGCCACGTCGGCGGGCGGCGAGAAGTGCGTTTCGTGCGCGGCGGCGGCTACATGGTGATCGTCGAACGCGAACGATTCGGCGTCGAAGTCCGTGTGCGCGGCCGCTTCGGCATGCGATGCGTCGAACCCGGCAACCGACTCGGCAACATCGTGCCCGGGCTGCGTCCACAACGGATGATGCGGCGACAACTCCTCGCCCATCGCCTGCACCTCGGCCCATTCGGGCTGGTGCGGGTCGGCGACGAACAGGCGCATGTGCTCGGCGGCCTCCTCGAAGCGCGGCACGTCGCGCTCGGCGTAGAAGATGCTGAGCAGTTCGAGATGCGCGCCGAGGTTGTGCGGCTCGGAAGCGATCTTGTCCTGCAGGTTTTCGATGTCGGCTTCGATCGCGTTGCGCGCGTCGGCATTTGCGCCGAACGGCGATTCGCCGAACGAATCGGCGATCGACGATGCCGCAGCTGCGCCCGCGCCCGTGGCGACGGCCGCCGCGGTCTTGCGCTTGCGCATGCCGAGGAAGCCGAGCAGCGCGAGGACGACGGCGCCACCGATCGCGGCCGGCTTGACCCAGTCGGCTTCGTACCAGGCCGGCTGTGCGAGCGATTTCGGCTGCGTCGCCGCCGGCTTGGCCGGTGCGGGTTTCGCAGGTGTGGTCGCGGCGGGCGCGGTCGCATGGTCGACGAGCGGCTTGGTTTCCGCGGGCGTCGGCGCAGGCGTCGTGGACGCGGCCGGCGCGGGCGTGGCCGAAGACGCGGGCGTCGAGCTTGCCGGCGCGGGTGTAGTCGACGTGGAAGTCGTCGCGGGCGGCGTGGCCGTCGCCGGCTTGTCCGTCGCGGCCGCCGGCTTGGCGGTTTCCGCGGCGGGCGTCGCTGCCGGCGAGGTCGCGTGGTCGGTCGGAATCGACGCGGCCGGTGCCGCCGGCTTGGCGTCGGCGGGCTTGGTTTCAGCCGGCTTCGCATCAGGCGCGGGCGCTGCCGCCGCGGGCGTCTTGGCGTGATCGCCCCAGATGTCTTTCTTGTCGACGGCGGTGGGTGCGGTTGTGTCGCCCGCGGGCTTGGCCGGCGCGGTCGCGCCCTTCGCGGACTGCAACTCCTTGAGCTTTTGCTGGAGTTCGGCGATTTCCGAATCCTTGAGCGAGATCAGGCGCTCGTTCTTGGACTTGAGATCCTCGAGATCCTTGACGCGCGACTTGAGTTCGCCGCTGGCCTGATCGCTCGCGGCGAGCGCTTCCTTAGTGCGCGCGAGTTCGCGCGAGGCTTCGGTGTTCGCGCTGGAACTGCCTGCGCCGGGCGCGCCGGGGCGGTCAGCCATCGCGAGGCTGTCCTTGCCGGCCTTCGGCGGCACGAGTTCAAGGCGTTCGTCGCCCCGCTTCGAACCGGCCTTGGCGACCGCAGGCGCGGCGCTCTTGGCGGGCTTGGCACCCGCCGCGGCAGGCGCCGGCTTGTCGGCCTCGCTGGCGACGCGCGTCGTGGCCGCGCGGCCGCCGCGCCAGTCTTCGACCTGCGCCTGCACCTGTTGCGCCGCTTCGCTGGCCGAGCCGATTGCCTTGACTTCGTCGGCGCTCGGCACGCGCAGGATCACGCCGCGCTTGAGCGCGTTGATGTTGTTTCGATAGAACGCGTCGGGATTGCTCTTGAGCAACGCCAGCATCATCTGGTTGACGTCGGCGCCCTGACGGGTTTCGCGCGCGATCGCCGACAAGGTTTCGCCCGCTTTCGTCGGGCCATATTCGCCGTCGACGACCTTGCGTGCGGGTGCAGGCGCGGGCGTCGCGTGCGCGATGGGTTTCTTCTCGACCGGGGCGGCGGGCGGCGCCGGTTCAGCCGCCGGCTTGGCCGGATGCGAAACGGCGGGCTTGGCGGGCGCGGACGCAGCCGGCGCCGCGGCGACGGCCGCCGGAGCGGGCGCGGTAGCGGCCGGCGCGGTCACGGGCGGGTCGAGCAGCACGGTGTATTCGCGCAGCATGCGGCCTTTCGGCCAGTTCGCCTCGACAAGGAAATCGAGATACGTCGAGCGCACCGGTTCCTTGCTCGTCACGCGGATCACGGTCTGGCCGTGGGCGTCCTTGGCGACGGAAAACTCGAGCGGCACGCCGAGGTTGCTGCGGCTGATGCCGAGTTTTTCGAAATCTTCCTGGTCGGCGAGGCTGACGAGCAGGCCTTCCGCCTCGCCCGCGCCGCCCTGGATGACCGGAATTTCCGCTTGCAGCGGCTGGTTGAGCTTGGACATGACGCGCACGGGACCCAGTCCCAGCGCCGACGCATTCGTTCCGGCCAAAGCCAGCGCGATCGCCAGCGACAGTTGCAACGGTCGTTTCATCTGAGCGGGCTCCCCACCTGCATGACCCGTTTCTGCGGGTATTCTCGAAACGGGCTTATAACACATTCGTAACTATCCATCACGAATACGTTTTCGCACAGTGGCACGCATCACAGATGGTCGCGGACAAGCAGTTCGGCGATCTGCACGGCGTTGAGTGCGGCGCCCTTGCGGATGTTGTCGGAGACGATCCACAGGTCGAGTCCGCGCGGGTGCGAGATGTCCTCGCGGATGCGGCCGACGAAGACATCGTCCTTGCCCGCCGCGTGCGACACCGGCGTCGGATAGCCGCCCGGCTTGCGCTCGTCGACGACGACGACGCCGGGCGCGGCTTCAAGCAACTTGCGCGCCGCTTCTGCGGTGAGCTTGTCGCGCGTCTCCACGTGCACGGCCTCCGAATGGCCGTAGAACACAGGCACGCGCACCGCGGTCGGGTTCACCTGGATCGACGCGTCTTCGAGGATTTTGCGCGTCTCCCAGACCATCTTCATTTCTTCCTTGGTGTAGCCGTTGTCCTGGAAGTCGTCGATCTGCGGGATCAGGTTGAACGCGATCTGCGCCTGGAACTTCTTCGCCTCGGCGGGTTGGAAATTCAGCAGCGCGGCGGTCTGCCGGCCGAGTTCTTCCAGACCCGAACGGCCCGCGCCCGACACCGACTGGTAGGTCGCGACGTTGATGCGCTCGATGTGCGCCGCGCGATGGATCGGCGCGAGCGCGACGAGCATCTGCATCGTCGAGCAGTTCGGGTTGGCGATGATGCCGTGCTTCTCGTAGCCGGCGATCGCGTGCGGATTGACCTCGGCGACGACCAGCGGAATGTCGTCGCGATAACGGAACTCCGAGGTGTTGTCGATGACGACCGCGCCGGCCTTCGCCGCGCGCGGCGCGTGCTCGCGCGAGACCGACGCGCCGGCCGAGAAGAACGCGATGTCGATGCCGTCGAAATCGTGGTCGGCGAGATTCTTCACCGTGATCTCGCGGTTGCCGAACGACACCTTGCCGCCCGCCGAACGCTCGCTCGCCAGCGGCACGAGTTCGCCGACCGGGAAATTGCGTTCCTTGAGGATCGACAACACCATCTCGCCGACTGCGCCGGTCGCGCCGACCATCGCCACGTTGTAGGTCTTGTTCTGGTTCATTGCTTCAGCCGGTTCGTGAATGTCGAAAGGAATCGCGCAGCATGCCGCCCAGCGCGGTTGGCGCGCCAATGACGGATCGGCATGGCGACGTCCGGTGGAAACGCACGCGGGCGGTCGGCGATGCGATTCATCTCACGCGCGCTCGACGGAGCCAGGAATCCGCGGCTGCACGATGCCGACGTCGCCGCATTGCGCGCGGTGGCGCAGCGCGTGATCCATGAGCACGAGCGCGACCATCGCCTCGGCGATTGGCGTCGCGCGGATGCCGACGCAGGGATCGTGGCGGCCTTTGGTGACGACTTCGGTCGGCGCGCCTTCGAGATTCACGCTGCGACCGGGAATCAGGATGCTTGACGTCGGCTTGAGCGCGATCGACGCGACGATCGCCTGCCCGCTCGAAATGCCGCCGAGGATGCCGCCGGCATGGTTCGGCAGGAATCCTTCCGGCGTCATCTCGTCGCGGTGTTCGCTGCCCTTCTGCGCGACGGCGGCGAAACCGTCGCCGATCTCGACGCCCTTGACCGCGTTGATGCTCATCAGCGCCGCGGCGAGGTCGCCGTCGAGCTTGCCGTAGATCGGCTCGCCCCAACCCGGCGGCACGCCGTCGGCGACGACGGTGACGCGCGCGCCGACCGAGTCACCGGATTTGCGTAACGCATTCACGGTGATTTCGAGTTCCTCGATCATCGCCGCGTCGGGCCAGAAGAACGGGTTCTGCTCGACGGCGTTCCAATCGAACGTGCGCGGCACGACGTCGCCGATCTGCGCGAGATAGCCACGCACGCGGATGCCGAATGTTTCGGCGAGCCATTTCTTGGCGATGACGGCTGCGGCGACGCGCATCGTCGTCTCGCGCGCGGACGAGCGCCCGCCGCCGCGCGGATCGCGGATGCCGTATTTCTGCCAGTAGGTGTAGTCGGCGTGGCCGGGGCGGAAGGTCTCGACGATGTTGCCGTAGTCCTTCGAGCGCTGGTCGACGTTGCGGATCAGCAGCGCGATCGGCGTGCCCGTGGTGCGGCCTTCGTACACGCCGGAGAGGATTTCGACGTCGTCCGCTTCGTGCCGCTGCGAGGTGTAGCGGCTGCGCCCCGTCGCGCGGCGGTCGAGGTCAGTGCGGAAATCTTCCGCCGCGATCGCGAGCCCCGGCGGGCAACCGTCGACGACGCAGCCGATCGCCGGGCCGTGGCTTTCGCCGAAGGTCGTGACGGTCAGCAGTTTTCCGAATGAATTGCTCGACATCGACGTTCCGCAGCCAACGTTTACTTGCGCGCGCTCGCCACGCGGCGGATCTCCGCCGCATGCTCGACCAGCTCGCGCCGATCGAGCAGGAACACGCCCATCTGACCCACGTTGAATTCGATCCAGTTGAATGGAATGTTGGGCAATTCGGCGACGAGCGCGCGTTCGCTTTCACCGACTTCGACGATGAGCACGCCGTCGTCGGTCAAATGATCCGGCGCGGCAACGAGGATGCGCAGCGCGAAGTCGAGTCCGTCGTCGCCGGCGGTCAAGCCTAGCTTCGGTTCGTGGCTGTATTCGGGCGGCAGTGCGGCGAATTCCTGCTCGGTCACGTACGGCGGGTTGCTGACGATGAGGTCGTAGCGCTCGCCCGCGAGGCTCGCGAACAGGTCGGACTTGATCACGCGCACACGCTCGCCGACGTCCTGGAATTCGACGTTCTCGCGCGCGAGCGAGAGCGCGTCGTCGCTGATGTCGGCGAGATCGACGCGCCAGTCCGGATTGTGCGCGGCCATCGCGATGCCGATGCAGCCCGAACCCGTGCACAGGTCGAGCGCGCGCTCGACCGGGCGTTCGTCGAGCCAGGGCACGAAGCCGGATTGGATGAGTTCCGCGATCGGCGAGCGCGGCACCAGCGCGCGCGCGTCGGACTTGAACTTGAGCCCGGCGAACCAAGCCTCGCCGGTGAGGTACGCGACCGGCTTGTGCTCGGCGATGCGGCGTTCGATGAGATCGAACACGACGCGCTTTTCGTCGGCGGTGAGTCGCGCGGAACCATAAGCCGGCGACAGGTCGTGCGGCAGGTGCAGCGCATGCAGGACGAGATGCGTCGACTCGTCGAGCGCGTTGTCGTAGCTGTGGCCGAAGGTGAGGCCGGCCGCGCCGAATCGGCTCGCGCCGTAGCGGATGAAGTCGACGATCGTGGCAAGTTCCTGGGTCATCGCGCGATCCGGTGAATAACGGCCGCGAAGTATAAGGCGCGGACGCGGCGCGAAGGCGCGGTGCACGGCCGACGCGCCCGTATAATCGCTGGATGAATCGTCCCCGCATGTCCGGCCGCATCTCCGCCAACTGGATCATCCTCATCGCCGCGCTCGCCGCCGGTCTCGGCCTGTGGCTCGGCATGCGCACGTTCGCGCCGGCCGATCCGGCGTTGCCGGCGCTGCAATCGACGGTGCCGTTCCCGCGTCCGCGCGAAGTGCCCGATTTCGAACTCGCGCGCAGCGACGGCGCCAAGCTCACGCGCGCCGACTGGACGGGACGCTGGACGATCGCGTTCTTCGGCTACACGAACTGCCCGGACGTCTGCCCGACGACGCTGTCGACGTTCGCGCAGGCCTGGAAAAAACTCGATCCGGCGACGCGCGACAAGCTGCGCTTCGACTTCATCTCGGTCGATCCCGCGCGCGACACGCCCGAGCAGCTCGCGCGCTACGTCGGCTACTTCAACAAGGATTTCGTCGCCGCGACCGGCAGCGACGACGCGCTCATGCCGCTGACGCGTGCGCTCGGCCTCGTCTATTCGCGCGAAGCGCCGGCCGACGGCAATGGCAATTACGCCGTCGACCACAGCGCGTCGGCCGTCGTCATCGACCCCCAAGGCCGCGAAGTCGGACTGCTGCGGCCGCCGTTCGACGCGGCGAAGATCGCGGCCGATCTCGACGCGCTGGCGCGGAGCCGCTGATGCGCCTCTCCGTCGCGCTGCAATACCTGCTGCCGCATCGTTTCCTGTCGCGCCTCGTGCTCTGGGGCACGCGCTGGACGTGGACGCCGTGGAAGAATTTCCTGATCCGCCGCGTCGTGTCCGCCTACGACGTCGACATGTCGCAGGCGCAAGTCGAGGACGCGACCGCGTATCCGTTCTTCAACGCGTTCTTCACGCGCGCGCTCAAGCCGGGCGCGCGGCCGCTGCCTGCCGATCCGCACGCGATCGCCTGCCCCGCCGACGGCCGCATCAGCCAGGCCGGCGCAATCGCGGGCGGCCGCATCTTCCAGGCCAAAGGTCAGGATTTCACGACCGCGGAACTGCTCGGCGATGCGGACATGGCCGCGCCCTACGCGAACGGCCGCTTCGCCACCGTGTATCTCTCGCCGCGCGACTATCACCGCGTGCACATGCCGCTCGCGGGCGAGCTCGTCGAAACCGTGCACATTCCCGGACGCCTGTTCAGTGTCGCGCCGTTCGCGGTCGACGCGGTGCCGCGCCTGTTCGCGCGCAACGAACGTCTCGTCTGCCATTTCCACGGCGACGACGGCCCGTTCGCGGTCGTGCTCGTCGGCGCGATGCTCGTATCCGGCATCGAGACGGTCTGGGGCGGCGTCGAAGTGCCGCCGTACGCCTCGCGCATCACGCGCAAGGACTGGCGCGGACGCGGCGTTCGCCTCGAACGCGGCGCGGAAATGGGCCGCTTCAACATGGGCTCGACGGCGATCGTGCTGCTGCCGTCCGGCGCCGCCGAACTCGCGCCGCTGGTGCCGCAGCAGGCGGTGCGCATGGGCGAAGCGATCGGCGAATGGCGCGACCGCCGGGTCTGAAACGCTTCTTCGCTTCCGCCTAGGCTTCCGAAGCGCCGGGTTTTCGGTCACAATATGACGCTGAAAGGCGAAATGTGACGGGCATCCCGGTCTGCTTTCGTCTCCCGGCAGCCAAGGGGAGCTCGTCCACATGCAACTCGTCACCCGCGTCATCGCGCTCAGCCGCGCCATCCAGCTTCGCCGCCAGTTGCGCGAGGTCGGCAAGGCACTCGAACAGCTGACGCCGCCCGTGCGCCGACAGCTCGCCGCGATCGCCGTCCGCGAGTTCAACACCGCTTCGTCGAGCGAATTCCCGCACCTGTACGGCACGCCGCCGGAAGACAAGTACCGCGCCTGGGGCGCCGGCACCGATATCGGCCTCGAGCGCATGCAGTCGGAGAACCTCCAGGTGCGCCTGCGCGGTCTCGCGCTGTGGCTGACCGTCGCCTTCCACGAAACCAAGGACTCGCCCTACGCCGAGCAACAGGATCTGCACAAGCAGGTCATGCGCGCGATGCGCTCGCTCAAGGAAAGCGTGCCGGCCGAGCAGCTCAAGCAGTGGATGAAGGAAGATGCCGAGGCGGCGTGAACCCTCGCGCCGGATTCATCATCGAAACGCCCGCCTCGCGCGGGCGTTTTCGTTTGTCGCCAACTGTCTTGGCAGCGACCCTTCAGGCCATCGCTGGCGCGACGTCAAAAACTTTTCCGGGAAGTTTTTTCGGCGACCGATGCGAAACCTTACCTTGCGCACGAAGGTAGACGCAGCGCCTGGCCCGGCTTGACCGGATAGTGCGGTGCGCGCAGCGCATTCTTCTCGGCGATATCGCGGACGCTGCAACTGCCGTTCTTGCGCGCGATCGCAGCGAGCGAGTCGCCTTTCTTGACGACGTAGACGCGCTCCTTCGACGACGTTTTCGCGACGGCGGACTGCGTCGGCATACCCGGCGGCGGCGCGGGAATCGTCGCGGCGTGCAACTCGCTGGCGAGGTGCTGCCAGCGCCCCACCGCGCAGTCGCGCGCGTAGATTTTTTCCAGTTGCAACGGCACGGCGAGCTTCGCGCCGGCGGGTTCGGGGTGTTGCGGATCGAGTTGCGGATTGAGATTGCGCAGCACGCGGAACCAGCCGTCGGGCGCACCGCCGTCCTGGCCGAGGCAGACCGTGAGTTCGGCGATCGACGCGGGCTGCTTGAGCGTGATGCTGCCGGGCTTGGTCGCAAGCTTCGGCCATTCGAGGTTGTAGCGCTCCGGGTGCATGAACAGCCACGCCGCGGCGAGCACCATCGGCACGTATTCGCGCGTTTCCTGCGAAACGCCGTAATACACCTGCGGACTCCAGAAACTCAGCGCCGCTTCGCCGCGGCCGGCGCGGCGCTGCATCGCGCCTTCGCCGCCGTTGTAGGCGCCGATGACGAGTTCGAGGTTGTTGTTGAAGATCGCGAGCTGCTCCTTGATGTAGGCCGCGTTCGCGCGCGCCGACAGTTGCGGATCGAAACGCTGGTCGAAACCGTCGACGGTGCTCAGGCCGAAACGCAAACCCGTCGCATACATGAACTGCAACGGCCCCGACGCGCCCGAGCGCGACACCGCGTGCACCTTGCCGCCCGACTCCTTGGCGAGCATGCCGAACAGCAAGGCTTCGGGCAGGCCGGCCTTC
>JAKPAN010000220.1 GCA_029779475.1 Pseudomonadota bacterium
GTGCGCGTCGCCGAGACCGTTCCCGACATCGTGTTCGACCGGTTGCGCGACATCGTCCTCGTCGACCTGCCGCCGCGCGAACTCATCGAGCGCCTGCAGCAGGGCAAGGTCTACGTGCCCGAACAGGCCGCGCAGGCGCTGCAGGCGTTCTTCTCGCCGTCCAACCTCGCCGCGCTGCGCGAGCTCGCGATGCAGACCGCGGCCGATCGCGTCGACAGCGACCTGCGCGAAACGCAGACCGCGCGCGGCCAGCCCGGTGCTTCGCTGCGCCGGCGCGTGCTTGTCGCGATCGACGGCCGCGGCCAGTCCGAATACCTCGTGCGCGTCGCGCGCCGGCTCGCCGAACGCCGCGATGCGCCGTGGAGCGTGGTCAACGTGCAGACCGGCGCGAACGTCGATGCGTCGCGCCAGCTTGAGCTCAATCGCGCCTTCGCGCTGGCGCGCCGGCTCGGCGGCGAAGTCGAACTGCTGCACGGCTCGAACATCGTCGACACCCTGCTCGACCATGCGGCGCGCAGCGGCGCATCGGCGATCGTCATAGGCCGCACGCGCGAACGGCCGTTCGCGCGCATGTTCAACCACACGCTGACGCAACAGCTGATCCAGCGCGGCGCGCACTACGAACTCACCATCGTCAGCACGCCGGAAGCACGCGCGAAGGCGCGCCGCGCACCACGCGAGCTGTCTCGATGGCTCGAACGCAGCCATCCGGTGCTGGCCGTCTTTACGGCCGTTTCCGCCGCCGTGATCGCGGCGTTCGCGGAGCGCTGGCTCGGTCTGCGCGACCTGTCGATGGTGTTTATCGTCGCGGTCGTGCTGGTTGCCGCGCGCACCGGGATGACCGCCGCGGTGATCGCGGCGACGCTGTGCTTCGCCAGCTACGACTTCTTCTTCATCGAGCCGCGCTACACGTTCTACATCAGCGCGCGGCAAGGCGTGGCGACGGTGGTTCTGTTCCTCGTCGCGGCCTTGGTCGCCGGCCGCCTTGCCTCGCGCCTGCGCGCGCAGGTGCTCGGCCTGCGCGCGGCGAACATCCACGCCACGGCCTTGCAGGCGCTCTCGCAATCGCTCGCCGGCGCGGCCGACCTCGGCGAAGTCGTCGGCGCCGGCGCGCGCGCCTTGCGGCGCGCACTCGGCGCCGATGCGCTGATCGAGCT
>JAKPAN010000307.1 GCA_029779475.1 Pseudomonadota bacterium
GCCATCATCGGCGCGCCGGACATCTTCGGCACGCCCTTGATGATCGCGCTGTTGCCTTCGATCTGGATGTCGGCGCCGAGGCGCTGCAGTTCGAGCGCGTGCATGAAACGGTTCTCGAACACGGTTTCGGTGATGATGCCGACGCCTTCGGCGACGCAGTTGAGCGCGGTGAATTGCGCCTGCATATCGGTCGGGAACGCGGGATAGGGCGCAGTCGTCACGTTGACCGCCTTCGGACGGCGGCCCTGCATGTCGAGTTCGATCCAGTCCTCGCCCATGTTGAGGTGCGCGCCGGCTTCCTCGAGCTTGGCGAGCACGGCGTCGAGCGTCTTCGGCCGCGCGTGCTTGGCCATGACCTTGCCGCCGGTGATCGCGCCGGCGACGAGGAAGGTGCCGGTTTCGATGCGGTCGGGCAGCACGTCGTAGCTCGTGCCGGTCATGCGTTCGACGCCTTCGATGACGAGCGTGGCGGTGCCGGCGCCTTCGATCTTCGCGCCCATCGCGTTGAGGCAGTTGGCGAGGTCGACGACTTCGGGTTCCTGCGCGGCGTTTTCGATGATCGTCGTGCCCTGCGCGAGCGCGGCGGCCATCATGAGGTTCTCGGTGCCGGTCACGGTGACCAGATCCATGTTGATGCGCGCGCCCTTGAGGCGCTTGGCGTAGGCCTTGATGTAGCCGTTTTCGACGGACACTTCCGCGCCGAGCGCCTGCAGACCCTTGAGATGCAGGTCGACCGGGCGCGAACCGATCGCGCAGCCGCCGGGCAGCGAAACGACCGCCTCGCCGAAGCGCGCGACGAGCGGGCCGAGCACGAGGATCGAGGCGCGCATCGTCTTGACCAGGTCGTACGGCGCGAAATAACGATGCGTCGGGCGCGGATCGACGTGGATTTTCATGCGCTCGTCGATGACGAGTTCCACGCCCATCTGGCCGAGCAGTTCCATCGTCGTGGTGACGTCGTGCAGATGCGGCACGTTGCCGATCGTGACCGGGCCGTCGGCGAGCAGGGTCGCCGCGAGGATCGGCAGCACCGCGTTCTTGGCGCCGGAAATGGTCACGTCGCCGTTGAGCGGCTGGCCGCCGTTGATGAGGATTTTTGCCACGTTGGTTTCCTGTTTGATGCCGCCTTCCATGCGGTGAAGCTCCCAGTGTCCAATGTGCGTGGCAGCGCGTGCCGCCACGGAAAAACAATCAGCCGCGCGCGGCTTCTTCCGGCGTCAGCGTGCGCAGCGACAGCGCGTGGATCGCGCCGCCCATGAGGTCGCCGAGCGTCGCGTAGACCATGCGGTGCCGCGCCAACGGCAATTTTCCCGCGAAATCGGCGCTGACCACGGTCGCCTCGAAATGCACGCCGTCCTCGCCGCGCACGTCCACATGTGCGCCGGGCAAGCCCTGCTGAATGAGATGGTGGATGACGGAACTGTCCATTTTCTGCGTTTCCTGGGGAAAGTCGCGGCCACGGCTGCGACGGACGGGCCGTCCGCGTCGTCCTTGGACGACCGGGCGCGACGGGCCGCCGGGGAAAAAAGTTACAATCGAGGGACGCCGATGGTACTCAAATTCGGGCGGCGCAGAAAAATGGACGTGTTCCGCACAGCGGCGACGCTGGTTTCCACCGACATGAACGCACAAACCCAAGCCGCGCGCGCGATCAGCCATCCGCTGCTCGACGCCAATGCCCTCTTGCGCAGCGCGCAGGCCGTCATCGCGACCGAAGCGCGCGCGATCGAGGCGCTGCACGGCCATATCGACGCGGATTTCCTGCGCGCCTGCCAGCTCATGTTCGAGTGCGCCGGGCGCGTCGTCGTCTCCGGCATGGGCAAATCCGGCCATATCGCACGCAAGATCGCCGCGACGATGGCGTCGACCGGCACGCCCGCGTTCTTCGTGCATCCGGCGGAAGCCAGCCACGGCGACCTCGGCATGATCACGCAGAAGGACGTCGTGCTGGCGCTGTCCAATTCCGGCGAAACCGACGAACTGCTGATGATCCTGCCGCTGATCAAGCGCCAAGGCATCGCGCTGATCGCGATGACCGGCAATCCCGACTCCTCGCTGGCGCGCCTGGCCGACGTGCACCTGGACACCAGCGTGCCCGCCGAAGCCTGCCCGCTCGACCTCGCGCCCACGTCCAGCACGACCGCGGCGCTGGTCATGGGCGACGCGCTCGCGATCGCGCTCATGGAAGCGCGCGGCTTCACCGACGAGGACTTCGCGCGCTCGCATCCGGCCGGCAGCCTTGGCCGCCAGCTCCTGCTCAAGATCAGCGACGTCATGCACACCGGCGAGCAGATTCCTGCGGTCGGGGCCGCCGCTTCGATGAGCGAAGCGCTGTTCGAGATGACGCGCAAAGGCTTGGGCATGACCGCGATCGTCGACGCCGACGGCCGCCTCGCCGGCGTGTTCACCGACGGCGACCTGCGCCGCGCCGTGGACGATGGCGATGTCGACCTGCGCACGACGCCGGTCACGCGCCTGATGACCGCGCAGCCGAAGACGATCGGCGCCGACAAGCTCGCCGTCGAGGCCGCGCAGCTCATGGAAGCGCACAAGATCCACGCGCTGCTCGTCGTCGACGCCGACAACCGCGTCGTCGGCGCGCTGAATATCCACGACTTGTTGCGCGCCCGCGTGGTCTGACGACCGGCGCAAGACAGCCTGGGTTGGGAATCGGCGGACGAGAATCCGCTGTCCCGCGTCACCGCTCCCTTCCATCCACGATCGCGACCCTTCGCCGATGCTTCCGACCGATCTGCCCGCCGACATCCGCGACCGCGCCGCGCGCATCAAGCTCGCCGTCTTCGACGTCGACGGCGTGCTCACCGACGGCAAGCTCGTCTACGCAGCCGACGGCCACGAGATCAAGGCTTTCCACGTCCACGATGGTCTGGGCTTCAAGCGCCTGCTCGCCAACGGCATCGAAGTCGCGATCATCACCGCGCGCCTGAGCAAGGTCGTCACCGAACGCATGGCCGAGCTCGGCGTCGCCCACGTCTACCAGGATCAGAAGGACAAGCGCGCCTGCCTCGCGCAACTCGTCGAGGCGCTGCGCCTGTCGCCCGAACAGGTCGCCTACACCGGCGACGACCTGCCCGACCTCGCGCCGATGCGCGTCGCCGGTCTCGCCATCGCGGTCGCCAACGCGCATCCGTGGGTGCGCGCGCATGCGCATTGGCGCACGCGGCTCGCGGGCGGCGACGGCGCCGCGCGCGAAGTCTGCGATCTGCTGCTCGCCGCGCAGGGCAAGGCGGAATCCGAACTCGCCGCGTTCCTGCGCTGAGAACTTTTCATGGAACGTCGCTACTGGCTCGTCGTCGCCGTTCTTGCCGTGCTCGCGCTCGGCACGCAGTACCTCGTCTGGCTGACACGCGATCGCACCAACGCGCAGACCTTCGCCGGGCCGCCGCGCTCGGATTACACGCTCACCGATTTCACGCTCGACGCGCTCGACGCGGAAGGCAACCGCACGTTCCAGGTCAGCGGCCCCGCGCTCGCGCGGCGCGGCGACACCGACGGCTCGATCTACGTGACCACGCCGGACTATCTGCTCATCGACGGCTCGGGAAAGCCGTGGACGGGCAAGTCCGACGCGGCCTGGGTGGACAAGGCCGGCGACGTCTTGAAGCTGCAAGGCCACGTCGAACTGCATCGTGCCGCGGACGCGCAGCAAGGCCCGGTCGACATCGTCACCAGCGACATGACTGCGTGGCCGAAGGACAAGAAGATCGCCACGGACACGCCGGCCACGATCACGCAGCCGGGCTCTATACTCAGCGGCATCGGAATGCGCGGCGATCTCAATGAAAAATCCCTCGAACTCCTCGCGGACGTTCATGCCATCCTGCAACCCAAATCCGCGCGCCGCCCGGCCGCGCGTTGACCTCGTCGCACTCGTTTTCGCCGCGCTGCTCGCCGCGCCTTGCGCGCTCGCGCGCACGGGCGATCGCGACCAGGCGATGGACATCCGCGCGGACCACCAGAAGACGACGCAGGGTTCGGCGAAAGCGCCGGGCGTGACCGTCCTCACCGGCAACGTGCGCATGGTGCGCGGTTCGATGAAGGCGAACGCCGCGCAAGCGACGCTGCACCAGCATCCCGACGGCGCGAAGGACGCGAGCGGCAACGACATTTCCAACGAGATCCAGCGCGTCGTCCTCACCGGCAAGCCCGCGCATCTCGAGGAAATCGGCAACGACGGCGACCTCGTCATCAGCAACGCCGACAACATCGATTACAACGTCGACACCAGCGTCGCCGTGCTCGACGGCAACGTCAGCGTGGTGCGCCAGGGCCGCAGCGAGTTCCACGGCGAGCACATGGTCTACAACACCGAAACCGGCGAGATGGAGAGCGGCAACCTGAGCGGCACCGCGCCCGTGCACATCATCCTCCAGCCGAAGGCGAAACCGGCCAAGCCCGCGGCGGATGCGCAAAAGAATGCGGACGGCGGCGCCTGATGCTGAGCGCGTCCGGCCTGCGCAAGAGCTTCCGCGGACGCGCCGTCGTCCGCGATTTCTCGTTCTCGCTCAAACAAGGCGAAATCGTCGGCCTGCTCGGCCCGAACGGCGCCGGCAAGACGACTTCGTTCTACATGATCGTCGGTCTCATCGCCGCCGACGAAGGCTCGATCCGCATCGACCAGACCGACGTGACGACGTTGCCGATGCATGCGCGCGCGCGGCTCGGCGTCGGCTACCTGCCGCAGGAGGCGTCGGTGTTCCGGCGCCTGTCGGTCGCCGACAACATCCTCGCCATCCTCGAATTGCGCGGCGACCTCGACGCGCAAGGCCGCGAGCAGGAACTGGAATGCCTGCTCGACGACCTGCAGATCGGCCACATCGCCACGCAGAAAGGCGTCAGCTTGTCCGGCGGCGAACGCCGTCGCGTCGAAATCGCGCGCGCGCTCGCCGCGAAACCGCGCTACATGCTGCTCGACGAACCGTTCGCGGGCATCGACCCGATCTCGGTGGTCGACATCCAGCGCATCATCCGCCAGCTGCGCGAACGGAATATCGGCATCCTCATCACCGACCACAACGTGCGCGAGACGCTCGGCATCTGCGAACGCGCCTACATCATGAGCGACGGCGCCGTACTCGCCCAAGGCACGCCGGCCGAAATCCTCGCCAACGATGCCGTCCGCGAGGTCTATCTCGGACGCGAATTCCGCATGTAGCGGAGACGTTCGAAATCCGCCGGTCAAGTGCTGCCCACGCGCGCGGTTTGGCGCTACGATGAAAGCGAAAGTGCGACACGAGAGCTCGTGATCGCAACAAGCCAGGACGGGGCTCATAGCCGTTCCATCAAGAAGCAACACCAAAATGCGAGTGGGTTGGGATAGTGCTCTCGACCACACCGCAAGGGTGAGGATCGAGCGCGCAGGGAATATCCGGCGGCTCTGTCGTCACACCGTATCCATTTGAACCGCCAAGCAATTTGGACGGTTTATCATCATCACGAGCTCGCGCTTCGTGAGTCATTGTTCCGCTTGTCTGGAAGGCAAGAAGTGGAACCCGATGTATGACCATCGGTAGCCTTAGACGGCGTGCGTCTCCGGCAACGGAGGGGTGCGAAGCCCGTCGAACAAGTCCCCCGCAAGGTGCGTCGGTGCCGTGAGGTTCCGCGCGG
>JAKPAN010000325.1 GCA_029779475.1 Pseudomonadota bacterium
AGCAGTCTGAAAAAGGAGCGCATCCGCAGGCGCGTCTACAAGACCCGCGACCTGGCGCGCGCCGACGTCTTCGACTATATCGAGGTCTTCTACAATCGAGTTCGCCGTCACACCCATCTGGGCGGCATCAGTCCCGAGGCGTTCGAAAATCGCGCCGCGGCGTGAGGCTGGGATTTGTCTGTCGAACTGGGGGAAGTCCACCTCCCTTTCACAACCGTCCGTGGTTTCGGGGTAGAACCCGGCCGAGTCCCAGGGAAGGAGCGGGCAATCCTTGTATCTTTCCGACCCCGCGTCATCCTTCTTTCTGTCCAAGTCCGTTCGTGTGCGACGCGTGAGAGCCCTGTGCGACACTCCGCGCCATCAGCGCTCAGCGAGAACCCGCCGTGCCCCCCAGCCTCCCGCAACCCGTCACTGCCAAGCTCACCCAGGCCGCGATTTTCCTCGTCGTGACGCTGAAGCCCGGCGCGCAGGTCGATGCGGCGGTGAAAGGCCTGTGCGCCGACCTGTCCTCGCTCCTGCGCGGTGTGGGTTTTCGCAACGCCGAATCGCGCTTGTCGTGCATCATGGGTTTCGGCTCGGACGCGTGGGATCGCCTGTTCGGGCAGCCGCGGCCGGCCGAGCTGCATCCGTTTCGCGAGATCCGCGGCGTGCATCATGCGGTGTCGACGCCGGGCGACTTGCTGTTCCACATCCGCGCTATGCAGATGGGCTACTGCTTCGAGATGGCCCGCGCGATCATGGATCGCATCGGCGATGACGTGGCCGTCGTCGACGAGGTGCATGGCTTCCAGTATTTCGACGAACGCGACCTGCTCGGCTTCGTCGACGGCGCCGAGAACCCGGTCGACGCAGCCGCGTCCGCCGCCGCGATCGTCGGCGACGAGGACGCCACGTTCGCGGGCGGCAGCTACGTGATCACGCAGAAATACCTGCACGACCTGCGCAAGTGGGAGGCGATGACGGTCGAATACCAAGAAGGCGTGATCGGCCGGCACAAGCTGTCCGACATCGAATTCGAGGACTCGGCCAAGCAAACCTACGCGCACAACGTGCTGACCAACATCGTCGAGAACGGCGAGCAGTTGCAGATCGTGCGCGCCAACATGCCGTTCGGCGAATTCGGCAGGGGCGAATTCGGCACGTATTTCATCGGCTACGCGCGCTCGCCGAAGCGCACCGAGAAGATGCTCGACAACATGTTCGTCGGCGTCCCGCCGGGCAACTACGATCGCCTGCTCGACGTCAGCACGGCCGTCACCGGCAACTTGTTCTTCGTGCCCACGGCGACGTTCCTCGACGACGTGGCGGAGTGAGGCGCGCCGCGCGCAGCGGCGAAACGCCTTGTACGTGAGGAATGCCGCGCGTCAGCGGGTGCGCGTTTCGTCGCGACGCTTCGAGTTCCGGAACGCGAGCATCGCAAGCGCTGCGAACAACGCGCCGAGCATCGTGCGCGACAGCGTCGGCACCTGCGTCGGCGGCGCGGGCGGTTCGAAATCCCGCGCTTGCGTTTCATAGGCGCCGATGTCGGGTCCCGTTCCGTAGCTGCGCGGAAACGTGGCGCCGCGCTGGTCGGTGCCGAAACCCAGCGGATTGCTGCCGGCGTCGATCGCGGGGCTGTCCGGCGAGAGCGCGTGCGTGCGCGTGGCGCCACCGTTGTCGGCGAGCGGCTTGAGCTTGGGATTCACGTTGCGCGTGTCGGCCGGCAGCGTCAGCAACGGCGCGGAGGATCCGACGATGTTGTTCGAGCCATCCACGGCAGCCGCCCGCTCGATGCCGTAGCGGTTGTCGCGATCGCCGATGTCGCTGGAATTGCCGGACACGATGCTGCTGCGGATGCTGCTGTAAGGCGCGTTGAGCCAGATGCCGCCGCCGTCGAGCGCGGAGACGTTGCCGGTGACCGTGCTGCTGTCGAGCTGCAGCGTCGAGGGCCAGCGCAGGAACAAGCCGCCAGCGATGTCGGTGCGCGCGGTATTGGTCGAAATCGTGCTGTTGGCGACGGCGATCGGATTGAACACGGCGACGCCGCCGGCGCGTCCGTTGCTGATGTTGTGGTCGATCGTCGAGCCGGTGATGCTGCCGCCGGTCACGGCGACGAACGCGCCGCCGATGTCGTAGCTGGAAAACCCCGGATTGTTGCGATGGTCGGCGAGGTTCGCGCTCACCGTGCTGTCGTAAAGATGCAGC
>JAKPAN010000326.1 GCA_029779475.1 Pseudomonadota bacterium
TGCGTCGCCTTTGCGGCTTCGCCCCTTTGCGGTGGAATTTGGCATTGTCTTCGGCGCAAAGCCGCGATTTTACCGGATGCGCGGCCGGTATAATGCGGCATGCCCCACACATCCGCGGCCATCCGCCTCCTCCCTGAGCTTCTGATCAGCCAGATCGCGGCCGGCGAAGTCGTCGAACGGCCGGCGTCGGTCTTGAAGGAACTTGTCGAAAACGCGCTCGATTCCGGCAGCCGTTCGATCCGGATCGAACTCGAGGAAGGCGGCGTCAAGCTCATTCGCGTCTCCGACGACGGTGGCGGAATCGCGGAGGACGAGCTCTCGCTCGCTCTCACTCGCCACGCCACCTCAAAGTTCGCGTCACTCGCCGACCTCGAACAGGTGGCAACGCTCGGTTTTCGCGGCGAAGCGCTCGCTTCGATCGCTGCCGTCGCGCGCCTCACGCTGACCAGCCGCCGCCCGGGCGCGAGCCACGCCTGGCGGCTCTCGGGCGAGACCGGTGCCAATGGCAACACGCCGGTGCCGGCAGCGCTTGCCGCTGGTACCGTCGTTGAAATGCGCGATCTTTATTACAACACGCCGGCACGGCGCAAATTCCTGAAATCCGACGCGACCGAGTTCGCGCACTGCTGCGACGCCGTCAAGCGCATCGCGCTCGCGCATCCCCAGGTCGCTTTTTCGCTGACGCACAACGGCAGGGCCAACCTGCATCTTCCGCCCGGCGACGGAAAAGTGCGCGCCGGCGCGATCCTCGGCAACGACTTTCTTGCCGAATCGGTCGCCATCGACACCGGCGGCGCGGCGGCGCACACGCTGCGCGTCCATGGCCACTGTGCGCTGCCGGCGCATTCGCGCCCGCGCAGCGACGCGCAGTACTGCTACGTGAACGGCCGCTTCGTGCGCGACAAGGTCCTCGCGCACGCGCTGCGCGAGGCGTATCAGGACATGCTGCACGGCAGCCGCTACCCGGCTTACTGCATCTTCGTCGAGCTCGATCCGGCCGAAGTCGATGTCAATGTGCATCCGGCGAAGACCGAGGTGCGTTTTCGCGACAGCCGCGCCGTTCACCAGTTCGTCTTTCACGCCGTCCAGCGCGCACTGTCGACGCCCTTGCGCGCGGTGCCGAGTGCAGCCGGCGCCCCGGCAACCAAGCCCCCTGCAACCCCCA
>JAKPAN010000332.1 GCA_029779475.1 Pseudomonadota bacterium
CGAGATCGCCGGACAGCGTCTTTGCGCGCCAGCGCTGCATGCCCATGCGTTGCACGATCGGACCATCGACGCCTTTGATGACGTTCTCGACCCAGAGCGCTACGGGAACGCGTCCACCATCGGCGGAAAGACGGACTTCATCCGCCGAGCGCGATGCGCTGAAACACACGAGCAACGGCACGGCGACGGCGATCGCCGCAGCGAGCAAGATCAACGCTGCCGTGAAATGCCTGCGCATGTTATTGCGCCGGCGCGACCGGATTGAATTGCTCGCTGAAATTCACGCGCGTCACGCGGATCGTCCAGCCCTTCGGGTCGGCGGCCTGCAACTGACGCAATTCGGCCTCGACCTTGCGGCAGTTGTCGCAGAACGGCGCATCCAGCGTGTAGAAAAGCACCAACCGGCGATCCGACGCCTGCGGCTTCGATGATCCCGCCTCATTGCCGGCGACGAGATCGCAACCCTTCTGCGCGTCCTTCCTGTCGGACGCCTCGGCCAGATTCACCGCGTCCCACTTCACGTCAGGAACGCCGCGATACGCGCAAAGGCCCTGGCGGTTGTAGATGACCAGCGAAGGCCACTCCTGACTCAGACCGTAGGTGCCGACGTCTCTCAGGAAGGCCTCCATGCCGACTGTTTTCTCGGAGATCGAATCTTCAGTGGCGAAGGCTGTCGAGCAAAACATAAGGCAGGTCGCCCACGTCAAACGCATCGCCATCCGCATGTCTCCCATCGAGAACCCAATTCATTCAATCGCCCACCGAGTACGCCACCAACCTCTTCCTCACCAACGCCTTCTTCATCCGCACGTAGTCCGGCAAGCCGTCCTTCAGATATTTCGGCGGATCTTCGCCACGGATCAGCGGTTCGAGATAACGCCGCGCGGCGGCGGTGATGCCGTAGCCGTCGCGGGTGATGAAGCTCTTCGGCAGTTTCTTCTCGTGGTTGGCAACCTTGTCGAGCGGCGCGGGTTCGATCTTCCAGCGATACGGCGAATCCGACGTGCGCACGATCACGGGCATGACCGCGTTCTTGCCGGCGAGCGCGTATTCGACCGCGGCCTTGCCGACCGCCCAGGCCTGGTCGGCGTCGGTCTTCGAGGCGATGTGCCGCGCGGAGCGTTGCAGGTAGTCGGGCAGCGCCCAGTGGTATTTGTAGCCGAGCTTCTGCTTGACGAGATTGGCGAGCACGGGCGCGACGCCGCCGAGCTGTGCGTGGCCGAACGCGTCGCGCGTGCCGGCTTCGGCGAGGAATTCCCCGGCCGCGTTTTTGAGTCCTTCCGACGCGACGACGGTGCAGTAGCCGACCTTGTCGACGGTCGCCTTCACGCGCGCGAGAAACGCGGCTTCGTCAAACGCGATTTCCGGGAACAGGATCACGTGCGGCGGATCGCCTGCATTGCGCGCCGCGAGCCCGCCGGCGGCGGCGATCCAGCCGGCGTGGCGGCCCATGACTTCGATGATGAACACCTTGGTCGACGACGCGGCCATTGATTCCACGTCGAGGCTCGCCTCCTGCACCGACACCGCCGTGTACTTGGCGACCGAGCCGAAACCTGGACAGCAATCGGTGACGGCAAGGTCGTTGTCGACGGTCTTGGGCACGCCGATCACGTTGACCGCGTAGCCGAGTTCGCGGCCAATCTGCGAGATCTTGAGCGCGGTGTCGGCGGAGTCGTTGCCGCCGTTGTAGAGGAACCAGCGGATGTCGTGCGCCTTGAACACGTCGATGAGGCGCTCGTACTGCGCGCGGTTCTGCTCGATGGATTTCAGCTTGTAGCGGCACGAGCCGAACGCGCCACCGGGCGTCCAGCGCATCGCCTTGATCGCGGCGGCGCTTTCCTTGGTCGTGTCGATGAGTTCCTCGCGCAGCGCGCCGATGATGCCGTTCTTCGCGGCGAGCACGGGCACCTTGCGCGCGCGCGCGGTGGCGATGACCGCGGCGGCGGTCGTGTTGATGACGGCGGTGACGCCGCCCGATTGCGCATACAGCAGTCGGCCTTGGCTCATGGCAGGAGTTCTCTCGAAAAAAAGGCGGCGGTTTGACACGTTTCGGGGCAGCCGCTAGCGTTAAAGCCCGTTGCCGACGCTGAACAGCGCGGCATTCCTTCGTTATTTAGCGCTGCGGCGGCCACGGAGCAACATGCGACTCGTTCTACTCGGAGCACCCGGTTCGGGCAAGGGCACGCAGGCTGAGCGCCTCAAGAAGGAACTGGACGTTCCGCACGTGTCCACTGGCGATCTGCTTCGCGCTGCGGTCAAGGCCGGCACGCCGCTCGGCCTCAAGGCCAAGGCGGTCATGGACGCGGGCCGGCTCGTCTCCGACGACATCGTGCTCGGCATGCTCGAAGAGCGCCTCACGCAGCCCGATGCCGCGCGCGGCTTCATCCTCGACGGCTACCCGCGCAACCTCGCGCAGTGCACCGCGCTCGAAGCGCTGCTCGCGAAACTCGGCCAGCCGCTCGACGTCGCCATCAAGCTCGACGTACCCAGCGAGCTCATCGTCGAGCGCATCGCCGGCCGCGCCGCGAAGGAAGGCCGCGTCGACGACACGCCCGAAACCGTGCGCGAACGCCTGCGCGTCTACGCCG
This sequence comes from Pseudomonadota bacterium, assembly GCA_029779475.1. GTDB lineage: Bacteria > Pseudomonadota > Gammaproteobacteria > Xanthomonadales > Rhodanobacteraceae > Dokdonella_A. Next base: position 2,592 of record JAKPAN010000332.1, read on the forward strand.
AGCAGACCGAACCCGTGGCCAGCCATTTCGAGAAGATCGGCAAGCTGCGCTGCGTCGACGGCGTCGGCGAACTCGAAGAAGTCTCGCGCCGCGTGCTCGCGGCGCTGCCTGCGATTGCCGCGGCCTGAGCGACGCGTCTCCGCATCCCCGCTTTCCCGGCTTGCGATGAACCGGCCCGACGCCGCGCGCTCGCTGCCCGCGCAGGTGCGTGACCTCTGCCTGCTGCGCGGCGATCCGCAGGACTTGCCATTCTCGCCCGGCCTGCTCGTCGCGCTGCTCGTAGCCGGCACGGCGCTCGACGTCGTCGTCGGCAACGCGCTCGATGACGACGAGAATGCGCTCGCGCGTTCGCTGCTGTCCTCGCTCGTCGTGTTCGGCCTGTGCTGGGTTGCGCTCGCGATGCGCGACCTGCGCAACCGTTTCGTGCAGACGGCGACCGCGCTCGCCGCCACGGGCATCGCGTTCACGCTGCTGCAAGGCGGACTGCTCCTGCTTGTCGGCCCGTTTCCCGAATCCGCGACGACGTTCACGCGGACGCAGGTCATCGTCGGCTGGCTGCTGTTTGCGACCCTGCTCTGGCAGATCGCGGTGACCGCGCATATCGTGCGCCACGCCGCCGACATGCGTCCCGGTTTTGCGCTTGCGCTGGCGATCACCTGGTTCATCGCATCGATGGCATTGCAGGGTGCGGCGTTTGGCGCGAATTGAAGGAACACTTCTCATGCGACTGCACATCCTTGGCATCTGCGGCACCTTCATGGGCGGCATCGCCGCGCTCGCGCGCGAACTCCGCCTTGATGTCGAAGGTTCGGACGCGAACGTCTATCCGCCCATGTCGACGCAGCTCGAACAACTCGGCATCACGTTGAAGCAGGGCTACAAAGCCGAACATCTTCAACCGCCGCCCGACCTCGTCGTCGTCGGCAATGCGCTGTCGCGCGGCAACGCAGCGATCGAACACCTGCTCGACGCACGCCTGCGCTACGTCTCCGGCCCGCAATGGCTCGGCGAAACCCTGCTCGCGCAGCGCCGCGTGCTCGCCGTCGCGGGCACGCACGGCAAGACGACGACAACCTCGCTGCTCGCGTGGATCCTCGACTCGGCCGGACGCGATCCGGGCTTCCTCGTCGGCGGCGTGCCCGCGAATTTCGGCGTGTCGGCGCGATTGGGCAGCAGCGACGATTTCGTCATCGAAGCCGACGAATACGACACCGCGTTCTTCGACAAGCGCAGCAAGTTCGTGCATTACCGCCCAAGCGTCGCGATCCTCAACAACCTCGAATACGACCACGCCGACATCTTCCCCGACGTCGCCGCGATCCAGCGCCAGTTCCACCACCTCGTGCGCATCGTGCCCGGCAATGGCCGCCTCGTCGTCAACGCGGAAGACGAACGCCTCGCGCAAGTGCTCGCGATGGGCTGCTGGACGCCGGTGGAAACCTTCGGCATCGACGCCGGCGACTGGCGCGCGCGATTGCTCGCGGCGGATGGTTCCGCGTTCGCCGTTTCGCACCAAGGCCGCGAACTCGGCGAAGCGCGCTGGACTCTCAGCGGCCGCCACAACGTGATGAATGCGCTTGCCGCGATCGCTGCCGCGAATGCGGTCGGCGTCGACGTCGCCGATTCCATCGCCGCGCTCGCGACGTTCCGCAACGTCGCACGCCGCATGGAGCTCGTCGGCGAAGCGCGCGGCGTGCACGTCTACGACGACTTCGCGCATCACCCGACCGCGATCGCGACCACGCTCGCCGGCCTGCGCGCGAAAGTCGGCGCGGCGCGCATCCTCGTTGGCATGGAACCGCGCTCGAACTCGATGCGCATGGGCGCGCACGCCGACGAACTCGCGCCGTCGCTCGCCGATGCGGATGCGGTCGTGTTCCTGCAACGTCCGGAATTGCCGTGGGACGCAGCGAAAGTCGTCGATGCGCTCGGCGGACGCGGCGCAGCAGCCCCGAGCGTCGATGCGCTCATCGAAAGCCTGCTGCGCGCAGCGCGCGACGGCGACCACGTCGTGTTCATGTCGAACGGCGGTTTCGAGAATGCGCCGCGCCGTTTCGCCGCTGCGCTCGCGGCCGCGCGCGCATGAGCGTGGCGCACACGCGCGGCGCGCGGGCGACCGCATGACGCGCGTCGACATCCCGCTGTTCCCGCTCTCGACCGTGCTGTTCCCCGGCGGCGGATTGCAGTTGCGCATCTTCGAGCGCCGCTATCTCGATCTCGTGCGCGACTGCGCACGCGACGATCGCGGCTTCGGCGTCTGCCTGATTCTCGACGGCCAGGAAGCCGGCGCACCGGCGACGCCCGCGGCGGTCGGCACGCTCGCGCGCATCAGCGATTTCGACACGCTGCCCGATGGTTTGCTCGGCATCCGCGCGCAAGGCCGCGAGCGCTTCCACGTCGCCACGACGCGCGTGCGCGACAACGGCCTCGTGCATGGCGAAGTCGAGTTCTGGCCCGACGAACCGGTCATGCCCGTGCCGCCGGAATATGCGTTGCTCGCGACGATCCTCGAACGCCTGTTCGAGCGCATCGGCGGCGACTCCGCACGCGTCGACCGCGCGCGCTACGACGACGCAAGCTGGGTCGGCTTCCGCCTCGCCGAGCAACTGCCGTTTCGCAGCGAAGAAAAGCAACATCTGTTGCAACTCGCCGACCCCATCGAACGCCTCGCGCAACTTACCCACGAGCTGCCGCGCTTCCACGCGGATTGAGCCTGCACGCGAGGCGCGCTTGCGCGAAAATGGCGGGATCCAAGCCATCCGCGAGTCGAGATGAAATACCTGCACACGATGATCCGCGTCCGCGACCTGGATGCGGCGCTCAAGTTCTTCTGCGATGGACTCGGCCTGCGCGAGATGCGACGCAAGGAAAACGAGGCCGGCAAATTCACCCTCATCTTCCTCGCCGCCGACGAGACGCCGGACGCTGAAATCGAGCTGACGTACAACTGGCCGCCTGCCGACGGATCGCCGGGCGAGGACTACGGCAGCGCGCGCAACTTCGGCCATCTCGCGTTCCGCGTCGACGACATCTACGCGACCTGCGCGCATCTCGCCGCGATGGGCGTGACGATCAACCGCCCGCCGCGCGACGGCCACATGGCCTTCGTGCGCTCGCCGGATCTGATCTCGGTCGAACTGCTGCAGAAAGGCGATCCGCTGGCGCCGGCGGAACCGTGGGCGTCGATGGCAAACACGGGAGTCTGGTGATGGAAGCCGCGATGACAACGCCCGACCTGCTCGCCCTCGGCCCGCGTTACTGGCTGCCCGTCTACAAGCCGCGCGAAGTCGTGCTCGATCACGGAAAAGGTGCACGCGTGTGGGATCGCGACGGACGCGATTTCATCGATTTCGGCGCCGGTATCGCGGTGAATGCGCTCGGCCACGGCGATCCGGATCTGCTCGCCGCGTTGGCTGGACAAGCCGGCAAGCTCTGGCATTCGAGCAACGTGTTCTACACCGAGCCGCCGCTGCGGCTTGCGGAAGAACTCGTCGCCGCATCGGGATTCGCCGAACGCGTGTTCCTGTGCAATTCGGGCGCGGAAGCGAACGAAGCGGCGATCAAGCTCGTGCGCAAGTGGGCCGCGTCGCAGGGTCGGCCGCCTGAAAAACGCGTGATCGTGACTTTCCGCGGCTCGTTCCACGGCCGCACGCTCGCAACCGTCACCGCGACCGCGCAACCGAAATACCAGGAAGGCTACGAACCGCTGCCGCAGGGTTTCCGCTACGCGACGTTCAACGACGTCGCCGACCTCGAACACGCGTTCGCGCCGGGCGACGTCGCCGCCGTCATGCTCGAACCCGTGCAGGGCGAAGGCGGCGTCATGCCTGCCGCGCCGGGCTTCATCGCGCGCATCCGCGAGCTGTGCGATGCGCACGGCGCGCTGCTCGTGCTCGACGAAATCCAGTGTGGCATGGGCCGCACCGGGACGCTGTTCGCGCACGCGCAGGACGGCGTCGTGCCGGACATCGTCACGCTCGCCAAGGCGCTCGGCTGCGGTTTCCCGATCGGCGCGATGCTGGCCGCGCCGAAGGTCGCGCAGGTCATGCAATACGGCGCGCACGGCACCACGTTCGGCGGCAATCCGATGGCGGCCGCGGTCGCGCGCGTGGCGCTGCGCAAGCTCGGCTCGAGCGACGTGCTCGGCAACGTCGCGCGGCAGTCGCAGGCCTTGCGCGACGGCCTCGCGGCGATCAATGAAGAACTGCACGTATTCGCGCAAGTGCGAGGTCGCGGCCTCATGCTCGGCGCGGTGCTGGCCGATGCGCACAAGGGCCGTGCCGGGGAAATTCTTGACCACGCCGCCGCGCATGGCTTGCTCGTGTTGCAAGCCGGGCCTGACGTGCTGCGCTTCGTGCCGCCCTTGACGCTGTCCGACGCCGAACTTGCCGAAGGCCTGCAACGCCTGACGCGCGCGCTGCGCGATTTCGCCGCTGCGACCTGAAGATCAGGACGCCGCGCCGGGCTCGCGCTTGCCGATGCGAAAGCGGCACGCGTGGCCGCCGCGCAGCAGGCATTCCATGTGCTGGATCGGCCGCTGCGTCGCGCTTTCCATGAAGGCGAGATCGAAACGGCAGACGTCCGGATGCGCTTTCGCGAGCGCGTGGAACACGCAGTTGTAGGCTTCGACCTGCGTCTCGCCGTCGCGGCGCACGGCGAGCGCTTCGTAGCCAAGCGCGTCGAGTTGTTCGGCCAGCGCGGCGGCGATGCCGTCGTCGTCCGCAGCGTCGATGCGGCTCGCGGCGGCGGCGCCGAGTTCGCGGCCGATCGTGGCGAGCATCGCTTGCACGCCGGGTTTGCCCGCGCTCGCGTAGAGATGTTCGATGAGGCCCGTCGCGATGAGTCCGTAATTGCGCGGGAACAGTTCGCGTCCGGCAGGCAGCAGCACGTAGCGCATCTGCGGGCGGCCGCCGGTCGGCGTCGCGAAACCGCGTTCGACGAAGCCGGCGCCGATCAGCGCGGTCAGGTGTTGCCTGACCGCATTGTGGGTGACGCCGAGACTGTCGCAGAGCCTCTCGACGCTCGCGCCTTGCGGCGCCGCGAGCAACGCACGCAGCAACTTCTGCTGCGTGGTACCGAGTTGGCGCAGGGCGCTCGCGCGTTTCATGCGGCCTTGGCGGGGAACTGTTTCGCGAGGGCGTCCGCGAGCGCGTCGGCGATCGTGTTCATGTGCGCCTGCATCGCGGTCCAGGTCTTGGCTTCCGCCTGCATGTCGCCGCGCATGATTTCGCCGATCTGCGCTTGATGATGCGCGACGTGCGCCATGAGCAGGCCGCGCACGGCATCGTCGGTCAGGTACGGATTCGCGCCGGAGAGGAATTTGGCGATCTCGCCCGCGTTCGCGGTGAGGTCTTGCAGCGCTTTCGCGCTCGCCGCCTTGTCGCCGGCTTTCTCGGCGTCGGTCATCGCCTTGACGCCGCCCCAATGCCCGGCGAGCAGCGCGAGCATCGCCTTGCCGGCATCGGCGCCGTAGAAACCAGCGACGGCGTCGGAGATCTGCTTGGCGTTGGCGACGACGTCATCGGCGGCTTTCGTCGCTGCGGTCTTGTCGCCAGCCTTGACCGCGATCGCGTAAGCCCGCGTGTGCTGCACGTGGCCCTGCCAGAGATCGCGCAATGCCGCATCGAGCTTCGGCGCGACGGGCGCCTTCGTTGCCGCGGCAGCGCGATGCTCTTGCGCGTGCAGCGGCGCGGTCGTCGCGAACACCAGCGTCAGGCAAAGGGCCGGGATGGAATACGTTTTCATGGGATGGCTCCGGGCAGGTCGTCGGGATGACGGCCCGCCCATCCTCGCCGCTCGCGCGACCGGGTAAAGCACCTCATGTGCAAAGCGCGATACTACTCGCCCCCGGCGGCGATCCCGATGGGCTACCGCGCGGCCGCGAACGACGCACGCGCCGCGTCGAGCGTGTCGGCGATGACCTGCTCGGTGTGCGCGATCGAGACGAAACCGGCCTCGAACGCGCTCGGCGCGAGATAGACGCCGCGATCAAGCATGGCGTGGAAAAAGCGCTTGAACATCGCCACGTCGCACGCGGTCGCCTGCGCATAGGTTTCGACTTTTTCGCGCGTGAAGAACAGGCCGAACATGCCGCACACACGGTTGATCGTGAGCGGCACGCCCGCTTCGTCCGCCGCCGCTTGGAACGTGTCGGTGAGCAGGCGCGTGCGGCGGTCGAGTTCGTCGTAAAACTGCGGCGTCTGGATCAGGTCGAGCATCGCCAGACCCGCGGCCATCGCGACCGGATTGCCGCTGAGCGTGCCGGCCTGGTAGATCGGGCCGGCGGGTGCGACCTGCTCCATGATCTCGCGCCGGCCGCCATACGCGCCGACCGGCATGCCGCCGCCGATGATCTTGCCGAATGTGGTCAGGTCGGGCGTGATGCCGTAGAGCTGCTGCGCGCCACCGAGCGCGACGCGGAAACCCGTCATCACTTCGTCGAAGATGAGCAGCGCGCCATGTTGCGTGCACAGTTCGCGCAGCGCGGCGAGATAGCCTTCGCGCGGCAGGATGCAGTTCATGTTGCCGGCGACGGGTTCGATGATGAGCGCGGCGATGTCGTCGCCGCTTTCGGCGAAGAGTTTGCGCGCGGCATCGAGGTCGTTGTACGGCAGCGTCAGCGTGAGATCGGCGAGCGCCTTCGGCACGCCGGGCGAGGTCGGCACGCCGAGCGTGAGCGCGCCCGAGCCGGCCTTGACGAGGAACGCGTCGCCGTGGCCGTGGTAGCAACCTTCGAATTTCACGATGCGCGTGCGACCGGTGACGCCGCGCGCGAGGCGGATCGCCGACATCGTCGCCTCGGTACCGGAGTTGACCATGCGCACGACGTCGATCGACGGCACGAGGCGCGTGATCGTCTCGGCCATCGTCACTTCCGCTTCGCAGGGCGTGCCGAACGAGAGGCCGTTTTCGATGGCTTTCGCGACCGCCGCGCGCACGTGCGGATGGTTGTGGCCGACGACCATCGGCCCCCACGAACCGACATAGTCGATGTAGCGCTTGCCTTCGACATCCCACAAATACGCGCCGTCCGCGCGCTGCGTGAAGAACGGCTCGCCGCCGACGGACTTGAATGCGCGTACCGGCGAATTCACGCCGCCGGGGATGCGCGCGAGGGCGCGCTGGAAGAGGTCGTGGTTGGTGGTCATGGGTGGCGCCTGTTTATGCCGCCATTCCGGCGAAGGCTGGAATCCATTTCGTGGCGGAAAAGAACGATGGATTCCGGCCTTCGCCGGAATGACGGAGATGATGGAATGGCAGCATTGTCTTACGAACGCACCGCATCGAACAGCGACGCAAACGCCTGCGCCGCGGCGCGCACGTCCTGCGCATTGAACAGCGCCGAAATCACCGCGACGCCATCGGCGCCGGCTTCGATCAGCGACGGTGCGTTGTCGATCGTGATGCCGCCGATCGCGACGAGCGGCTTGCCGAACGAGCGTGCGTCGCGCAGCAAATCGAGCGTCGCGCGGCGCGCGTGCGGCTTGGTCGGCGACGGGAAAAACGCACCGAAGGCGAGATAGTCCGCGCCGGCTGCGGCGAAATGGCGTGCGCGTTCGAGCGAGTCGTAGCAGGACACGCCGATGATCGCGCGTGCGCCGAGCCGCGCGCGTGCGGACGCGAGATCACCGTCGTCCTCGCCGAGATGCACGCCGGCTGCGCCGACGGCGGCGGCGAGTTCGACGTCGTCGTTGACGATGAGCGGTACGTCGAAGCGCGCGCACAGCGCTTGCAAGGCGCGTGCTTCGTCGAAACGGCGCAATGCGTCGCATGTCTTGTCGCGGTATTGCAGGATGCGCGCGCCGCCTTCGAGCGCGGCGGCGCAGGCTTCGAGCAGATCGCCGCGCGGGCCGTCGCTGATCGCGTAGAGGCCGCGCAGCGCGAAGCGCGCGCGGGCGCTCATGGGTGCGTCGCGCTTTCGCGCGTGGCGGCGAACTGCGAGAATACGAGGCCTTTCCTTCGCGATTCGTGCCGTTTCATGTCGACTCCCGCTTCCGACGCGCCCTTGCGCAGCTTCATGTGTGTCGTGTGCGGCTTCATCTACAACGAAGCCGAAGGCTGGCCCGACGACGGCATCACGGCCGGCACGCGCTGGGAAGACGTGCCCGATACCTGGACGTGCCCGGATTGCGGCGTGACCAAGTCCGACTTCGAGATGATCGAGATCTGATCTGCGCGACGCGGCGAATTGCCCGCGTTTCGCCACGAAAATCCCGACGCTTCGCCCTCCTGCGCACCGCCGCGCGTCACAAGCGCGCGGTTCAATGGCGCCCTGTCCAGCATGGAGAAGGCGATGCGCATTTTCGTTCCTGTCGACTGCGTTCCGCTCGATGAGCGTGGCGCGAGCGATGCGGCATGGCTGGTGCCGTATCGCTGCGGCCTGCCGTTTGCGCTCGACATCGACCCGCCCCGGCGCGACGACACCGCTCAGCGGTTGATCGTCATCTCGTCGCCGGGCGACAAGCCGATCGCACGCGACTGGCCAGCGTTGAGTTCGAGCACGTAACGCGCAGGCGCGCCGCTCGAATACGCCGGGCACGGATCGGCAATGCAGGGCTGCACGTCGTGCTGCACGCTGACGAGATGCTTGTCGGCGTCGAAGAACAGCATGTCGAGCGGGATCTTGGTGTTCTTCATCCAGAACGCGCGCGGCGCGTCGTCGTCGAACACGAACAGCATGCCGTGGTCCTTGGCCATCTCGGTGCGATCCATGAGGCCGTGTTCGCGCGAGGCGTCGGAGTCGGCGATTTCGATCGAGAAACGCTGGCCCTTGAGTTCGACCGACGGGCCGGACTGGCCGCAGGCGCTCAGCGAAACGGTCAGCGCGGCGAGGACGGACAGGCTGCGTGCGGACTGCGAAAGTCGGTTCATCGGGAACTCCCGGAAAGTCGAAGTGAAGGAATCGTCCGCGCGCTCAGTCGAGCGCGTAGCCGAACTGCTGCTTGAACTGGTCGGCGAAGTCGGCGTAGCCGAAACGCTGGTTCTGCGTACCCGGGTGCTCGATCTTGAGCGTGCCCATGAGCGAGGCGAGGCGGCCCGTGGTCGGCCAGTCCATGCCGCGCGTGAGGCCGAAGATGAGGCCGGCGCGATAGGCGTCGCCGCAGCCGGTCGGATCGACGATGCGGCGTTCCTGCGCGGGCGGGATCGCGTGCGTCTTGCCGCCCTCGTAGACGGTCGAACCCTTTGGCCCACGCGTGATGATGTAGGCCTTCACGCGCGAGGCGATCTCGGCATCGCTCCAGCCGGTGCGCGTCTGCAACAGCTGCGATTCGTAGTCGTTGACGATCGCGTAGTCCGCCTGCTCGATGAAGGCGCGGAATTCCTCGCCATTGAACAGCGGCATCGCCTGCCCCGGGTCGAAGATGAAGGGAATGCCCTTCTCCGCGAATTCGCGTGCGTGCTGGAGCATGCCGTCGCGGCTGTCCGGCGCAACGATGCCGAAGCTCACGCCCTCGACGTCCTTCACGTGGTGCTCGTGCGAATTGAGCATCGCGCCCGGATGGAAGGCGGTGATCTGGTTGTTGTCCATGTCCGTGGTGATGAAGCACTGCGGCGTGAACAGGTCTTCGTAGACGAGCACGTGGTCGAGGCGGATGCCGCAACGCTCCAGATGTTCGCGATACGGGCCGAAGTCCTGGCCGACCGCGCCGAACGGGATCGGATCGTCGCCGAGGAGTTTCAGGTTGTAGGCGATGTTGCCCGCGCAGCCGCCGAACTCGCGGCGCATGCGCGGCACGAGGAACGAGACGTTGAGGATGTGCACCTTGTCCGGGAGGATGTGGTTCCTGAACTGGTCCGGGAAGACCATGATCGTGTCGTAGGCAAGCGAACCGCAGATCAGTGCAGACATCGAGAATTTCCGGCGTGTGTCGAGGGAGCGCCGCGGGCGCGGCGCGCAAAGCGGCTGAGTTTAGCCGACTTGCCGAGCCGACCGAAGCCGACCGGGCCGTCCGCGGAACCGAACTGCTGGCTCGACGAGCTCGGGCACGCGGTTCCCGCCAGCGCCCGCCTCCCTGTTCAGACAGGTGCGCTGACGCACGCAAATCCGCGAGAAAAAAGGCTTTTTTAACCTCGTTTTCCTTGCCCGCACCGTGCGCAGTCATTAGACTTGCGCGCTTTTCCCCGCATTCTCAAAGGCTCGCGCCGCGTCATGTTCAAAGGTCTCCGCGGACTGTTTTCCAACGATCTCTCGATCGATCTCGGCACGGCCAACACGCTCATCTACGTGCGTGGCCAAGGCATCGTCCTCAACGAACCCTCCGTGGTCGCGATCCGCCAGGATCGCGGCGCGGGCGGACCGCGTTCGGTGGCGGCGGTCGGCGCCGACGCCAAGCGCATGCTCGGCCGTACGCCCGGCAACATCGTCACGATCCGGCCGATGAAGGACGGCGTCATCGCCGACTTCACGATGACCGAGGAAATGCTCAAGCAGTTCATCAAGAAGGTGCATCGCGCGCGCATGTTCCGCCCGAGCCCGCGCGTGCTCGTCTGCGTGCCGTGCGGCTCGACCCAGGTCGAGCGCCGCGCGATCAAGGAATCGGCGGAATCGGCCGGTGCGCGCGACGTCTACCTCATCGAAGAACCGATGGCCGCGGCGATCGGCGCCGGCATCCCGGTGCACGAGGCGCGCGGTTCGATGGTGCTCGACATCGGCGGCGGCACGAGCGAGGTCGCGGTGATCTCGCTCAACGGCGTCGTCTACTCGCAGTCCGTGCGCATCGGCGGCGACCGCTTCGACGAGGCGATCATCAACTACGTGCGCCGCAACCACGGCACACTGATCGGCGAATCGACCGCCGAGAAGATCAAGCTCGAAGTCGGCTGCGCGTTCCCGCAGTCGGAAGTGCGCGAGATCGAAGTCTCCGGCCGCAACCTCGCCGAAGGCGTGCCGCGCATGTTCACGGTCAACTCCAACGAGATTCTCGAAGCGCTGCACGAACCGTTGTCGGGCATCGTCAGCGCGGTGCGCAGCGCGCTCGAACAGACGCCGCCGGAGCTGTGCTCGGACGTCGCCGAACGCGGCATCGTGCTCACCGGCGGCGGCGCGCTGCTGCGCGACCTCGACCGCCTGATTTCCAAGGAAACCGGCCTGCACGTGCACGTCGCCGACGACCCGCTGACCTGCGTCGCCCGCGGCGGCGGCCGCGCGCTCGAACTCGTCGACCAGCACGGCAGCGATTTCTTCGCGACGGAATGAAACGGGAATGGAGAACAGGGAATCGGGAATGATGAAACAGCGGTAACGATTTCATCCGCCCCGCTCGACGACTTCCCCTTCCCCATTTCCCATTCCCCGCTCCATGGCCATTGCACGCGACAACGCCGCCACCCTGTTCGCCGAGGGCGGCGCGAGCACGTTGCGCCTGATCCTTTGCCTCGGTCTGGCGATCACGCTGATGGTCGTCGACCACCACGCGCATTACCTGCAAACGCTGCGGCGGACGGCGAACCTCGTCGTCGAACCGGCGTATCGCCTTGCCGCTTTGCCGGCCGACGTCGCGCGCGCGACGCGCACCGCGGTCGTCACGCAGGATCAGCTCGCCAGCGAAAACCGCGAGCTGCGCGAACAACTGCTGCTCGCGCAGGCACGCCTGAACCGGCTCGATGCGCTGCTCGCGCAGAACGAGCGCCTCAAAGGCTTGCTTGAAGCGCAGAAGAACCTCGGTTTGTCGGTGCAATTCGCGCGCCTCGTCGATGTCGACCTCGATCCGTTCCGGCACCGCATCGTGCTCGACGTCGGTTCCGCGCAAGGCGCGAAGGTCGGCCAGCCGGTCATCGACGCGCACGGCATCATGGGCCAGCTCGTCGAGGTGCTGCCGAACACTTCGGTCGCGATGCTCATCACCGATCCGACGCACGCGATCCCGGTCGTCATCGAACGCACCGGACTGCGCGCGATCGCCTACGGCAGCGGCGCGACGGACACGCTCGACCTGCGCGACATCCCGCGCAGCGCCGACATCCGCAGCGGCGACAAGCTGCTCACCTCGGGCCTGGGTGGACGCTTTCCCGCGGGATTCCCGGTCGGCGTCATCGGCGATGTGAGCACCGACAGCAAAGGCATGTTCATCGCCGCGACTGCGCGGCCCGCCGCCGCGCTCGATCGCAGCGGCGAAGTGCTGTTGCTGCAGGAACAGCAGCAGCCGTACGGGCCGCCTGCGCCGCAAGAAGTCGTCGGGCCGCCCGCGGAACTCGCCGGGCCGTCGCCTGACGCAGCACCTGCGTCGCCGACACCGGACTTGACGCCACCCACGCAGGACACGCCGTGAATCGCTCGCGCCTGCAAAACTGGATGTTCAGCGGCAGCCTGCTCGCCGCGTTCCTCTTGCAACTGATGCCGTTGCCGCCCGGCGCGGAACCGTTCAAGCCGTACTGGCTCGGCCTCGTCGTCCTCTATTGGGCGATCGAAGCGCCCGAACGCATGGGCCTCGGGCTCGCGTTCGCGCTCGGTCTCGTCGGCGACTTGCTCGTCGGCGAACTGCTCGGCGAACAGGCGATGCGGCTCGTCGTGCTCGCCTTCATCGTGCTGCGTTTCCGTTCGCGACTGCGCTTCTTCCCGCTCGGCCAGCAAACGCTGGCCGTGCTCGCGCTGCTGCTCAACGATCGCGTCGTCACGCTGATGATCCGCGGGTTTTCCGGCGAAGCGATGCCGCCGGCGACATTCTGGATCGCGCCGCTGACCGGCACGCTTGCGTGGCCGATGTTGTACGTGCTGCTCGACAATCTGCGCCTGCGCCAGCGCGGCGCGGATTGAACGGCACCGACCGACGTGAAACGCCTGCGCTCCCGTCCGCTGAAACGATCCGCGCGCTACAAGCCGATCGGCGAAGCACGTTTCGAGGCTGCGCTGTTCGGCCGACGTGCATTGGCCGGCTTCGTCATCATCGTGCTCTGCCTGATCGTGCTCGGTGTGCGCTTCTCGTTCCTGCAGGTACGCCAGCACGAAGAACTCGCCGCGCGCTCGGACGCGAACCGCGTGCTCACGCGTCCGCTCGCGCCCGCGCGAGGCCTCATCTACGATCGCAACGGCGTGCTGCTCGCCGAGAACGTCGCCGCGTTCCGTCTCGAAGTCACGCCAGAACAGGCCGGCGACGTGCAGGCGACGGTGACGCGCCTGGCCGACGTGCTGCCGGTCAGCGACGACGACATCACGCGCTTCAACGCGCTGCGCAAGCGCAAGCGTTCCTACGAAGGCATTCCGCTGCGGCTGAAACTGTCGGAAGAGGAAATCGCGAAGTTCTCGATCAACCGCTGGGCGTTTCCCGGCGTCGAGGTCGTACCGTACCTCACGCGCTCTTATCCGCTCGGCGAGGAATTCGCGCACACGGTCGGCTACGTCGGCCGCATCGACGAAAGCGATCTCGGCAACCTCGACGCCGGCGAATACGCGGGCACCACGCACGTCGGCAAGACCGGCATCGAACGCAGCTACGAAGCGCGCCTGCACGGCCACGTCGGCTACGAGAAGATCGAGGTCAACGCCGACCATCGTCCGCTGCGCGTGCTGCCCGATCGCGTCGCGCCCGTGCCCGGCGACAACCTGTACCTGTCGATCGACTCGCACCTGCAGGAAGTCACCGAAGCCGCGTTCCAGGGCCGCTCCGGCGCGGCGGTCGTTCTCGATCCGCGCAACGGCGAAGTGCTGGCGATGGTGAGCGTGCCGAGCTTCGATCCGAACCTGTTCGTCAACGGCATTTCCAGCGCGGACTACAAGGCGCTGCTCGACGCCGACAACAAGCCGCTGCTCAACCGCCTGCTGCGCGGCACCTACACGCCGGGTTCGACGATGAAGCCGTTCGTCGGCCTCGCTGGCCTTGAACTCGGCTTGCGCAAGCCCGAAGACACGGTGCTGTCGACCGGCGAATTCTTCATTCCCGGCCAGTCGCGCGCGTATCGCGACGACGTGCGCGGCGGTTTCGGGCGCGTCAACCTCACCGAAGCGATCGCGAAATCGGTCAATACCTATTTTTATTCCGTGTCGCTGGACATGGGCATCGACCGCTTCAGCGGTTACCTGAGCCGCTTCGGTTTCGGCCAGCCGACCGGCATCGACCTGCTCGGCGAAGGCAGCGGCGTGCTGCCGTCGCGAGAGTGGAAACGCGCGCGCTTCAACAAGCCATGGTTTCCCGGCGAAACCGTGATCGCCGGCATCGGCCAGGGCTATTGGGTAGTCACGCCGCTGCAACTCGCGAACGCGGTGTCGACGTTCGCCGCGCACGGCGTACCGCGCACGCCGCACCTGCTGCGCGCAGTGCAGGCCGACGGCGACGAGCGTCCGCAAGTGCTGCCGCTCGCACCCGATCAGGCCAACATCATCGACAAACCTTCCAACTGGCTCGCCGTGCAGCGCGGCATGATCGCCGTCGTCGACGCCGGCACCGCGCGCACGATGGGCGAAGGGTTTCCGTACACGATCGCGGGCAAGACCGGCACCGCCGAACGCTACTCGCGCACCGACGACACCTGGACGAGCATCAGCGCGAGCCCGATCGAACGCCATCAGGTGCTGTTCGAATGCTTCACGCCGGCCGACGACGCGCGCATCGCGGTCGTCGTCGCACTCGAAGCGGGCCGCAGCGGCGCCACCGACGCCGCGCCGATCGCGCGCAAAGTCCTCGACACCTGGTTGCCTGGCGATCAGCAACGCATCGGCACGGTCGCATCCGCCGACGGAGCCGCGCGATGATCGACGAAGCGATCGCGCAACTGCGTTACCGCGTCTCCGCCGCGTGGCGAAAGCCGCGGCTGGACATGCCGCTGCTCGGCGGACTGCTGCTGCTCATGGGCATCGGCCTGGGCACGCTGTACAGCGCGAGCGATCTCGATCGCGGGCAAGTCATCTCGCAGGCGCTGCGTTTCGTGCTCGGCCTGACGCTGATGGCGGCCATCTCGCGCATTCCGCCGACGTCGTTGCGCAACTGGACGCCGTGGTTGTACGCGGCGAGCGTCGTGCTGCTCGTCATCGTCGTCATCCACGGCGAAGGCCGCGGCGCGAACCGCTGGCTCGATCTCAAGGTCGTGCGCTTCCAGCCGTCGGAACTGCTCAAGCTGACGATGCCGATGATGATCGCGTGGTATCTCAACGGCCGCCCGCTGCCGCCGAGTTGGGCGACGCTCGGCATCGCCGGCGCGCTCATCGCGATACCCGCCGGCCTCATCGCCAAGCAACCCGACCTCGGCACCGCGCTGCTCGTCGCCGGCAGCGGCGCATTCGGCATTTTCCTGTCGGGCCTGGCGTGGTGGCGCATCGGTTTGCTGCTCGCCGCGTTCGCGGGCGCGGTGCCGGTCGGCTGGCATTTCCTGCACGACTACCAGAAGAACCGCGTGCTCACCCTGCTCAACCCGGAAGCCGATCCGCTCGGCAACGGCTGGCACATCATCCAGTCGAAGATCGCGGTCGGATCGGGCGGTTTGTGGGGCAAGGGCTGGCACCACGGCACGCAATCGCGGCTGGAATTTTTGCCCGAGCACACGACCGACTTCATCTTCTCGGTGTTCGCCGAGGAATGGGGGCTCGTCGGCGTGCTGCTCCTGCTCGCGCTCTACGTGTTCATCATCGCGCGCTGCCTGTGGATCGCGGCGAACGCGAAGGATACCTACTCGCGCCTGCTCGCCGGCGCGATCAGCATGTCGCTGTTCGTCTACGTGATGGTCAACGGCGGCATGATCACCGGCATGCTGCCCGTGGTCGGCGTACCGCTGCCGCTGGTCAGCTACGGCGGCACGTCGGCGGTGTCATTGCTAGCCGGCTTCGGCGTGCTCATGTCGATCCACGCGCACCGGCGCAATCCCGGCGCGGGTTGAGGCGCGCTGCTTCGCGCGTCCAAGCTGTACAAATTCTTCGACCATTTCCCTCGTTACGCCCGCGTTTCCGAGCGCTCAAGTCATTACGCACTCATTCGCGAGAAATGCCGCGGCAGCGCTCAGGATTTTCGATGCCGAAGGATTCGCCAACTCGCTGATTCGGCGACGAAAAGCGCCTTGACCGTCGATCACCCTTACTGGATTATCCGTGCTACGCTTCCTTTTCTGGATCTGATTGTGGTTAGGCGCCAAAACTGAGCTAAGAGGAATCGGCATGTCTACGATTAACGCGATTTGCCCGAAATGCGGAACCCATTTCTCAGGCGAACCAAAGACAACATTTCTTACCTTCAAACAACTAACCTGTCCTAAATGCAGCGCCAAGGTTACGTACCCACTGACGTCGCGCGTACGCACGTTCTATATCTGCATGTTCGTTCTTGGTCTCGCCATCCTTGCATACATGCTAACCCATGACTACGTAATTACGGGCCCAAGCTTCATCGGTTGCGCAATTGCATATGCAATCATCAAAGATTTCTATGTTCGCTGGCGTATCGCTCGCACTGCGGCGGCGTTTCCGTCCACCCAATGAGCCGTTGTCGCCTAACTATTTGATCAAGTGAACCGCTGCGGCTTAGGTGCGCTACCATTGAGTGTATCTCGGCGCAGCGACCGCTTACTCAGGCAATAGACGTTCATGAGCCCTATTGATTGGCTGAACCATAGAGCGCCAGGATTCGGCGAGCTTTCCCAGCCGGAGAAAGACGCGACTATGCACTTCGCGTTGCTCTGGAGTCTGTTTGAGGCGAAAGCCCTCCATACAAGAGCTAGTGCAAACGCAATTCTTGCGCTTTCTCATGAGTGGAAAGCTCAGGGCCTTCTGGACGCAACAAGGTTCTCTACTCACCTTGAGCACTTCAAGGCTCGCTATTTCACAAATGGCCAACCGACCCCTCACTTCAATGGCCTGCGTATACGCAACGGAGACAGCCCGGAGTTAGTTCGGGCAGTGCTATCTGGCGAGAACGTCGATCCTGCTGATAGCGTCGCTGCCTTGCTCATTGTGGTGTACCGGTTGCGCAACAATCTTTTTCACGGAATCAAGTGGGCTTATGAACTGAAAGACCAACTGGCAAACTTCAATCATGCAAATTCTGCGCTCATGTCCGCTTTGGATATCCGTGAAAACACATAAAAATTCATTCAAACCGACGTCGCTTCGCGGCGCGGCTTAATTCAAGCGTTGGGCTGAGTCCGCCCCCACTCTGCAGACAAATATCCAAGCCTCAACCCTCGCTGTCATCCTCGAAGCGCAGATGCTTGACGCTGCGCCCGTTGCGGCGCACAAGCTTGAGCGCTTCGATGCCGACCTTGATGTGCGCCTCGACGAAGTTCGCGGTGATGAGCTTGTCGCTCGCTTCGGTCTTCACGCCTTCCGGGATCATCGGCTGGTCGGAGACGAGCAGCAGCGCGCCGGTCGGGATGTGGTTGGCGAAGCCGGCGGCGAAGATCGTCGCGGTTTCCATGTCGATGGCCATGCAGCGCGTCTTGCGCAGGTAGTCCTTGAACGCGGCGTCGTGCTCCCAGACGCGGCGGTTGGTCGTGTAGACGGTGCCCGTCCAGTAGTCGTGGCCGAGGTCGCGGATCATCGTCGACACCGCGCGCTGCAACTGGAACGCGGGCAGCGCCGGCACTTCCGGCAGCAGGTAATCGCTCGAGGTGCCTTCGCCGCGGATCGCCGCGATCGGCAATATCAAATCGCCGAGCTGGTTCTTCTTCTTCAGCCCGCCGCACTTGCCGAGGAACACGGCCGCCTGCGGCGCGATCGCGGAAAGCAGATCCATGACCGTCGCCGCGTTCGGGCTGCCCATGCCGAAGTTGATCATGGTGATGCCGTCGGCGGTCGCGTTCGGCATCGGCCGGTCGCGGCCCTTCACCTCGACGCCGTGCCACTGCGCGAACAGCTCGACGTAGTGGCCGAAATTGGTGAGCAGGATGTGCTCGCCGAATTGATCCAGCGGCGTGCCGGTGTAGCGCGGCAGCCAGTTGTCGACGATATCGGTCTTGTTCTTCATCCACTGATTCTAGACGACGTGCGCGCCCCGGCGAAGCACCGGAGCGTGCGCGACGCACGACGCATGCAGCGACGCGACAGGTAGCGCCTTGCATAATCCGCGCAACGCGCCACGAGGAAGCCCCATGCCCTGGATCACGCTCATCGTCGCACTCGTTGCGCTCGCAACGCTCGCCTTCACCGGCCGCGGTTTCCTCGGCTGGGTCGCTGCGGTCGGTATCGGGCTGCTCGGCTGGCGCATCGCCGGCGTGCAGCATGACGCGCTGTTCTCGGCCTGCGTGATCGTCGCGATCGCGCTTGCCGCGTTGTTCGGACTGCCGCCGCTGCGACGGCAACTTGTCTCGCGCTTCGTCATGCCGATCTTCGCGAAAGTGCTGCCGAAACTCGGCGCAACCGAACGCATCGCGCTCGAAGCCGGCACCGTGTGGTGGGACGGCGACCTGTTCGGCGGCATGCCGGACTGGGACAAGCTGCTCGCCTTCACGCCCGCGCCGCTGCGCGAGGATGAGCAAGCCTTCCTCGACGGCCCGACGACGGAACTGTGCCGCCGCCTCGACGACTGGGCCGTCTACCAGCAGCGCGACCTGCCGCCGGACATCTGGCAGTACATCAAGGAGCAGCGCTTCCTCGGCATGGTGATCCCGAAGGAATACGGCGGCCTCGGTTTCTCGGCGATTGCGCATTCGCGCGTGGTCACGCGCATCGCGAGCCGCTCGGTCACTGCGGCGGTCACGGTCATGGTGCCGAACTCGCTCGGCCCCGGCGAATTGCTTCTGCATTACGGCACCGAAGAGCAAAAGAAAAAGCATCTCGACCGCCTCGCGCGCGGCGAGGAGATTCCGTGCTTTGCATTGACCGGCCCGGAGGCCGGCTCCGACGCAGCCGCGACGCAATCGGAAGGCATCGTCGAGAAGCGCGTCGTCGACGGCGTCGAAGTGCTCGGCCTGCGCCTGAACTGGAAGAAGCGCTACATCACGCTCGCGCCGGTCGCGACGCTGATCGGCCTCGCGTTCCGATTGAAAGATCCGCACAGGCTCATCGGCGACGTCGAGGATCGCGGCATCACCTGCGCGCTGATCCCGCGCGCGACGCCCGGCATCGAGATCGGCCTGCGCCACGACCCGATGGGCGTGCCATTCCAGAACGGCCCGATCGTCGGCAAGGACGTGTTCGTGCCGCTCGACGACGCCGTCATCGGCGGCCGCGCGCAGATCGGCAACGGCTGGCGCATGCTCATGGAATCGCTCGCCGCGGGCCGCTCGATCTCGCTGCCTGCGTTGTCGATCGGCGCTTCGCAACTGTGCACGCGCATCTGCGGCGCGTACGCGACCGTGCGCGAGCAGTTCGACACGCCGATCGGCCGCTTCGAAGGCATCGAGGAACCGCTCGCGCGCATCGCCGGCCTTACCTACCTCATGACCGCCGCGCGCACGCTCACCTGCGGCGCGCTCGACGCGGGCGAAAAGCCCGCCGTCATCGGCAACATCTGCAAGGCCTACCTCACCGACAGCATGCGCCAGGTCGTCAGCGACGCGATGGACATCCGCGCCGGCAGCGCGATCCAGCGCGGCCCGCGCAACACGCTCGCGCGCGCGTGGGACGCGGTGCCGATCGGCATCACCGTCGAAGGCGCGAACATCCTCACGCGCACGATGATGATCTACGGCCAGGGCGCGATCCGCTGCCATCCGTTCGTGCAGAAGGAAATCGACGCGGTCGCGAAGAACGACCTCGCCGCCTTCGACCGCGCGATCTTCGGCCACTTGAACCTGTTCTACACCCGCGCCGTACGAGCAAAGCTGCTCGCGTGGACGGGCTCGCGCATCGCCGGCAAGCCCGACGCGCACGACATGGGCCGCTACTACCAGCATCTGTCGCGCTTCTCCGCCGCGTTCACGATTCTTTCGGACACCGCGATGGGCACGCTCGGCGGCTCGCTCAAGCGCCGCGAAAAGCTCTCGGGCCGCCTCGCCGACGCACTCGCGTGGCTGTATCTCGCCAGCTGCACGCTCAAGCGCTATCACGACGAACCGAAGACGCGGCCGAACTACGCGCTCGCGCGCTGGGCCACGGAACTCGCGCTGTACCGCATCCAGGAAGCGCTCGTCGGCGTGCTCGACAATCTGCCCGTGCGCTGGGTCGCATGCCTGCTCAAGCTGACGATCTTCCCGCTCGGCGCGCGCTTCCGTCCGCCCTCCGACGCGCTCGGCAGCGAAGTCGCGCGCGACATCCTCGAGAACAACGATGCGCGCCGCACGCTCACCGCCGACGTCTTCGTCCCGCCCGCCGGTGAACCCGGACTCGGCGCGCTCGAAGCCGCACTCGACAAGGCCGTGCGCGCGATCCCGATCGAAACCAAGCTCCGCGACGCCGTGCGCGCCGGCAAGCTCGACCGCGCGCCCGGCTACATGCTCGACGAACTCGGCGTGCAAGCCGGCGTCATCAGCGGCGAGGAATACGACCTGCTCAACGAAGCCCGCGACGCCCGCGACGAAGTGATCGCCGTCGATGCGTTCGACCCGCAGGTGTACAAGACGCTGCATTGAGCGGCGGGGACATCATCATCATGCAAGCCCTTTGGTATTTCGACTTCATCTCCCCGTTCGCGTACCTGCAACTGCCGTACCTGCGCGGCCTGCGCGAACGCGTCGCGGTGACGCCGGTGCCGATCGTGTTCGGCGCGGTGCTGTCGCATCACGGGCAGCTCGGCCCCGCGGAAGTCGCGGGCAAGCGCGAGTTCACGTATCGCCACGTGCAGTGGCAGGCGGACGTGGCCGGTGTCGAATTGCGGTTTCCGCCGGCGCATCCGTTCAATTCGCTCGCGGCGTTGCGGCTGTGCGTGGCTTGCGGCAGTTCGTGGATGGCGGTCGAGGCGATCTTCGCTCACGTCTGGCGCGACGGCCGCGATGCGGCGAATGCCGACGCACTCGCTGCCGTCGCACGCGGACTCGGCATCGACGACGTGAATGCCGCGATCGGCGACGCCGGCGTCAAACAGACGCTGCGCGAGAACACCGAGCGGGCGATCGCCCGCGGCGTGTTCGGCGTGCCGACGCTCGCGTTCGGCGACGAGCTGTTCTGGGGCAACGACGCCAGCGCGATGGTCGATGCGTGGCTGCGCAAACCGGCCTTGTTCGACGACGCACGCTACGCAGCATTGCGCGACTTGCCGAACGGCGTCGAACGCCGCCGCTGAAACGGATCAGGTCGCGTCCGCGAGCGATACCGACCTCGACGTCGGCACGCCGCCGCGCGCGGCATCGGCGCGCGCGATCAGCGCATCGGGCGTGACCATGTCGTCGTCGAGGCTCGCGGCGCCGACGTCGATGGCGACGGCGACGCATTCGCCGCCGATGTGCACCGCGTATTCGCCGACGCGTCGCGTAACGCGCTGCGCGATCGACTGCGCGCCGGCGAGGTCGATGCCGGGCAGGATCACGAGCAGGCGGTCGTCGCCATGACGGCCTACGACGTCGTCGCTGCGCAACTCTTCGGCGAGGCAGGCCATGACCGCCTGCAGGCATGCGTCGACCGCGCCGCGTCCGTGCGGCAGCGCGCGCTCGCGCAACGTGGCCGAGGTTTCGATGGACAGGATCGACAACGGGCGCCGACGCGAACGGGCCTCGACGAACGCCTCGCGCAGGTGCGCGAACGTCGCGCTGCGGGCGAGCGCGCCGGTGAGCGCGTCGCACTCGCGTTCGTCAGCCGCGGCGGCGAACGAGCCGCGTACACGAGGCGTCAGCGCGTGCAGCAATACCAGCGTCAGCGCGACGAGCAGCGCCGGCAAGATCGTGACCAGCCACGTCGGCGAGGGAATCTGCAGGATCATGCTCAGCGAGCGCACGATCATGGCCAGCGTCACGGGCGTCCAGCCGATGATGAAATACCTCGCGCTGCGCTGACCGCGCAGCCAACTCATCACGCCGCCGAACCAGATCAGGCTCATGCCGAAGAGCATCATCGTCGCCAGCGTCGTCATCAGCAGCCAATCCGGCCACGGCAGCGGCAGCACGCAGGCGATGGCGAACAGTTCGAAGAAGATCGCCGCCGCGACGTTCGCGATCGCCAGTGCAGGCGCACGGCGCGGGAGTTCGAGGAATTCGCGCGTGAAGCCGAGCGCGAAGGTCATCGCCGCCGCGACCGCGAGCGCGTTCGCCTTGATGCCCAGCGGCGCGAGCAGGCTCAGCGGCCAATATTCGAAACCGACGCCGGACTTGTACATCGTCGCCACCGCGATGCCGAACGTCTGCCCGAAGAAGAACAGGTTCACGCGCCGGCGCCACGGACGCAGCACGGCGAGCGCGGCAAGCAGCAATGCGAACTGCGCGATCGGCCACACGATGTCGAAGCGCGCCTGCGCGAGTTCGGCTTCCTGCGCCGCAGCCATGTCGGTGACGGTGAGCTCGTGCGTGGTCGCGGTCGACGAATCCACGCGCAGGTACAGCGGCATGGCCGCGCGCCAGCCGTTCATCAGCGGCACGATGAGAACGTGCCGCGCGCGCTCGCGGCTGCCGTCGCTGCGATACACGCTGTATTCGGCGTCGACGTAATCGGGCGGCGCGTAGACGCGCACGACGACGTCGCTTGCTTCGGAAATCACCAGCGCCGGCTCGTGCGGCGACAGCCAATCGTCGGCCAGGCGCACGCGATACCACGTCGTGTCGCGATGCGGCGGGGTTACGGCCGCCGCGGATTCCGGGCGCAGGCGATCGTCGAAATCGCCGTGCAGGACGGCTGCCGCGTCGCGCGATCCGATGTCCGCATCGTAGCGTTCGACGATGATCGGCACGCCCGCCGCGCGCGACGGCATCGGCAGGACGCACGCGATCGCCAAGCCGATGGCCAGCCAGGCCATGCGCCAGGAGCGGTTCCGGAACGTCGTCGCGCGATGCACGGTCAAGATCGCCTACCGATGAACACTTCGCTTGAATATCATGCAGGAGGCGTGCCATGGGCGCTCGAATCATGAACATTTTCAACCATCTTGTCGGTGCCACGCTGGCCTTCGCGATCGCCGCTGGTGCGGACGCCGCCGAGGTCTATCGCTGCGACGGAGGCAACGGGCCGGTGTTCCAGGACACGCCCTGCGCGCAAAGCCAGAAGCAGACGCGGATTCGCCTTGCGCCGGAACCGGCGCCCCCGCCAGCCGCAGCCGATGCCGTCGTGGACGCCGCGGCGCCGGGCGCGACGCCGCCGGTCAATGCGCCTTCTGCGCCACGGACACCCGCGCCGTCGTTCTTCCTCTGCACCGCGGGCGACGGCAGCCGGTACGTGAACGACAACGGCGTCGGCCGCGTGAACTGGGTGCCGTACACGATGGTCGACGGGCACAACCAAAGCCTCGCCGAAGCCTATGGCGGACGCGACGGACTCGACTCGCACCCGTCGAACGTCATTCCGCATCGACCGCTGGGTGCCGCACCCGGCGCCGGAACGTATGTCGAAGTCGTCGACCCCTGCCATTTCGCGGCACCCGCCGAGGCCTGCGCGTACCTGCGCGGCCAACTCGGCGATCTCGACGGCAAATTGCGCCGCGCTTTCAGCGATACCGAAGCGCAGCTCAAGCAGGAGCGCGCACGCGTCCTCGATCAGCTGCGCGGCTGCCGCTGACGACGCGAAACGTCGATCAACGCGCGAACGAATGCGCGATCAGGCTTGCCTGCCGCGCGCCGCGTTCGTGTTCGAGCAGCCACTGCTTGACCGGCAAGCCGCCGCCGAAGCCCGTGAGTTTCCCGCTCGCGCCGATCACGCGATGGCAAGGCACGACGATCGGCAAGGGATTCGCGCCATTCGCGGCGCCGACCGCGCGGCTCGCGGCCGGATCGCCGATGCGCCGCGCGAGTTCGCCGTAGCTGATCGTCTCGCCATACGGAATGTTGACGAGCTCGCTCCACACCGAGCGCCGGAACGACG
>JAKPAN010000009.1 GCA_029779475.1 Pseudomonadota bacterium
CCGCTGATCGACAGCGACGGCCACGCGCTCGGCACGCTCTGCGTGATCGACCACGCGCCGCGCACGCTGTCGCCGCTGCTCTCGCAGATGCTCGAGATCCTGGCGAACCAGGTCGTCGCGCGGCTCGAGCTGCGCCGGCAGTTCATCGCGATGGAGCGCGAGGCGCGCGCACGCACCCGCGCCGAGAGCGACCTGCGCCGCACCGTCGGATTTCACGAAGCCCTGATCGATGCCATCGACGGCCTCGCGCTCGAGATCACGCTGCCGGGGCTCGAGATCGACTACATCTCGCGCGGCGCCGAACGCCTGCTCGGCTACCGACTGCCGTGGTGGCGCGACCAGCCCGGCTTCTGGCACCAGACGATCCACGAGGACGATCGCGGCGGCGCGATGAACCTCATCCTCGGATGCGCCGAGGACGGCGTCGAGCGCGCCATCGAGCTGCGGATGATGAGCGCGCAGGGCGAACCCGTCTGGCTGCGCGGCCGCGTGCAGCGCATCACCAACGGCGGCGCGGGTAGGCGCCTGCGCTTCCTGCTGATCAACGTCACGGAGGCACGCCGCGCCGAGGCACGCGCCGAGAACATCGCGACCCGCGACGAGCTGACCGGCCTGCCCAACCGTCGCGCCCTCAAGGAACTGCTCCTCAAGGAACTCGACGACAGCCGCCGCCACGGCGAGAAGCTCGCCTTCCTGTTCATCGACATCGACCGCTTCAAGCTCGTCAACGAATCGCTCGGCCACGACGCCGGCGACAACCTGATCATCGGGCTCGGCGGACGCCTGCACACCGTGCTCGCCGGCCGCGATCTCGTCGCCCGGATCGGCGACGACGAGTTCGCCGTGGCGTGCTCCGGCCTGCGCGTCGCCGAGGATGCCGCGCACATCGCCGAGAAACTGCTGCGCGAGATCGCCGAACCCGTCTGGACGGCCGGCCACGTGTTCAACGTGTCGTGCAGCATCGGCATCAGCGTGTTCCCCGACGACGGTCGCGACCCCGACGAACTGATGAAGCACGCCGACGTCGCGATGCATTCGGCG
>JAKPAN010000046.1 GCA_029779475.1 Pseudomonadota bacterium
GCGCTTCGCTGCTCGTCATCGCGATGGCGATCGGCGTCGCTGCGGTCGTCGTCCTGACGGCACTCGGCGACGGCGCGCGACGCTACGTGATCAACGAGTTCTCCTCGCTCGGGACAAACCTCGTCATCGTCCTGCCCGGGCGTTCGCAGACGGGCGGCTTCAACCCGGGCAACGCGATCACCAACACGCCGCGCGACCTCACGATCGACGACGCGCAGGCGCTCCTGCGCGGCTCGGCCGTGCATCGCGTCGTGCCGCTCGCGATCGGCACCTCCGAGATAAGTTACGGCGGCCGCCTGCGCGAAGTGATGGTCGCCGGCACCAATTCCGCCTTTCTGGAAGTGCGTCGGCTCTCGCTCGCGCAGGGGCGCTTCCTCGCCGAGGGCGACTGGCGGCGCGGCGCTGCCGAGGCGGTGATCGGCGGCAAGGTTCGCGCCGACGTTTTCGGTTCGCAGCCGGCGCTCGGCGAACTCATCCGCATCGGCGATCGCCGCTTTCGCGTCATCGGCGTTTTCGCGTCCACCGGTCAAGGCCTCGGCATGAACACCGACGAGCTCGTTGTCATCCCGGTGTCGCTCGCGCAGGCGATGTTCAACAGCAACACACTCTTTCGCATCATGGTCGAAGCGGCCAACCGCGAAGCGATCGAGACGGCGAAAACGCAGGTCACCGAAATCATCAAGTCGCGCCACGAAGGCGAGGAGGACGTCACCGTGATCACGCAGGACGCGGTCCTCGCGACTTTCGACAAGCTCCTCGGAACGCTGACGCTGGCAGTCGCCGGCATCGCCGCAATCAGCCTCGCGGTCGCCGGCATCCTCGTCATGAACGTGATGCTCGTTTCGGTGACGCAGCGCACGAGCGAAATCGGCCTCCTGAAAGCGCTCGGCGCCACGGGCGCAACGATCCGCAGCGCCTTTCTCGTCGAGGCGGCGATGCTCTCTCTGGCCGGTGCGGTCGTCGGCTACCTTCTCGGTCAGGGGGGCGCCGCGCTGATCCGCCAGCTCTACCCGACCTTTCCCGCTT
>JAKPAN010000097.1 GCA_029779475.1 Pseudomonadota bacterium
CGTTCCCAGCCGCGAGTATCGACTCCCAACTGCAACTCGACGCCATCGAACAAGCCGTGCCGCAACAAGGTATCGGCGATGGCATCGCTGGTGCGCACGCCGGCATCGCGATCGGTCGATGCGTCCGGCAGACCTTGCTCGACCGCCCAGGCGCCGACCGGCAATGTCACGCTCGCGAAGGCCAGTCCCGGGCGATCGAACGCGGGCACGTCGTCATCCGCATGCGCGGGCGCGGCGGCCAGCAAAGCGATCACGATCCACGCCCATCGCACCGCACGCATGCATCGACGTCCCTTCAGGATTCTGCGCGCATCGTAGCTGCGCCGATGCCGCGTTACTCGGGCGCGAGCCGACCGCACGCTGGTCGACGCAAGCGCGCGATCAGCGCGCAGCCGGACCCAATCGCCCGATCAGATCGTGCTCGTCGGCGTGCACGATCTCGACCTCGGCGAACTGGCCGGGCTTGAGCTTCTGGCCGTCGTCGATGCGCACGATGCCGTCGATCTCGGGCGCGTCGGCCTTCGAGCGCGCGACGGCGCCGTCTTCGTCGACCTCGTCCACGATCACCATCTGGCGCGTGCCGATCTTGCGCGCGAGGCGCGCGGCGGAAATCTCGGCCTGCACGTCCATGAAACGTTCGAGGCGTTCTTCCTTGATCTCTTCGGGCACTGCGTCGGGCAGGTCGTTGGCCTTCGCGCCATCGACGGGCGAATAGGCGAACGCACCGACGCGGTCGAGTTCGGCTTCGCGCAGGAAGTCGAGCAATTCCTCGAATTCCGCTTCGGTCTCGCCGGGAAAACCGACGATGCAGGTGCTGCGGATCGTGAGGTCGGGACAGGCCTTGCGCCACGCCTGCACGCGCGCGAGCACCGTGTCGACCGCGCCGGGGCGTTTCATCAGTTTCAGGATGCGCGGGCTCGCGTGCTGGAACGGAATGTCCAGGTACGGCAGGATTTTTCCGTCCGTCATCAGCGGGATCACGTCGTCGACGTGCGGGTACGGATAGACGTAGTGCAGGCGCGACCACACGCCGAGTTCGCCGAGGCCTTCGCACAAGTCCTTCATGCGCGTCGCGTAAGCCTTGCCACGCCATTCGCGCTCGGCGTATTTCAGGTCGACACCGTAAGCACTCGTATCCTGCGAGACGACGAGCAATTCCTTGACGCCGCCCTTGACCAGCTTTTCCGCCTCGACGAGCACCTCGTCGATCGGCCGCGA
Source organism: Pseudomonadota bacterium (assembly GCA_029779475.1). Classification (GTDB taxonomy): domain Bacteria; phylum Pseudomonadota; class Gammaproteobacteria; order Xanthomonadales; family Rhodanobacteraceae; genus Dokdonella_A. Next base: position 1,219 of record JAKPAN010000097.1, read on the forward strand.
AACCAGATCGCCGCGCATCGACGGGATGATGCAGAACGTGCAGCGGTGATTGCAGCCTTCGGAAATCTTGAGGTACGCGTAGTGCTTCGGCGTCAGCTTGATGCCTTGAGGCGGCACGAGGTCGAGAAACGGATCGTGTTTCGGCGGCAGCGCCTTGTGCACCGCGCCCATCACGCTCGCGTAATCCTGCGGGCCGGAAATCGACAGCACGTCCGGATGCGTCTCGCGGATGAGGTCGGCGCGCTTGCCCAGGCAGCCGGTGACGATGACCTTGCCGTTTTCCTCGAGCGCCTCGCCGATCGCGTCCAGCGATTCGGCGACGGCCGCGTCGATGAAACCGCAGGTGTTGACGACGACGACGTCGGCGGAGTCGTAGCTCGGCACGATGTCGTAACCCTCCACGCGCAACTGGGTGAGGATGCGTTCGGAATCAACGAGCGCTTTCGGACAGCCGAGGCTGACGAAGCCGACCTTGGGATTGCGGCGGGACATGGGCGGAAACAGGTCAAAAAGTGAGCCGGCGAGTGTACCGCCAATCATTCCGCCGACGCGCGGATGCTAAAATCCCGTGTAGCCGCATCGCGGCCGTCCAAGGCATGGAACGCGCATGCAGCTTCGCAGTGCCGGAAACCATCGATATCGACACCCGCTCCGGCTCCTGCTCGCCGGCGCGTGTGCGTCGGCCGCTGTCGCCGCTGTCGCCGCTGTCGCCGCGGGTGCGCAGGATCGCGCGTGGCCGCGCGCGCAGCTGGCCGCCGACAGCCGACATATCGCCGCTGCGGTCGAGCAAGGTCTCGCCGGCGATGCCGCGCTCGAAATCGCCAGCGCGATCGGCGGGCTGCCCGCCCGGCAGGCGCTGCTCGCAGCCGTCGGCAACTTCGCGGAAGCCATCGACGCGCCTGCGATCGCAGACCGCGAATGGACACGCGCGCTCGCCATTGCCAACCGCCGTGGCGATGCCCACGCGTCGCTGTCGCTGAACCGGGCCATCGCGCGCAGCGCGCTCGCGCTGGGCGACTACGACCGCGCGCGAGCCTACGCGGATCGCGCTGCAGCGCTCGGCCGCATCGTCGGCAATCGCTCGGCGCAGGCCGACGCCGAGAACATCCTCGGCATCGTCGACCGCCGCCGCGCGCATCTCGACAGCGCCATCGAACGGCAGCAGAAAGCGCGCGCGCTGTTCGCCGAGGACGGCAACGAAGCCGGCGCGATGCGCGCGCTGTCCGACCTCGGCACGATCTGGCGCGACCACGGCGATTTCGCCAAGGCGCTCGAAGCGCAGCTCGAAGCGCTCGGCGACCAGGACACCGACGGCGACCGCCTCGAACACGTCTACCGCAACCTCGGCCTGCTCTATCGCGACATCGAGGACGAGGCCGCCTCGCGCGACTACTTCCGGCGTGCGCTTGCCGCCGCCGACGCGCGCGGCACGCCGTCTTCGTACTCCACGTCGATCGGTTCGTACGCAAGCCTGCTCAACGAACTGGGCGAATATGCCGGCGCGCGCGACGCCGCAGGGGAAGCGCTCGCCATCGACGACGCGCTCGACGATCGCCCGCACCAAGGCCTCGACCACCTCGAACTCGGCCGCGCCCTGCTCGGTCTGCGCGACAATGCCGCGGCCGTCGTGCATCTCGAAAAGGCGCTGCAGCTCGGCCGCGAACTGCGCCAGCGCGAGATCGTCGCGCGCGCGCTGCTGCACTTGACCCAAGCCGCGCTCGCCGAACACGACACCCTGCGCGCACGCGGCCTCATCGACGAAGCGATCGCCGGCCTCGAAGCCACGCAACTGCGCCAGCAGCTCGCCCAAGCTTACGCCTTGCGCGAACAACTCGCGCGCAGCGAAGGCAATGCCGACGAAGCGCTGCGCTTTGCGCACAAGTACGAACAGGTTCGCGAAGACTTGATCGGCCTGCGCACGAGCCGCCAGCTCGCTGCGCTCGAAGTGCGCCACGAGCGCGCCGAGAGTGAGCAGCGCCTCGCGTTGCTGGCCAAGGACAATGAATTGCAAGCCGCGCGCATCGAGCGCCAGGCCTTGACGCGCGACATCGTCCTGACCGTGCTCGGCGGACTCGCCCTCGCCTTCGGTGCGTTGGTCTGGCGCCACCGCGCCGTGCGCCGCCTCAACCAGCAGCTTGCCCAGCGCAACGAGGAATTCGCGCGGCAGCGCATCGAACTCGACGCCGCCAACACCACGCTGCGCGAGCAAGCGGTCGACCTGCTGCGCGCCGCGACCACCGACTCGCTCACGCAGGTCGCCAATCGCGGCCATCTGCTGCACGGGCTCGCCAAACGGCTCGCGGAAGCAATCGCCGATGGCCGCAGGCTCACGCTGCTGCTCATCGATTTCGACCATTTCAAGAAGATCAACGACCTGCGCGGCCACTTGTTCGGCGATCACATCCTCGCGCTCGGCGCGAACGCGATCCGCGAACGCCTGTCCGCCGACGACCTGCTCGGCCGCTTCGGCGGCGAGGAATTCGTCGCCGTCCTTTCCGATCGCGATGGCAACGAAGCCGTCGTCCTGGCCGAAGCCATCCGCGAGCACGTCGCCGCAGCGATGGCGCAATCGGCGCCGGAACTGAGCGGCGGCGCGACGATCAGCATCGGCGTCGCCTGCCTCGCCGACCTGCCCGCGCCCGTCGACAGCGCGCTGCTGCTCGAAGCCGCCGACCGCGCGCTCTACCTCGCCAAGCACGACGGCCGCAATCGCGTACGCCGTTTCCAGCCGCGGCGCGAAACCATCGATTGACACATCGCGCGCGACGCATACGCTTGATGCGTCGCCGACGGAGAACACGATGGGCCAGACGATCCAGATCAACACCTCGCGCATGCAATGCATCGGCGCGTATCTCGCCAAGCCGGCGCAGACACCGAAGGGCGGCATCGTCGTCGTGCAGGAAATCTTCGGCGTCACCGCATGGGTGCGCTCGGTCGCCGACCGTTTCGCGATGGCCGGCTATACGGCCATCGCACCCGCGCTGTTCGACCACGTCGAACGCGACGTGGAACTGCCCTACGACGCGAGCGGCATCGCTCGCGGCCGCGAATTGATCGGCGAAGTCGGCCTCGACCTCGCCGTCGAAGACGTCGCCAGCGCGGCGGAATCGATTTCCTCCGCCGGCCGCATCGGCTGCGTCGGCTTCTGCTGGGGCGGCACCGTCGCGCTGCTCGCGGCGACGCGGCTCGGCATGCCGTCGGTCGGCTATTACGGCAGCCGCGACGTGACC
>JAKPAN010000127.1 GCA_029779475.1 Pseudomonadota bacterium
CAAACGTGCGAGGCTTGCGGCAAGGAAGCGCGCGGCGAAATCCTTGAACGCGGCGGTCGGGCCGTGGAACAGTTCGAGCAGTTGCGTGCGTGCGTCGATCGGGCGCAGTGGCGCGGGGAAGTCGAACGCTTCCTCGCATAAATCATCCAGCGACGATTCGAGCGCGCTGCCCGCGAAGAATGGACGCAGCAGCCGCGCGGCGATCGCGGGCAGCGTTTCGCAGCCATCGAAGTCGTCGATCGAAAAACGCGGCAACGTGGCGGGCACGTAGAGGCCGCCGTCGGGCGCGAGTCCGGCGGCGAGCGCGGTGTCGATGCCGACCGCAGGTGCTTGCCCGCGTGTGCTGACGTACTTCATGCGACGACCTCCGCGGCCGGCCCGGCGACCGGCGACACCCACGCTTCGCTGGCGACGCCGCTGCGCGCGAACGCGTCGCGCATCGCCTGCGCGCAGGCGTTCGCGGCGGACGCGCCGTCGCACCACGCGAACACGCTCGGCCCCGCGCCGGAAATGCTCGCGCCGAGCGCGCCATTCGACAAAGCCGCCGCCTTGACTGCGGTGAATCCTTCGATGAGCGGCGCGCGGCGCGGTTCGACGAGCACGTCGGCGAGTCCGGCGCGGATCAGTTCGACATCGTTCGCGTGGCAGCCGGCGAGCACGAGGGCGAGGTTCGCGCTCTGTGCGACAAATTCGCGCAATTCATAATGGCCAGCGAGCGCGGCGCGCGCGCGTTTGGTCTCCAGCGTCGCGTGCGGATGCACGAGCGCGCACTCCAGGTTGCGCTGCACGGGAATCGGTCCGAGTCGATCCGCCGTGGCGAGAACGAGGCCGCCGAGCAGCATCGGCCCGACGTTGTCGCCGTGGCGTCCGCCGCTGGCGACGGCCTCGCCGTCGAGCGCGAACGGATACAGCGCGGCGCGTTCGAGCGGCGTGTCGAGCAGTGCGTTCGCGGCGACGAGCGCGGCGACTGCCGATGCGGCCGAGCCGCCCATGCCGGAGCCGAACGCGATGCCCTTGTCGATCTCGATCTCGAAACCGAACGGCAAGTCGAGCGTCGCGCGCAAGGCGAGCAAGGCGGCGCCCGCGGTGTTGCGCTCGGCTTCGCGCGGCAACTCGATCGCTGCGCCGCGGATCGCAGCGATGCGCACGAGACGCTCATCGATGCGGCGCACGCTCACGCGGTCGCCTGGCCCGGCGATCGTGTGGCCGAGGATGTCGAAGCCGACGCCGACGTTGCCGACGCTGGCGGGCGCGAATGCGGTGACGGTGTTCATCCGGCGATCCTCAGCAAATCCGCGAACACGCCCGCGGCGGTGACTTCCGGCCCTGCGCCGGGACCTTGCACGACGAGCGGATTGTGCGCGTAACGCCGCGTCGTGAACTGCACGATGTTGTCGGTCAGGCGCAGGTGCGCGAACGCATGGTCGCGCGGCAGTTCGGCGAGGCCGACGCGCGCGCGGCCATCGCGGTCGAGCCGCGCGACGTGACGCAGCACGCAGCCGTTGCGTTGCGCCTGCGCGTGGCGTTGCGCGATCGCCGCGTCGAGTTCTTCGAGACGTTGCAGGAAGGCGTCGGCGCCGCCCGCGCGCAAAGGCGGCGGAACGAGACTTTCGATGTCCACGTCGGCGAGGTCGAGATCGACGCCGGCCTCGCGCGCGAGGATGACGAGTTTGCGCGCGACGTCCGTGCCGGAGAGATCGTCGCGCGGATCGGGTTCGGTGTAGCCGAGCGCATGCGCTTCGCGCACCAGCGACGAGAACGGCACGCTGCCGTCGTAGCGGTTGAACAGCCACGCGAGCGTGCCGGAGAGAATGCCTTCGGCCGCGATCAATTCGTCGCCGGTGTCGATGAGGTCGCGCAATGTCGAAATCACGGGCAAACCGGCGCCGACGGTCGCTTCGTAACGGAAGCGCGCGCCACCCGCACCAGCGGCGTGGATGCGTCGCCAGCGCTCGCGCGATCCGGCGCCCGCGTGCTTGTTCGGCGTGACGACGTGGATGCCCGCGGCGAGCCAGTCGGCGTAGCGGTCGGCGACGGCGTCGCTCGCGCTGCAATCGACGATCAGCGCGTGCGGCAGATGTTCGGCGCGGACGTGGCGCGTGAAGGTGTCGAGCTCGCCGTCGTCTTGCGCCAGTTCGCGCCAGCGTGCGGCGTCGGTTGCTTCGCCGAGCCAAAGGCGACGGCTCGTCGCGACGGCGCGCACGCGCAGGTCGAGCCGGCGTTCGCGCAGCAGGCGTTCGCGCGCGGTTTCGATTTGCGCGAGCAGTGCCGCGCCGACCTTGCCCGGGCCGACCAGGCCGATCGACCAGGTCTGCGGCGACAGCCAGAACGCCGCGTGCGCGGCGCGCAACGCGCGTGGCGCGTCGACGCTGGCGACGGCAACCGAGATGTTGCGCTCCGACGCGCCCTGCGCGATCGCGCGGATGTTGACGCTGCTGCGCGCGAGCGCGCCGAACAATCGCGCGGCGATGCCGGGTTGCCCGGCCATGCCGTCGCCGACCGCGGCGAGCACGGCGATGCCGCCGTCGACGCCGACGCGCGCGATCGCGCCGCGCGCGAGTTCGCTTGCGAACGCGCGTTCGAGCGCGTCGCGTGCGCGCACGGCGTCGCCTTCGCGCACGACGCAGCAGATCGAATGTTCGGACGAGCCCTGCGAAATCATCACCACCGAAACGCCGGCCGCGTGCAGCGCGCCGAACGCGCGCTCGGCGGTGCCCGGCACGCCGATCATGCCCGCGCCTTCCAGCGTGAGCACGGCGAGGTCGCGGATCGCCGACAAGCCCTTGACCGGCGATGGCGACGACGACGCGGCGCCGCCATCGTGCATTCCGATCGAAGTGCCCGCATGCTCCGGCGCGAACGTGTTGCGGATGCGCACCGGCAAGCCGCGCGCGATCGCCGGCGCGAGCGTTTGCGGATGGATGACTTTCGCGCCGAAATAGGCGAGTTCGCAGGCTTCGTCGTAACTGAGCGATGGCAGCGGCACCGCTTCCGGCACGAGGCGCGGATCGGCGGAGAGCACGCCGTCGGTATCGCCCCACAAGGTCAATCCGGTCGCGCCGGCAAGCGCGGCGAAGATCGCCGCCGAGTAATCGCTGCCGTTGCGGCCGAGCACGGTGGCGCGGCCGTCGGCCGTGCGTGCGATGAAGCCGGTGACGACGCAATGGGCTTGCGCGTGCTGCGCGCGAAACGCGTCGAAGCGGCGCTGGCTGCCGTCCCAGTCGACGATCGCGCCGAGTTCGCCGTGCGCGACGACGAGCACGTCGCGCGCGTCGAGGCAGGCGCATGGCGTGCCTTGCGCGCCGAGAAAGTCGGCGAGCATTCGCGCTGACCAGACCTCGCCGAGGCCTTGCACGCGCTCGGCGGCTTCGCGGTTCGGCGCGCGCAACACGGCGAGCGCACCGAGCAGTTCGCACAATTCGTCGAATTGCGCGTCGAGCCAGGCGACGGTTTTGGCTGCGCGCTCGCCGAGCAGTTCGCTCGCGCAGTCGACGTGGCGTGCGCGCAAAGCAGCGAGCGCTTGTGGCCAGTCCGGCGCGCCGCGCGCGGCGTCGTCGGCGAGCGCGATCAGCGCGTCGGTCGTGCCGCGCATCGCCGAGACGACGACGAGCGCACGCGCGGCCGCCTGCGCGTGCAGGATCGCGGCGACGCGGCGGAAGCACGAGGCATCGGCGAGGCTCGATCCGCCGAACTTGTGCGCGGCAATCGGTTCAGCGGCGTGGAACGGTGGTGCGGGCATTGCGAGTCTCCGTCGGGAGGCTCCGGCTCGCAGGGGAAGGGCGCGATTCCGGCCCATTCCCTTGCGGGGCGGGGCCGTGGTTTGCGCAATCGATCGGTCAGGATCGTCTGGCTCGCACGCGCCCCTTCGGCGTGGACGTCGTCGTCCACGTCGTCGTGCCGCGCGTCGTCGCGACGTTCGAGGCGTCGTGCGAAAGGCAGCGGGCGTTGCGTGTGGTCATGGCGCGGAGTGTGCCGGTGGCGGGCAGGGGCTTGTCAAGCGGGCAGCTTGGCGAGCAGCGCGTCGCGCAGGACTTCCGCGCGCCAGCCGGCAAGGGCGGACGGCCATGTCCGTGTCGCCAGCAGCGATTCGAGATGGCGGCGCGCGCAGAGCAGGCCTTCGGGCAGGTCGAGCGCGCGGGCGCGTTCGGCGACGACGTCCTTCATCGCGGCAATGGTTTTCTTCTCGCGCGAATCCGGCGCGTGCGGGATCGGCGCGAGTTCGTCGAGTTCGGCCGCATCGAGCGGCGCATGCAGCAGCACGAGCAGTTCGGCGCGCTGCGGGCTGCGCAGCGCGCGCAGCCCGCGCGTGCGTTCGGCGAGTTCGTCGGCACTGTCGGGCTTGTGCGCGGCGAGGTCGAGCGTGTGCGCGTCGTCGAGGATCCAGGTGCGCGGACGGTCGATCGCGCGCGCGGTCTTGTCGCGCCAGCGCAGCATGCGACGCAGCAGCGCTTGCGTCTCCGGCGGCCAGTCGGCGGCGCCGCGCAGGCCGAGTTGCGGCTGCGGATCGGCCTCGCGCGTGCGTGCGCGTTCGAGCAGGCGCGCGCAGTCGGCGGCGAACCACGCGGAGTAGCCGCGCGCCTCGACGCGATTCGTCAGTTCTTCGTGCAGGCGCGGCAGATGCACGACGTCCTGCGCGGCGTAATCGAGTTGCTGCGCGGTGAGCGGGCGCTGCAGCCAGTCCGAGCGCGTTTCGGCTTTCGGCAAGTCGACGCCGGCGATTTGGCTGACGAGTTTCTGGTAGCCGAGTCCCGCGCCGAGTCCGGCGAAACTCGCCGCGATCTGCGTGTCGAACAGATTCGCGATCGCGCATGACCAGGTCGCCAGCGCTTCGAGGTCTTCACTCGCGCTGTGCATGACGATCGTGCGCGAGGTGTCGCCGAGTACGCGCGTGAGCGGCGCAGGGTCGGCGTCGGCGGTCGGGTCGATGAGCGCAATGCGGCCGTCGACCTCGGCCTGCACCAGCGCGAGGCGCGGCAGGAACGTGTTCACGCGCATGAATTCGGTGTCGAGCCCGAGCAGGTCGGGCGCATTTTCGAGCAGCTCGTGCAGCGCGTCGCTGCGCGCGATCCAGTCGGCCAAGATGAATTCCTTCGTGACGAGGGGGCGGAGGCGCTTCAATCGTCCGCGGCGAGCGCCGATAATCGCCCCACGATGCCCGGTACCGAAGTTTCACGCAAGCAACACGCCTGGGGTGGTGCCGCCGGCATCGCGGTGCTCGTGTTCGCGCTGTTGTACCGGTTTTTCCCGGGTTTGCTGCACTTGCAGCCGCAGGCGGTGCAGTCGCAGGTGACGACGACGGCGCCCGTTGCGAACGCGAATCGCGCGACACCGTGGTCGGCCATCGGCGGTGCGAGCCAGGGCAAGTCCGGATCGACGGCGGGCGCGGAACCCGATGTCGGCACCTCGGAAGCGGACGCGATCCGCATGGGCCCGCCCGCGCCGACGACGAAGGAAGTCGCCGCGCTGCTCAAGAAGGCGCGCGCCGCGGAAGGCGCGGGTGCGCTGCTCGAACCGAAGGACGCGATCGCGCTGTACAAGCAGGTGCTTGCGGCGGCGCCGGCCAACGTCGAAGCGGAAACCGCGCTCGAACGCATCGGTGGCGCGGTGCGCGACTGGACGCTGGCCGCGGTCGAGCGCGGCGACGAGGACGCCGCGCAGCGCTTTCTTGCCGCCTACGCCGAATTGCCGCATTCCAATGAGGAAATCGACGCGGTGCGCGAGCGCGTAAAGCTGTTGCATCAGATCCTGCCGATGCTCACCCGCGCCGCCGATTTCATGAAGCAGGGCAAGGCGACCGAAGGTGACGACAGCGCGCTCGCCGTCTACCGTCAAGTGCTCAAGCTCGATCCGGGCAACCATCTCGCCGACGCGGGGCTCGCGTCGATCGAACGTCCCCAACTCGATCGCGCGCTCGCGCAGGCCGCACAGGACGATTTCGCGGGCGCCGACGCGACGCTCGCCGCGGCATCGTCGATCCGGCCTGGTTCGCAGGCGATGCTTGAAACGCATACGCGCATCGACGACCTGCGCCGCCAGCGCGCGGAAAGCGTGCTCGCGCAGGCGCGCTCGGCGCTCGATGCGGGCAATGCCGACCTCGCCGAAAGCCTCGCGAAGAAGGCACAAGCGATCAGTCCCGATCTCGCCGGTCTCGATGAATTCGCGCAGCGCCTGCGCAACGCGCGCCTGTACGCGAGCTACGCGCCGGGACAGGTGCTGCGCGATCGCTTCCTCGACATCAGCGGCAACGCGCCACCGGTCGTGGTCGTGCCGACGGGCGAGTTCGTCATGGGTTCGGCCGCCGACGAGGAAGGTCATCAGGACAGCGAGGAACCGCAGCGCCGCGTGCGCATCCAGACCGGTTTCGCGCTCGGCCAGACCGAGGTCACGGTCGGCGAGTTCCGCGACTTCGTCGCTGCCGCGCATTACGTGAGCGACGCCGAGCGGCTCGGTGCGGCCGCCGTCTACGACGAAAGCTCGGGCCGCATCGCCGATCGCCGCGGCATGAGCTGGCGCAATTCGTACGACGGCGGCAAGGCGTCCGACGACGCGCCGGTCGTCAACGTTTCGTGGAACGACGCCAGCGCCTACCTCGAATGGTTGTCGGCGCGCACCGGCAAGCACTATCGCCTGCCGAGCGAATCGGAATTCGAGTACGCCGAGCGCGCCGGCTCGACGACGCGCTACCCGTGGGGCGATGGCAATCCGGCCAAGGTCGTCGCCAACCTCACCGGTGAGGGCGACCGTTCTCCGAGCAAGCGTGGTTGGTCGAACTTCTTCCCGCGCTACAGCGACGGCTACTGGGGCCCCGCGCCCGTGCGCACGTACCCGGCAGACGCGTTTGGGCTGTACGACATGGCAGGCAACGTCTCGGAATGGGTCGACGACTGCTGGCACGACAACTACACGCGCGCCCCGCGCGACAGTTCGGCCTGGGTCAATCCCGGCTGCGAACGCCGCGTCGTGCGCGGCGGCTCGTGGGGCAGCGACCCGCTGCAGGTGCGCTCCGCGTTCCGCCTGTCCGCGCCCGCCGACACGCGCAGTGCGCGCGTGGGATTTCGCGTCGCCCGCGATTTGTAGCTTGTGGTTGTCTGCGCGGCGCTGGACACGTATCATGCGCGGCCCTCGGCGCAGCTCACTCTGCAGCGTCCGAGGATGTAGCGGAGAGGTGGCAGAGTGGTCGAATGCGCCGGATTCGAAATCCGGTTTACGGTTATGCCGTAACGTGGGTTCGAATCCCACCCTCTCCGCCAAATTCAACGACTTGCGAGCACCGGAAGCGGTTCCAGTTTTTCCGCAATTCCAGAGCTTTTCCGCAAAATCACTTCGTCGGCGTCGTCTTTGCACCCCGCCGAGTGCGTATGTCGTGCTCCATCGTTGCGACTGACGCGTGTCCGAGCTGCCGTTGCGCAATGCGCACGTCACTCGACGATTCGGCCTTGTCCGCTCCCGCCTTGGCGCGTAGATCGCGAAGCTGCACGCAGTCGATCTTTGCTGCCGCACGCGCCTCGGCGACCCAGGTCTTGTCTGGCGCATCCCCGGTGAATTTTCGATCGAGCCGGTTTGGGGCGATGGTCGAAGGTCGTCCGACGATGTGATGGGGCGCCTTGTAGCCGCGCACCGCCTTGATTTTGTTCTGCCGCATCAGCCGCGCGACGCGGTGCTTGCCGCACGTCTGGCCGGCTTCGCGCAAATCGCCGAACACGCAGAGCGAATCGTGCGCGCCGCTGCTGGCAGCGCTCAATTCGTTGATCGATTTGTGAAGTAATGCTGGAAGTAGAGTGCTGCCGACCCCATCGCCGGCATCGGTTCAAACGCGCAACCCGCGCACGCGCAGACCGCGCACGCGGGTTGTTCAGCTCACTGATGCACTATGGAATCGTGATTGGATCGCCGTTGTTGTTGTAGGCGTAATTCAGCAACGTGATGGGGTATCCGGTCATCCCATTCGCGACGAGGTGTGCGTAGCCATAATTGACTGCCCCGGTTGTCGTATTGAAGAAGCGAAAACCGAAGTAGCCGTCGGTGACACCGGAATGCCGCCAATTGGTCGTGCCAAGCGAACTCGAAACCGCACCCCACGTCGAGTCTGGTCCGATAACCGCGCCTGAGGACAGCACCAGGTACGGTGGATAAGTTTGGCTGGTATCGGCCACTCCACCGAACGTGCCGTCGCCACCGGTTTGGGCTGGGAACGAGAACGCGATCGACTGCGCGTTCTGCCATACATTGAACGGATATGGCGCGACGTTGCAATTGCATGTTGCGCCGCTGACCCAGTCGATCGAGCCCCACGGATAATCTTGCGGAAAGGTGAAATTCACGTTGTCGAAGCGCACGACATTCGCGGGTTCGCCTTCGAAGCCGTTGGCGAAAAGACGATCCGCCAGGCGCGATCCGGCAAGGGCGAGCGAAAGATGTTCCGGCGGTGATTGCGCCGTCGTTTCGTTGAGCAACACGTCGCCGAACACGAGAGAAGACAGCGGATCGCCCACGCCCATGTTCACCGACACGGTGATCGTCGCCGAGCCGCCAGGCCCCACGGAGAACGTGGATGGCGACACTTTAACGCTGATGCCGTTGGGTGCGCTGGATTCAAATGAGGTCGTCCATGTCGAGGCTGTATTCAATGTGCTGGTCAGCGTGCGCGTGAACGTGCACTTGATCGGGCAATTGACGTTCCGCAGCGACGGCAGATTCAGATCGGTCAGGGCGATCGTTCCGCCTCGGGGATTCGCGGCGAGGAAATTACTGTACGACTCGTCCATCACCAAGCCGGCGCGTGAAGCCTGTGAAAGATCGGCGCGGCCGCTGCCGACATCATCGATGGTCCATGCGCTGACGCCATCTTCGGAGACTCCGGTTTGCTTGGCGGTCAATTGCATCGCCGACTTGACCTGCATGGGCGTCCATTGCGGATGGGTCGCGCGTAGCAGTGCAGCCGCGCCAGCGATGTGCGGCGTCGCCATCGAAGTGCCGCTCATGTAGCCGTAATTGCCGTTTTCGGGATTGAGTGCCGCATAGATCTGCACGCCGGGCGCGGCGATGTCGGGTTTGGTGAGGTTCGAGAACGGCGCAGGCGTGGGACCACGCAAGCTGAAATCAGCCAGGCGGTCGCCTTGGTGGCCGTTCGGATCAAACGAAGCGGCAACCGTTGCGGCATTCGCTTCGACATATGCGATCAACTCGTCGGCGATACTCTGGCTCGAAATGCTGTAAGCAGGTATCGCAGGCGCACCCGTCGTATCCATGTGGATTGCACCGGCTTGGTTGTTGCCGACGATCACCAGTTCTGCGCCGGCGTTGTAGGCATTCGTGATCTTCTCGGTAAACGGACACGTGCCGCGCCGGATCAGCGCGATGCTGCCTGCAAAGTAGTTGTTCGGAAACCCACCCGATGCGGTGCATCCCTCAATGTTGGCCGGATAGTCATGGATGAGTTGACTGTCGAGCCGTACGCCGACGGGCGTGGTACTGCCCTGATCAAGTGCAAGCGTTTGCAGCGTTGGCGTCGCGTCGGGCGCGACGATGGAGAAAGTGGCGAGCGGAACTGCATCGTGCGTAACGGCTGCGACAGTCATCATCCACGGGCCAAGATGATTCACTTGTCCCACCGGATCGGAAATCGATCCGCCCAGATTGCCTGCCGCTGATGCGACGAAGATGCCGGCGTTGACCAGGTCGAGAAAGTCGCGATCGTGATCGCCCCACGGTGAGGTGCCGCCGGAAATGGAAAAGTTGACGACGCTGACATCGCCGTCGAGCAGGATGTTGTCGATGCCGGCAAGAATGTTCGCGTCCGGGCACGTATCGTCCGGGCACACGCGGTAGCTGCGTATGCTCGCGCATGGGGCAACGCCCGACATTTGTGTGAAGGGTTGCGGCAGCGTTGGGGACGGTACGGCACTCTGATCGATCGTATTGCCAGCGGCGGTACTGGCCGTGTGGACGCCATGTCCGAGGCTGGTATCTTCGGGTTGCGGGCCATCGCACATGCCGTTCGTCGCGGCGGAACAGTCGCGGAAGCTCGCCAATTTCGGATTGTTCGCGCTGAAGCCGCAGCTCGCATCGTTGGCGAACGAGGGATGTGTGGAGTTCGTACCGCCGTCGAGTTCGCCGATGACGATGCCGCGCCCGCGATTGGTCGCACTCGGTGACGCGTTCCAAATCGTATCGGCGCCGATGAAGGTCGGGCCGCGATACGTTGCTAGCGTGTATACCTGTTCGAGTTCCACGGAAGCCACACCCGGAACGTTCGCGACGATCGCAGCTTCGGCCGCCGTGAAGCGCGCTGCCAGGCCGCTGCGTGTCATCTGATACGTGTGCGTGACATCTGGTGCGTGGCCTAGCGCGCTCGTTATATCGCCGACGTGTTTGGCAAGCTGGCTCGACAGATAGCTCCGGTACGCTTGGACGTCATTGCTTTTCGCATTGAAGTGGCCACCTTTCGCAGCCGTCGCGTTCAACTGTGCAACGCCGCCCGTGTAATGTGTGACGCCGGGTTCGGTGAAGCGAACCAGGTAGGTTTGCGGCTTGTCGCTTGCTGCGCTGAGCCACGCTGGTGCGGTTGCAATCAAACTGCCGGCGATCAACCGGGCAAGGACGCGAGTCCCTGGCATACGTTTCATTGATACATTCTCCTCGGCGTGGAGGGCTATCGAACCCTTTTCTTGATGTGTAGTCATTCGAAGCCGTTCGCGAAGATGAAATCGGAAGCGGAGACGAAGATTGCTTGAACGCTGCAATCGGCCGTGACGGCATTCGTGGTGAACGTCGCGCCTTGCAACGACCCACCACAGGTGCCACGCACCGAGTCGATGACGAAGCCGGTGCTCGGCGTCAACGTGAAGCTAAGCGAGCCACCGTCGACCACAGCCTGCGGCGATGAGGGCGAAATGGCTCCGCTGCCGCTGGCTACACTCGGGCTCACCGTGTGCTGCGCCGCCGGCGTGAAACTTGCGTCGACGGTGCAGCTCGCGCTGATTGGTGCGGTGGTGTACGTGGAGCCGACCAGCGTGCCGCCGCAAGTGCCTGCGACGCTGGCGACGTAGAACGGATCGGGCGAAACCGTGAACGTGAATACGTCGCCGTAGTGCGCGATCCTGGGCAAGCCGGGCGAGATGGTGCCGTGACCGGAAGTCAATTCCGGTGTCACGATATAAGTCGCGACTTTGTACGAGACGATCACCGTGCAATCCCCGATCACCGGTGCAGTAGTGAACGTGTTGTGGTCCAGCGTGCCGCCGCAGGTGCCAGCGATTGTGTCGGGCGTATAGCCTGGGTCGGGCAGCAGCGTGAAGGCGACGGTCGCACCATCACTCACTATTTGTGCGGAGCTGGGACTAATTTGCCCGTTACCGCCACTCACGCTCGGCGTCACCATATGGTCTGCCAGACGGAATGTGGCGACGACGGTGCAGTCGCCCGTGACTGCTGCTGTTGTAAATGTGTTGCCCGACAGCGTGCCGTCGCATGTGCCGCCGATCGCCCCGGCTACATAGCCTGGGTCTGGATTCAGTGTGAACGATAGCGTGCCGCCGTAGTTGACCGTTTGCGGCGAGTTGGGTGAAATCGTTCCGTTGCCGCCGGACACGCTTGGGGTGACTGTTTTGACGATGGCGCTGAAATGAATCTCGACCGTGCAATCCGCCGTTGCGGGCACGATGGTGTAGACATTGTTGGCGAGCGTGCCCGCGCACGTGCCGCCGACCGAGTCGACGCGATATGCCGAATCGGGCGTGATGGTGAAGCTGGTCGTCGACCCGTCAGCGACGCTTTGCGGGCCCGACGGTGTTGTCGTTCCGATGCCGGACGCGATAACCGGCGTCACCGTGTGAGGATCGCCGCCTGAACGTTCGAGGAAATAGGCTGCGCCTTGAAGCGAATTGTTGATGGTCGCGCCGATCGCGGAAATACCGGCTGTTTGCCCATCGAATGAGACATTCCATCCGAAATAGTTGTTCAAGGCGCCGTCGCTGGCGATCAGCTTGTCCGTTTGATTCCAGGAGCCGTCGGTGCTCTCGGTTAGCACATAGACGGCACCCTGGTTTGCGTTCGAGCCGACTGTTGCGTAAGGAGCGGCGACGAGCGCGGTAGGTCCGAGCATGGCGATCGCGTAGCCGAAATTGGCGTAGGCGGCGCCGTCGGACGCAATGAGCTTTTGCGTTTGGGTCCACTGACCGCCGGCATTGGTGAAAACGTAGGCAGCACCAGCGCTATTGTTGCCGTTGACCATCGCGTGGGGTGCGCCCACGAGCAGATTCGAACCCGATGCGGCAACCGTGAAACCGAACACATCGGATGCTGCGCCGTCACTGGAAGAGAACTTTTGCGTTTGGGCGAAAATGCCGTTGGCTGCGCTGAAGACGTAGACCGCGCCTTGATGTGAGTTGCCGTTGACGATCGCGCCATTGGCGGAAACGTAGGCAACGCCGTCGTGCAACAGTACGAAAGTTCCGAAAAACAGATTGTCCGCGCCGTCTGCGGCGACGAGTCGTTGTGTTTCCGACCACAAGCCCGTGTTGTCGCGTTTGAACACATAGGCGCGGCCTTGGTAGGTGCTTGCACCTCCGGCGAATGTCGCCGCCGTGCTGACCTACAACGGCAGCGCCACGCCTCCCACGGAGGTCGGCAGCTATTTTGTCGTTGCGACGAGTGGCGACCCGAACTACTCAGGATCGACCAATGGCGTCCTCGTCGTCACCCAAGCGACGTCGACCGTGACGATACTCGGAGCAACTCCGCTCAACGCACCGGCCGGACAGCCCGTCACCGTGCGCTACCTCGTTACCAGCGTCGGAACACCGACCGGGAACGTGACCATCTTTTCTGCGAGTGGTGAACAGTGCACGGCCACGGTGGCTGCCGGCGAGTGTGCTCTGACGTTCAACGAAAGCAGCACACGCGTACTTGCTGCAAGTTATAACGGAGACAAGAATCACCAAAGCAGCATGTCGACGAACTTCGACTATGGGGATCTGATCTTCTCGGAC
>JAKPAN010000145.1 GCA_029779475.1 Pseudomonadota bacterium
CGGGGCCGGCGAAGGTGCATCTGAAGATCGAATCGGACTGGAGCCGCAAGACCGTCTACGACGTCATCGCAAAAATCCGCGGCGCGAAGAATCCCGACCAGTGGATCGTGCGCGGCAATCATCGCGACGGCTGGGTGTTCGGCGCGGACGATCCGCTCGCCGGCCACGTCGCGATGATGGACGAGGCGAAGGCGATCGGCGCTCTGCTCAAGCAGGGCTGGAAACCGGCGCGCACGATCGTCTACGCGAGTTGGGACGGCGAGGAGCCGGGCCTGCTCGGTTCGACCGAATGGGCCGAGACGCACGCCGACGAGTTGAAGAAAAAAGCCGTGTTCTACCTCAACACCGACGGCAACGGCCGCGGTTTCTTCCATGCCGGTGGCAGCCACGCGTTCCAGCATTTCGTGAACCAGGTGTCCGCCGACGTGCGCGATCCGGAAACCGGCGTCAGCGCGCAGCAGCGCGTGCGTGCGCGGGTGCAGGTCGATGCGCTCGACGGCGGCGGCGCGCGCGCGGCGCACATGGCGAAGATCGCGGCGAGCGATGCGGATCTGCCGATCGAGGGGCTCGGCTCGGGTTCCGATTTCAGTTCTTTCCTGCAACATCTCGGCGTCGCTGCGCTGGATATCGGCTACGGCGGCGAGGACGAGCAGGACGGCGTCTACCACTCCGCCTACGACACCGTCGCGCACTACGAGCGGTTCGGCGATCCGGGCTACGTCTACGGCGTCGCGCTCGCGCAGAGCGCGGGCCGCGTCGTGCTGCGCGCGGCCGAGGCCGACGTGCTGCCGATGCGCTTCGGCGATTTCGCCGACACCGTCGCGATGTATGCGGAGGAAGTGCACAAGCTCGCCGACGACAAGCGCGCACGCAGCGAAGCGCTCGACCGCCTGCTCGACGCCGACGCGTTCAAGCTCGCTGCCGATCCGAAGCAGACCTCGATCGCGCCGCCGCGCGAGGACGCAGTGCCGTTCCTCGACTTCGCGCCGCTCGACAACGCGATCGTTCGTCTCAAGCGCAGCGCCGCTGCATACGACAAGGCCTACGCGGCGGCCGATCCGGCGAAACTTCCCGACGGCCAGCGCGCGCAGCTCAACGACCTGCTGCGCGGCATGGAACAGACCCTGCTCGACGCGAAGGGCCTGCCCGGCCGGCCGTGGTATCAGCACCTCGTCTATGCGCCTGGGCTGTACACGGGCTACGGCGTGAAGACGCTGCCCGGCGTGCGCGAGGCGATCGAGGAACGGCACTGGGACGAAGCGAACCAGTACGTCGTCGCCACGGCCAAGGTGCTCGACGGCTACGCCGCGCGCATCGACGAGGCGCGCAAGCAGCTCGCGCCGTAAAGGGACTTACGCCGCCGGGCGCTTGAGCAACATCGCCAGCACCGGCGG
>JAKPAN010000048.1 GCA_029779475.1 Pseudomonadota bacterium
CACCCCGCGCTCGCCGTCGGTACCGGCCTCGTTGTGCTGCATGCGCTCGGCGCAGGCCTTGGCGACGTTGAAGCTGCCGACGAGGTTGACCATCACCGTCGTCGCGAAATTCTTCAGCGGCATCGCGCCTTCCTTGCCGAGCACGCGGCCCGCGCCGAGGATGCCGGCGCAGTTGATCGCGGCGTTGAGTCCGCCGAGGAAGTCGCGCGCGGCGGACACGTTCGCGGCGACGCCGGCTTCGTCCGTCACGTCGGTGCGGAAATATTGCGCCTTGTCCGCGCCGAGCGCGGCGACGGCGGCTGTGCCTTTGTCGTCGTTGACGTCGAACAACGCGACCTTGCCTCCGCGTGCGACGAGATGCTGGGCGACGGCGTAGCCGAGTCCGGAAACGCCGCCGGTGATGACGGCCTTGACCTGATCGAGTTGCATCGGGATGTCCGCTTGGAAGAAGAGGGCGCGGATTCTAGCAGCCGGCTCCGGTGCGCCCGCGCCGATACCGGGAAATCACAGCGCGCGCAGATAGAAACGGTTGCAGCCGAAATGCCCGGTCGCGCCGAGCGCGGCAGGAATCGGCGCGAAACCGTTGGCGAGGTAGAGCCTTTGCGCCGCATCCATGCCGGTCAAGGTTTCGAGATAGCAACGCGAGAAGCCGAACGCGCGCGCCGCGTCGAGGCAGCGTTCGATGAGCGCGCGACCTGCGCCGAGTCCGCGCAACGCGGGCAGGAAATACATCTTGCGCAACTCGCACGTCTCCGCGTCGCCGCCTTCGAGCGGCGCGACGCCGCCGCCCCCTTGCACCTCGCCATCGACCTCGACGACGAAGTACGCGCAGCGCGGCCGCGCGTACGCCGTGCTCATCGCGCCGACTTCCGCATCGTGGATCGCGAAGCCCGAGCCGCTTGCGCCGAACTCGGGCATCACTGCGTGGATGATCGCGGCGATGGCGGCGTCGTCGCGCGGCTCAATCGGGCGAATCTTGAAAAGCTGCTCGGACATGGGCGCTCTTAATTGAACAGTACGCTCATGGATGAGCGCTTTTTGATTTTCGCGATCATGGACGATCGCCCAAGTTCAGGCGCGAGTGCGCTCATGGATCAGCGCTTTTCATGATTTTCGCGATCATGGACGATCGCCATCACAATGCCCGGCGGAAATCGAGGTCGTAACGCGCGCCGCCCGTGAGCGCATGCAGGCGCAGGTTGGTGATGCGGATCGGCGTGCCGGGCGCGAGATCGGCGACGTTCGACTCCGCCATTTCGGAGGGATCGAGTACGGTGACGCCGCCGGCGCCGACGACTTCGAGCACGTTGTCGGGGCCGATGATCGCCGCGGTCGCTGCGTCGATGCCGAGACCGAGCGCGAACGGGTTGAGCGCGAGCGCGGAAAGCAGGCGGCCGAGGCGGTCGCTGGCGTGCCCGCCCTGGTCGATGACGACGCGATTGGTCAGCCCGAGGCCGGGCGCGAATTGCACGCCGCCGTGGCGCGGCGTCGCGCCCGCTTCGCCGTGCGCGAGCATGTGTTCGCACAACAGCGCCGCCGCCGCGCCGCAGCCGGCAACGGCCATGCCTTCGGCATTGCGCCGGCGCAATGCGCGCGCGAGCGGCGTGCCGCCGACGAGCGTCGACAGTCGCAGCGGCTGGTCGGTTTGCAGCAGCACGAGTTCGGCGTGGTCGATCGCGTCGAGCAGGGCGCGCTGATCGCTGTCGGCGCGCGTGCGCAGCAGCGTGCGGCGGACGTCGTTCGCGCCGGCTTCGCGCAGCAGCATTTCGATGTCGCCGTCATGGTCGTCGCCGTCGCCGGCAGCGATTACGACGGCGCGCGATTGCGGCGCGAGCTGCGCGAACACGCGCGTGAGCATCTCGGCCGCGCGTTCGGGCGGTGTCAATGCACCGCTGGCGACGATGAGGCCGCGGTGGCGGTCGGGAGCGAGTTTGGCGGGCATGGTCGGCGCGTCGCGGGAAAACGCGAGTATAGCGATGCGCCTTTGCTCAAGCCGCCGCGCTCGCGCGTGCGACGGCGCTCGACGTCTGCCGGCCGAGTTGCGCGCTGAGCCACAGTCCCGTTTCGATGAGTTTCGGCAGATCGACGCCGGTCGCGATGCCCATGCCTTCGAGCATGTAGACGACGTCCTCCGTCGCGACGTTGCCGGTCGCGCCTTTCGCGTACGGGCAGCCGCCCGTGCCCGATACGGAACTGTCGACGACGGCGACGCCTTCTTCGAGGCAAGCGAGAATGTTCGCGAGCGCCTGGCCGCGCGTGTCGTGGAAGTGCACGGCGAGCGCGGCCATCGGCACTTCGCCCGCGACTGCGCGCAGCATCGCGCGCGCCTTGCCCGGCGTGCCGATGCCGATGGTGTCGCCGAGCGAGATTTCGTAGCAGCCGAGTTCGTGCAGTTTCTTCGCGACGCGCACGACGTCGGCGACCGGCACCTCGCCCTGGTACGGACAGCCGAGCACGGTCGAGACATAGCCGCGCACTTTCGTGCCGTCGGCCTTCGCGCGCTCGAGCACGGGCTCGAAGCGTTCGATCGACTCGTCGATCGACGCGTTGATGTTCTTGCGGTTGAACGCTTCCGATGCCGCGGTGAAGATCGCGACCTCTCTCGCGCCTGCTTCAGCCGCGCGTTCGTAGCCTTGCAGGTTCGGCACGAGCACGGGGTACGACACGCCGGGTTTCTTCGCGATGCCTGCGAATACCTCGGCCGCATCGGCGAGTTGAGGCACCCATTTCGGGCTCACGAAACTCGTTGCTTCGATCGTGCGCAGGCCGGTGTCGGACAGGCGGTCGATGAGCGCGATTTTCGTCGCGGCGGGAATGATCGTCTTTTCGTTCTGCAGCCCGTCGCGCGCGCCGACTTCGACGATGCGGACGCTGGCGGGCAGGGTGTTCATGGCGGATGCGTGCAAGTTCATGCGCCGATTCTAACGCCGCGCGATCGCGCTACGCGGCGCCTTCGTGACCGCGAGACTCGCGCCGCACGACTGCGCGGCGCGATCGGGGTCAGTCGCACGCTCCATCGGCGGCGGCCTGCGTCTGGATGAGCAGAGACGGCGCAGTGGCGGGCAACGAGATCGACAGCGATTCTGTCGCACCTTCGAGCAACAGCGACGTGCTGCCGTCGGCGGCTTGTGCGGTCGCGATCGCGAGGCGTGCGCCCGCGCTTGCGGACGCCCACGCGCTCGCGCGCTCGCGGCCATCCGCCGCCAGCGCGACCAGGCGCACGCGCGGCGTGGTATCGAGATTCAGGCGTTCGGCGCGGAATTGTTCGTGCCCGTTGCCGCGCGCTGCGAGCACGACGTCGACCGCAGCGGCCGCGGGCGCGGCCGGCAACGCGAATACGCGCAGATTGTTGTCGTCGAGCGTCGCAGGCGCGGGATTGGCCGGGCAATTCGCTGCGGTCGTCGACAACATCGGATCGATGCTGCCGGTGCCGTCGCCGTAGGGTACGTCGAAGCCGTCGCGGAAGATCACGAGGATGTCGCTGTCGGTCGCGCTGGCCGTCGCGCCGTCGCCGTTCACGCTGACGGTGGTGTCGACGCTGCCGCCGTCCGCGTTCGGCAACACGGGCGCCGTGATCAGCCAGGTCAGACTGCGGCCGGCGGGGATCGCGACGCTGCTGTCGTTCAGCGCGCCGTCGCCGCTGGCCACGCAACTCGCGCCGGCGCCCGCGCCAAAGCAGCTCCAGTGCGTGTTCGCGACGTCGATCTGCGCGGGCAGGGCAGCGGCGACCGTGCCTGCGGTCGCGTCGCCCGGGCCGTTGTTGGTCACGGTGACGACGTAGTTGATCAGCTTGCCGTAGCGCACATAGGTACGGCTGTCGTCGATCGTGATCGCGAACGACGGCAGCGGATTGGCGGCGAACGCGATGATGAGCGTGCAGTCGGCGCTGATCGTGCTGCTGCTCCAGCTGTTGCCGACCAGCGTTCCGCCGGTGCAGGTCGTGGACGGGTCGATGGTCGGGTGATAGCCGCCTGCCGGGAACATCGTGACGGTTGCGGTCGTGCCCTCGTCGATCGTCTGCGACGTCGGCGAAAGCGTGCCGTTGCTGCCGTTCACGCTCGCCGTGATCGTGTACTGCGTCTTCACGACGATGCCGGATTGCGTGCCGGTGATCGACGACGTCGCCGTGTCTGTCGCCGTCAGCGATTGCGCGCCGGCGGTGCCGAACGTGGCGTTGAAGCCATGCGTGCCGTTGTCGCCGGCGACGAAAGCGTAGTCCGCCGGCAGGGTTGCGAGCGCGTCGCTGCTGGTGAAATGCACGGTGCCGGCGTAGCTCGTCGCGGTGTTGCCGAACGCGTCCTGCGCGGTGACCGTGAACGGATTCGACATGCCCTTGCGCGCGGGCGACGGATAGCCGTCGACGATGAGCCGGCTCGCTGCGGCGGCGTCGACGACGATGCCCGATTGCGTCGAGGTCAGCGTCGCATTGACGGTGTCGGTCGCGGTCAGCGATTGTGTGCCTGCGGTTTTCAGCGTCGTGTTGAACGTATGCACGCCGTTGTCGCCAGCGGTGAACGTGTAGTCGGCGGGTAGCGTCGCCTGCGCGTCGCTGCCGGTGAAATGGACGCTGCCCGTATAGCCGCTCGCGACGTTGCCGAACGCGTCCTTCACGGTCACGTTGAAGCTGTTCGACGTGCCGGCCGTGATAGGCGACGGATAACCGGCGAGGGTCAACGACGTCGCGGCGGCGGCGTTGACGACGATGCCGCCTTGCGTGCCGGCGATCGCGTTGTTCACTGCGTCGGTCGCGGTCAGCGATTGCGTGCCCGCGGTCTTGAGCGTCGCGCTGAACGTGCCGGTGCCGTTCGTCAACGATGCATCGGCCGGCAGCACGGCGGCGCCGTCGCTGCTCGTGAAGTGCACGCTGCCCGCGTAGCCGGTGGCGACATTGCCCGACGCGTCCTTTGCGGTCACGGTGAAGTTGTGCGCGGCGCCCGCGGTCGTCGGCGAGGGATATGCGGCGACGACGAACGAGGTCGTGGCGCCCGGATTCACGACGATGCCCGATTGCGTGCCCGTGAGGGTGCTGGTCACGGTGTCGGTCGCGGTCAGCGACTGCGCGCCGGCGGTGTTCAGCGTCGCATTGAATGCGTGCACGCCGTTGTCGGCGGGCGTGAACGCGTAGTTCGACGGCAGCGTGGCCTGCGCATCGCTGCTCGTGAAATTCACGCTGCCGCTGTAGCCGGTCGCGACGTTGCCGAACGCGTCCTTCGCGGTCAGGGTGAATCCGTTCGACGTGCCGGCCGTGACCGGCGACGGATAGCCGGCGACGACGAGCGTGTTCGCCGCGGCGGGATTCACGACGATGCCCGACTGCGTGCCCGTGACCGAAGCGCTCGCGTCAGTCGCGGTCAGCGATTGCGTACCAGCGGTCTTGAGCGTCGCGCTGAATGCGTGCACGCCATTGTCGCCGGTGATGAACGTGTAGTCGGGCGGCAGCATCGCCTGCGCATCGCTGCCGGTGAAGTGCACGGTGCCGGTGTAGCCGGTGATCGAGTTGCCGTAGGCATCCTTCGCGGCGACGCTGAAGCCGTTCGATGTGCCGGCGACGACCTGCGACGGATAGCCGGTGACGGACAGGGCGCTGAAGGCAGCGGCGTCGACGACGATGCCGGATTGCGTGCCGGTGATCGACGAGGTGGCCGTGTCCGTCGCGGTCAGCGATTGCGCACCCGCGGTCTTGAGCGTCGCGCTGAATGTGCCGGTGCCGTTGGTCAACGACGAGTCGGCCGGCAACACGGCGGCGCCGTCGCTGCTCGTGAAATGCACGCTGCCTGCATAACCCGTCGCGGTGTTGCCGGACGCGTCTTTCGTGGTCACGGTGAAGCTGTGCGCCACGCCTGCGGTCGTCGGCGACGGATACGCGTTGACGACGAAGTTCGCCGCCGCGCCCGGATTCACGACGATGCCGGATTGCGTGCCGGCGATCGACGACGCGACCGTGTCCGTCGCAGTCAGCGATTGCGTACCTGCGGTTTTCAGCGTCGCATTGAACGCGCCCGTGCCGTTTGCCAACACGGCATCGGACGGCAGCGTCGCGTTGCCGTCGCTGCTCGTGAAGTGCACGGTGCCCGCGTAACCCGTCGCGGTGTTGCCGAACATGTCCTTCGCGATCACGCTGAAACCGTTCGACGTGGCGGCCGTGACCGACGATGGATAGCCGGCGACGACGAGCGTGTTCGCAGCCGCCGGGCTGACGACGATGCCCGGCTGCGAGCCGGTGGCCGAAGTCGCCGTATCGGTCGCGCTGATCGACTGCGTGCCCGCGGTCTTCAGCGTCGCGCTGAACGTGCCCGAGCCGTTCGTCAATGTCGAATCGGCTGGCAACGTCGCGCTGCCGTCGCTGCTCGTGAAGTGCGCGGTGCCGGCGTAGTTGGTCGCGACGTTGCCGTAGACGTCCTTCGCGGTCACCGAGAAGTTGCCGGATATTCCGGCGGTGATCGGCGACGGATAGCCATTGACGACGAACATCGCCACTGGCGCGGGCACCACGACGATGCCGGATTGCGTGCTCGTGAGCGACGCGTTGCCCGTGTCCTGCGCGGTGATCGATTGCGTGCCCGCGGTTTTCAGCGTCACGTTGAACGAGTGGAGGCCGGCATCCGCAGCGGTGAACGTGTAGTCGGCTGGCAACATCGCGTTGCCGTCGCTGCTGGTGAAATGAACCGTACCGGTGTAGCCGGTCGCGACGTTGCCCCAGGCGTCACGCATCGTGAGCGTGGCCTGCGCGGGCGAACCGGCCACGACGGACGACGGATAACCGTCGAGCGTCATGGAAGCTGCAGCCGCGGGCATGACGACGATGCTGCCCTGCGTGCCGTTGAGGCTGTTTGCCGCATCGGTGGCGGTGATCGACTGCATGCCGACGGTCTTCAAGGTTGCGCTGAACATATGCACGCCGTTGTCGCCGGCGACGAAGGTGTAGGGCGACGGCAGACTCGCTTGCGCATCGCTGCTGCTCAGGTTGACGTTGCCGGTGTAGAGGTTGGCGACGTTGCCGTAAGTGTCTTTCGCCGTGACCTTGAAATTGTGTGCGACGCCCGCGGTCGTCGGCGACGGGAACGAGTCGACGACGAGCGTGGTCGCCGGGCCGCCGTTGATGACGATGGCGTAGGTGCGGCTGCCTTTGTTCTTCAGTGAATCGGTCGCGGTGACGGTGAAGTTCAACGTGCCGGCGACGGTCGTGTTGCCGGTGATCGCGCCCGTGTTCGGGTTCAGCGCGAACGGTGCGATCGAGCCGCCGGTGATGGCGTAGGTGACGGCGCCCTGGCTTGCGGTAACGCTGACGGCCGTCGAATACGGGACGTTCACGTTCGCGGCCGGCAGCGAGGCGGGCGTGACGGCGAGATCGAAGCGCTCGTACGCGCCGAGATCGCAGCCGCCGCCGATCGGGCGCGCCGAGCCGCGCTGGTCGGTGGTCAGCGCGATGCCGCCGTCGTCCTTGCATCCGGCCGGATCGCCGGCATTGATGGCCGGACTGGCGGTGGCAGGAACCATCGTCGGCGTCGGGCCGCCATTGTCGCCGAGCCCGCCGAGTTGCGCGTTGGTTGCGGTGATGACGCCGGTCTTGATGCCGGTATAGGTCACCGAGGCGTCGTTGTCGATGAGGTCGTATTGCGCATCGCTGATCGGGCCGCCGATGTTGGGGCCGGTCGCGCCCGCGCCCGGGCTCGCGTCCGCGACGATGCTGTTGCGCAGCGTGAACGGAAAACCGGTCGTCGATGCGTTGCCGTTGTGCAGGTTCGCGCCGCGCACTGCGCTGTTGCTGTCGATCGTGGTGTTGAGGATGGTTACGCTGCCGAACGCGAATTCCACGCCGCCGCCGGTCGTCACGCCGCTGCCGGATACGCTGTTTCCGCTGATCGTGCTGTTGATGATGACCAGCGTGTTGCCGGCCAAGGCGTCGGTGCCGTTCGCGTAGCTGCCGGTGGCGAGGATGCCACCGCCGTTCGCGCTGGGACCGTACGATGTGTTCCCGGAAATCGTGCTGTTGGTGATGCGCAGGATCGCGCGCTGGCTGTAGATGCCGCCGCCTTGCGTGTACGTCGTGCTGGTCGAATCTCCGGCGCGGCTGTTGCTGACGACATCGCCGTCGAGGTTCACGTTGAGCGTGGTCGTGTTGCCGTTCGGCTTGCTGATGTAGAGCGCGCCGCCGCTGCTGGAGATGCCGGCCCTGCCGGCCGTCATGGTCACGCCGGAAATGTTGACGGTCATCGTCGCCATCGTGCCGGTCGAGGCGATGTTGAAGACGCGCGAAGCATTGTTCGCGTTGATGACGGTCAGGTTGGCGCCGTTGCCGGTGATCGCGAGGTTCTTGTCTGCGATCGCGAGTTCGCCGCCGCTCAGCTGGATGGCGATTCCGTTCAGCGCAGGGTTGAACGTGATGGCGTCGTTGCTCGCGGCGATGGCGATGGCATTGCGCAAGGAGCAGGCGCCGGGACATGTCGCCCCGCCTGCGTCGCTGGTGGTGTTGACGACCCAGGTCGTTGCCGCCGCGATGCCGGGCGCCAGGCACGCAGCGAGCCACATGACGGCGGCGAAGGCGCGACGTGCGCGCGACGGTGCCCGCGAAAGCTGACGACGGATCATGACAACACCCCTGTAGCGACGCACCAACACTTCAATCGGAAATACCGAAACACCGTCCGCAGGGAACGACGCGATCGATCAGCCAAAAATCACTTCGTAACGCATGCCTTCGGCATCGGCGCCGAGCGGCACGAGAAAAATGTCCATGCGCCCCATCGCATCGTGCTCGAACGTGTACATGCCTTGCCGCAGCCAACCATCCTTCGGGCCGTGGAACAGCAGAGAGAACGGCTCGCGCAGGTTCGCGGCGCGATGCGGAGATTCGGCGACTGCGGACAACCGAATCGGCAAGGGCTGTTCGCCGCCGTACTGGATGCGGAATTCGTCGCCGACGTGGCGCCGGAAATCCATGGCGGTCAATTCATGCAGTTCCATTGCGCTTCCATTCCATCTGCAGGTGCACGCCGTGTTCGGAAACGACGCGGAAGCCGAACCGGTCGTAGAGGCGGCGCGCGGGATTGAACGTCTCGACGAAGATGCGCAGCGGCAGGTTTTCGCGCGCGGCTTCGTCCAGGAGCGTGCGAAGGTGGGCGCTGCCGATGCCGCGGTTGCGGTATTCAGGGAGCAGCGCGATGTCGATGATGTGGATCATGCCGCTGGTTCGCTCGACGTAGAGGCGGCCCACGGGCACGCCGTCGAGTTCGATCACCTGGTATTGCGCGTCGGCGAACTGGCCGTGGTACCACTGGTGCTGCGCGTCGAACTGCATGCGCAGGAACGCGGCCTTCTGGTCGTCGCTCCACGGCGTCTGTTGCAGCTCCTCGAAACGGGTGCTGGCGTAGACGTCGTAGAGGAAACCAAGGTCGTCGGACTGCGTCGGGCGCAACGAAGTAGCGGAGTGCATCGTGTCGACCTTACCCGCGCGGCGGGAAGACGCCCTGCAACGCGATGCAGTAGTTCAGCGTCAGGTACGGCATCAGGTTGTTGTGCGGCTGGCTGCTGCCGGTGAAGCCGCCGGAAGAGGGCGACAGGTTCGTGTTTGCCGTCGCGTTCTTGTAGACGAGGCCCGCCGAATTGCCGATCAGGTTGCTGGTGGGGTCGGCGACTGCGCCGTCCGCGTTCTGCGCATTGAACGTGTGGGTATGCGAAGGCATTTCGGTGACGAGCAACGTGTGCGCGGCTTCGCCGCCGACTTCGCCCAGATCATGCGATGACAGCCCCGGTCCATCGCCGGGATGCATGGCGACGTTGCCTTGCAGATTCGGCAAGGCGAACGTGGACGTGCCGTTGCCGCCATAGGTCGTGCCGAGCAGCGAGAACAACGCGGTGTTCTGGCTGAGCGGAAGGAGCTGGCCCGCGCAGAACGCCCAGCCCGTCGGGGCGAAGTTGCAGGCCAGGATGCGGACTTCCGCGACAAACGGATCTGACATGATCGTTCTCAGCTCTGGGTCGGGAACACGCCGAACAATGAAATGATGTAGTTGATGCACACGTACGGCTGCAGATTGTTGTGCGGCTGGCTGCCGCCCGCCGGTGCGAGAGCCGATGACGCCATGGCGACCGGGTTGCTCGATGAGTTCGTGTACATCGTCACGGCACCCGCGCTGAGCATGTTGCCGGTGGGGCTGGTGCTGGCAACGCCGTCGCGCGACGCCATGGGGACGTGGGAATGCGCCGGCATCTGCTGGGGTAACAGCGTGACTTGTTCGACGCCGTCCCGTTCGCCGATCTGGTAAGTGATGCCGCCGACGGTTCCCATGTGCAGCGGCAAGCGGCCGCGCAGGTCGGGCAGCGCGAATGTCTCTTGACCGTCGCCGCCGTAGGTCGTGCCGATGAGGTTGAACAGGGTTTCGTATTCCGAAATCGGCAAAAGCTGTCCGTCGCAGAACATCCAGCCCGCCGGCGCGAAGTTGCCCGCGAACAGGATGATGTTGCCGATGAGGGGCTGGGAGGGCATGGCGGAACCTATGCGGTATCAGTTCTGGGACGGGAAAATGCCTTGCAGGGCAATGCAGAAATTCAGCGCCAGGAACGGTTGACGATTTTCATGCGGCTGGCTGCCGCCAGTGTTGCCGACGACCTGAGCGCCTCCACCTACGGATGACAGCGATACCGGCGTCGCCAGCGATTCGTAGGCGGCCGCCTCGGCGACTGCCAGCAAGTTGCCGCCGGGCCGACTCGCATCGGCCGCATTCGAGGTGGCCCGCATGGCATG
>JAKPAN010000158.1 GCA_029779475.1 Pseudomonadota bacterium
GAGCGCTGGCAGCTGGAAGAGGGGCTTGCACCCCTGCTCGCCGATTGTCGGCAGCTCCTCGATGCCGACAGCCGCGCGCTGTTCCTTACCGTTTATGCGGTACGCATGTCGGCACTGGCGATCGGCGAACTGCTCGCGCAGCTTTTTGCCGACCTGCCCGGCACGGCCGAATGCGGCGAGCTGGCGGTGCGCGAAGAGGCGCGGGGGCTCTTGCTCCCGACCGCGATCTTCGCACGGTGGAGCAATTAGTCGAGCGGCGTCGCCAGCTCGATCCGGTTCCGTCCGCTTTCCTTGGCGCGATAGAGCGCCTCGTCGGCCGCTTTCAGCGCCGCGCGGGCATCGCCGAAGCCGAACACGTCGGCCACCCCGCCCGAGAAGGTGATCTTGCCGAACGGCTGGTCGGTCTTGCGGTTGATCAGCCGCCGCTCGGCCAAGCCTTCGCGCGCCTCGTCGAGCCGCGCCGCCGCCTCGCTCGGCGGCAGACCGCGGAACAGCATCACAAATTCCTCGCCGCCGTGCCGCGCAACGTGGCAATGGTCGTTCGAAATCTTCGCGAGCGTGTCGGCGATCAGCTTGATGACGCGGTCGCCGGCCTCATGGCCGTGGACGTCGTTCACCTTCTTGAACTCGTCGATGTCGCAGAAGGCGACCGACAGCGGTTCGCACGCGGCGCGCGCTTCCTCGTAATGACGTTCGAGCAGCCCCTCGAAGGCGCGGCGGTTGGGGAGGCCGGTCAGATAGTCGACCTCTGCGTCGCGCTTGGCGCGGGCAAGGCTCTTGCGCAGCGCCTTCGCCTCGTCCTCGCTCTTGCGCATTTCCTCTTCGGCGTGCCGCGTGCGCTCCAGCATCACCTTCGCAATGTCGGCGAGGTGCGAGACAAGCTCGCCCGTCTTTTGTACCTGTTCGAGGTCGCTGACATGCTCTTCCAGTTTCGAACCATATTCGCTCGTCGCGTTGCGTGCGGCTTTGGTGCTGCTCTGGAAGGTCTCGAGGTTCGTTTCGAGCCGCGCGACCATCCGGTCGAGGTCGGCGCGATCGGCGAGCGTGGGGTCATTCTCC
>JAKPAN010000182.1 GCA_029779475.1 Pseudomonadota bacterium
CCGCTGCTCGTGCTGATCCCCGCGTTCTCGCGCACGGCGGAAGAGATGGTCGTCGTCATGGGCATCGCGCTGCTCAAGGCCGCGTTGCTGCTGGCGCTCGTCTTCCTGCTGGGCAAGCGGCTGCTCGGCCGCTGGTTCCTGACGGTGGCGCGCGGCAAGTCGGCCGAATTGTTCATCCTCAACATGCTGCTCGTGACGCTCGGCATGGCCTGGTTGAGCGAGTCCGCCGGGCTCTCCATGGCCCTCGGCGCCTTCGTCGCCGGGATGCTGATTTCGGAAACGGAATTCCGGCATCAGGTCGAAGAAGACATCAAGCCATTTCGCGACGTCCTGCTCGGCCTCTTTTTCGTGACGGTCGGCATGATGCTCGACGCGCAGCTGGTTCTGAAGAACCTGCCGATCGTCGTCGCCGTCCTGGCCGGCATCCTGCTCGTCAAGGCGGCGCTGGTCTTCGGCCTTTCGCGCCTCTACGGTTCGATGACCGGCGCGGCGATGCGTAGTGGCTTGTGGCTGTGCGCCGGTGGCGAGTTCGGCTTCGTCCTGCTCTCCGATATCCGCGAATCGGCCCTCGCGCCAACGATCGTCGTGCAGGCCGTGCTGGCGGCGCTGGTGATCTCGATGCTGCTGGCACCGATCATCGTCCAGCACAGCGACCGCATCGTCATGCGCTTTGCGGCGAGTGAGTGGTTGATGCGCTCCCTGCAACTGACGACGCTGGCGGCGCGCACGATGCGCGAGGAAAAGCACGCGGTGATCTGCGGCTTCGGGCGCAGCGGGCAGTACTTGGCACGCTTTCTGGCGCGCGAAGGCGTCGGCTACGTCGCGCTCGATCTCGATCCGGATCGCGTGCGCGAAGCGACGGCGGCGGGCGAGCACGTCGTTTACGGCAACGCGACGCGGCGCGAGATGTTGGTCGCGGCCGGTATCAAGCGCGCCAGTGTGTTGGTGATCACGTTCTCCGACCTGCGCGCCGCCGAGAACGTGCTACGCCAGGTGCGCGAGATCAACCCGGCGCTGCCGGTCGTCGTGCGGACCATCGACGACAAGGATTTCGACGTGCTGCAACGCGCCGGTGCCGCCGAGGTCGTGCCAGAAACGCTGGAGTCGTCGATGATGCTCGCCTCGCACGCGCTGATTCATGCCGGCGTCCCGATCGGGCGCGTACTCAAGCAGATTCGCCAGACGCGCGTCGCGCGCTACCGCACCTTGCGCGGCTTCTTCCACGGCGAAAGCGATCGCGACGAGGACGAACACGACGCCGACGAGCCGCGCCTGCG
>JAKPAN010000190.1 GCA_029779475.1 Pseudomonadota bacterium
CCGCTGCGGCAAGACCGTGCTGCTCGCCAACAAGGAAGCTCTCGTGATGGCCGGCGGGCTGTTCCTCGACGCAGTCCGCACGCACGGCGCGACGCTCCTGCCGATCGACAGCGAGCACAACGCCGTCTTCCAGTGCCTGCCCGCCGGGTTCGATCGCGATGCCGATGACACCCGGGGCGTGCGTCGCGTACTGCTCACTGCGTCCGGAGGTCCGTTCCGGACGATGCCGCCCGAGCGCCTCGCGGAAGTCACTCCGGAGCAGGCCTGCGCGCATCCGAACTGGGTGATGGGGCGCAAGATTTCCGTCGACTCCGCGACGATGATGAACAAGGGGCTCGAGGTCATCGAGGCGCACTGGTTGTTCGGCCTTCCGGCGGACCGGATCGAGGTCGTGATCCATCCGCAGAGCGTCATCCACTCGATGGTGGAATACGTCGACGGATCCGTGCTCGCGCAACTCGGAAATCCCGACATGCGCACGCCGATCGCGCACGCGCTCGCATACCCCGACCGCATCGCGTCCGGCGTCGACTTCCTCGAGCTCGCGCGCGGCGCGACGCTCACGTTCGAAGCACCCGACCTGCGCCGGTTCCCGTGCCTGAAGCTCGCATACGACGCGCTCGTCGCCGGTGGTGCAGCACCGATCGCGCTGAACGCGGCGAACGAGTGTGCCGTCGAACGATTTCTCCAAGGCGGCCTGCGCTTCGATCGAATCGCCTCGGTCATCGAGAACGTTCTCTCGCGCACGGCGTCCGAGCCGGTGCAGTCGCTGGACGACGTGCGTGCCGCGGATGCCCGCGCGCGCCACCTGGCCCTCGAGATCCTCGATGGGCGGGCGAACCGCGGCGGCACCACCCGTGGCATCGAGGACATCGGATGAATCTACTGTCGACGCTCGCAGCCTTCGCGCTTGCCCTGGGCACGCTGATCGTGTTCCACGAGTTCGGACACTTCTTCGTCGCACGGCTGTGCGGCGTGCGCGTGCTGCGTTTCTCGCTGGGGTTCGGTCGTCCGGTGTGGTCGCGCCGGCTAGGCCGCGACCGGACGGAGTGGGCCATCGGCGCCTTCCCGCTCGGCGGATACGTGAAGATGCTCGACGAGCGCGAAGCTCCGGTCGCCGGATCGGAACTGCATCGCGCCTTCAATCGGCAGAACGTCTGGCGGCGGACGGCAATCGTCGCTGCCGGACCGATCGCGAACTTCCTGCTGGCGATCCTGCTGTACTGGGTGATGTTCGTGCACGGCGTACCCGGGGTCCGTCCGGCCATTGGCGACGCCCCCGCGAACACGCCGGCCGCCATGGCGCATGTCGCGCCTGGAGAACTCGTCACGCGTGTTG
>JAKPAN010000205.1 GCA_029779475.1 Pseudomonadota bacterium
GGCCCGTCCCTCCTTTTCGGCGATGCGATCGCGCATCGTCGTTTTTCGTCCGATGACATCCACCACAGAAGTTTCCATCGTCGATCTTTCCCATGATGGTCGCGGCGTCGCCCGCGTCGACGGCAAGGCGCTGTTCGTCGCCGGCGCTTTGCCCGGCGAGACGGTGCGTGCGCGCATCGTCAAGCGCAGCCGCCACTTCGACGAGGGCAAGGTCGAGGAGATCCTCGTCCGTTCGCCAGACCGCATCGAGCCACGCTGCGCGCATTTCGGCACGTGCAGCGGTTGCACGTTGCAGCACTTGCCTCAGGCTGCGCAGATCGCGGCCAAGCAGCGCGTGCTCGCCGAGAATTTCGAACGCATCGGCAAGGTCGCGCCGCAGCGCTGGCTCGAACCGCTGACGGCCGACGCCTGGGGCTACCGTCGCAAGGGGCGCCTGTCGGTCAAATGGGTCGCGAAGAAGGACAAGGCGCTGGTCGGTTTCCGCGAGGACAATCCGCGCTTCGTCGCCGACCTGTCGGAATGTCACACGCTGCTGCCCGCGGTCGGCCTGCGCCTCGCGGCGCTCGGCGCGTTGGTCGGTTCGCTCGACGCGAAGGCCGACATCGCGCAGATCGAGATCGCCGCGGGCGACGACACGGTCGCGCTGACGTTCCGCAACCTCAAGCCGTTGTCCGCTGCCGATGCGGAAGCGCTCGTCGCCTTCGGCTGCGAGCACGGCATCGCGATCCTGCTGCAGCCGGGCGGCCCGGACAGCGTGGCGCCGCTGTGGCCGGAGACCGTGCCGCTGTCGTTCCGCATTCCCGATTTCGACGTCGAACTCGCGTTCCGTCCGCTCGACTTCATCCAGGTCAACGGCGGCATGAACCTGCGCATGATCGCGCGCACGGTCGAGCTGCTCGACCTGTCGGCGAACGACCGCGTGCTCGACCTGTTCTGCGGGCTCGGCAATTTCACGTTGCCGCTCGCGCGCCGCGCGGGCGAAGTCGTCGGCGTCGAAGGCGAGGCCGCGCTCGTCGCGCGTTCGCGCGAGAACGCGATCGCGAACGGCATCGGCAACGTCGAATTCTTCGCCGCCGATCTCGCGGCCGATCAGCGCGAAACGTCATGGGCAAAGCGCGCCTACGACAAGCTGCTGCTCGATCCGCCGCGCTCCGGCGCCGCTGCCGTGCTCGAATACCTGCCGCGCAAGGGCACCGACCGCATCGTCTACGTGTCCTGCCATCCCGGCTCGCTTGCGCGCGACGCGGGCACGCTCGTCGAACGCCACGGATTCACGCTCGAAGCGGCCGGCGTCATGGACATGTTTCCGCATACGGCGCACGTCGAGTCGATCGCGCTGTTCACGCGTTGAGTGCCATGGCGGTCGAAATCGAACGTAAATTCCTCGTCGTCGGCGACGCGTGGCGCAAGGACGTGACGCACACGCAGACGATGGCGCAGGGCTATCTCGCCGGCCCGCCGCACGCGCGCTGCTCGGTGCGCGTGCGCGTCGCGGGCGAGGCGGCGTTCCTCAACATCAAGTCCGTCTCCGACGGCATCGCGCGCGACGAATACGAGTACGGCATTCCCGTCGCGGAGGCGCGGCGCAGGCTCGACACGCTGGCCGGGTCGCTCGTCGCCAAGCGTCGTCACCACGACACGATCGGTGCGCATCTTTTCGAGATCGACGAGTTCGGGGGCGACAACGCAGGCCTCGTCGTCGCCGAGGTCGAACTCGACTCGGTCGACGAAGTATTCGAGCGGCCGGTTTGGCTCGGGCACGAAGTCAGCCATCTCGCTCGCTATTACAATCTCAACCTCGCCACGCATCCATACACGCGCTGGGGCGCCGCGGAACGCGCGGGCGCGGACGTTTGAAGGAAACCAAGACGCATGCTCATCATCGGACTGGCCGGCAAGACGCTCGACGACGCCGACCGCGCGCGCATCAAAACGCCGCAGGTCAGCGGCGTAATTTTGTTCACGCGCAACTTCGAAAGCCGCGAGCAGGTCGCCGCGCTGATCGAGTCGATTCGCGCCGAGCGCGAAGAGCCGTTTCTGATCTGCGTCGATCAGGAAGGCGGTCCCGTGCAGCGTTTCCGCGAGGGTTTCACACGATTGCCCGCGCTCGCGCGGCTCGGCGAGTTGTACGACCATGACGCACAAGCCGCGGTCGCACGTACCGAAGAACACGCCTGGCTCATGGCCAGCGAGATGCGCGCGATCGGCGTCGACCTCAGTTTCGCACCGGTCGTCGACCTCGCGCGCGGCAATCGCGCGATCGGCGAGCGTGCGCTGCACGCCGATCCGCAGGTCGTGTCGACGCTCGCGCTGGCCAGCCTGCGCGGCATGCGCCTCGCGGGCATGGCGGCGACGATCAAGCATTTCCCCGGCCACGGCAGCGTCGCCGAGGACACGCATTTCGATGCGGCCGTCGATCCGCGCAGCCTCGAAGAATTGCGCGCGAGCGATTTGATCCCGTTCGCCGACGCGATCGAAGCCGGTGCCGAAGCGGTGATGATGGCGCATGTCACCTATCCCGCCGTCGACGCATTGCCGGCCGGTTATTCGCGCCGCTGGATCGAAGACATCCTGCGCGTCGAGCTCGGCTTTCGCGGTGTCGTCATCGGCGACGACATCGGCATGGCTGCGGCGGAGCCGCTCGGTTCGATCGCCGCGCGCGTCGATGCGCATCTCGCCGCGGGCTGCGACCTGCTGCTCGCGTGTTCTCCCGCGATCGTCGACGAGTCGATCGCGGCGAGCGCGAAGCACGCGGCTTGCGATCCCGCGCGCGTCGCGCTGTTGCAGGGCGCTGTCGCATCGACGTGGAAGTCGCTCGAAGACAATCCGCAGCGCCACGCGTTCATCGAACGCGTCACCGCGCTCGACAAGGTGATCGCATGAATACGCCCGTACTCGAAACCGCTCTCGAAAAAGCCGAGCGCATCCACGACGCCGATGTTCTCGACGCGGCGATCTCTCGCGTCGCCGCCGAAATAAATGCGGCGCTCGATGGCGAGCCGGCGCTGTTCCTGACCGTCATGCAGGGCGCGTTGCCGTTCGCGGGACAACTCGCGACACGCGTCGCCGCACCGCTGACGTTCGACTACATCCATGCGACGCGTTATCGCGGCGCGACCAGCGGCGGCGAACTGCACTGGATCAAGCGCCCGAACGTATCGCTCGAAGGAAAGACCGTATTGCTCGTCGACGACATTCTCGACGAAGGCCACACGCTCGCCGGCATCCGTGACTTCTGCGTGGAGCAGGGCGCGGTGCGCGTGCTCATTGCCGTGCTTTGCGAAAAGCGCCACGGTCGCGGCGCCGGGCTCGCCGCCGATTTCGTCGGCGTTGAAGTGCCGGATCGCTACGTGTTCGGTTACGGCATGGACTATCACGAACAAGGCCGCAATCTCGCGGCGATCTACGCGGTGGACGCATGACTCGCACGATCGATCTCGCCCTCGTCGGCGGCACTGGGCTGTATCGTTTTCCGGGACTGGAAGACGCCGAACGCCACGCGGTGGACACGCCCTACGGCCATCCGTCCGACAGCGTCGTCGTCGGCCGTGTCGGCGCGCATCGCGTCGCCTTCCTCGCACGCCACGGCGAATCGCACACGATTCCACCGCACCGCGTGAACTACCGCGCCAACGTCTGGGCGCTGCATCACCTCGGCGCGCGCCGCGTCGTCGGCGTCAATGCGGTCGGCGGCATCCGATCCGACATGGGGCCGCGTGTGCTCGCGGTGCCGGATCAGATCATCGACTACACCTGTGATCGCCTGACCAGTTTCTGCGACGTCGCCGGCGCGGAAGTGCGCCACATCGATTTCAGCGAGCCGTACTCGGCGACGTTGCGCAAGGCGCTGCTCGATGCCGCGCGCGCGGCCGAGCTCGCCGTCGTCGATGGCGGCTGCTACGGCGCGACGCAAGGGCCGCGTCTGGAAACGCGCGCCGAGATCGCGCGCATGAAACGCGACGGCTGCGATCTCGTCGGCATGACCGGCATGCCGGAAGCCGCGCTCGCGCGCGAACTCGAACTCGACTACGCCTGCGTGGCGCTCGTCGCCAACTGGGCGGCGGGTTGCGGCGACGAGGCCGAAATCAGCCTGCCGGAAATCTTCGCGAACCTCGAGGCGGCGACCGCACAGGTGCCGGTGCTCGTGAAGGCGCTGCTCGCCGCGGGTTGAGCGTGCCCGGAGAAGGCCTACCTGCAAACCCTGACAGGGCTACAGCGGTTCGCGCCCGGGCACAACTGCCGAAGGCTTGATCCCCGCCGTTCCGTGATGGTTAGATGGCCTTGTGCGCTGCGTGCGTCCGCGATCACGCGGGCGGGGAGCCGCGGCGCATGCAGGGGGTCATCGAGAGGGGTTCGAGCAATGCGTACCGGTACCGTCAAGTGGTTCAACGACGCCAAGGGGTTTGGCTTCATCGCGCCCGAAGAGGGCGGCGAGGACATCTTCGTGCACTACTCCGCGATCAATTCGCAAGGTTTCCGCACGTTGCAGCAGGGACAGCTCGTGAACTTCGAGGTCGTGGAAGGCCCGAAGGGATCACAGGCGTCCGGCGTGCAACCCGTCAAGTGACGCGCCGCGCTTCGTGAAAGAGAAACCCCGCCGCGCGCGGGGTTTTTCTTGGGTTTCTCAGCGCGCCGGATCGGAGGGCTCACACTTTTCCCGCCAGAGCATGCGCAGTGCCGCGGCGAAATCGCGCGCTTGCGCGGGCGCATCGCAGAGCTGTTCGCGGACGGTATCGCGCAGCGCCGCGCGTTGCGTGCGCAACGTGTCCGCACCGCGCGCGAGAGCAACGGCGCGTTCGACGTAGTCGTCTCGCGAGCGTGCGATCCATTCCTCGCGGCCGAGTCTCGATAGCAGGCTCGCGCTTTGCCGGCTCACGAAGGTCTCGCCGGGCAAGGTCACGACCGGGCAGCCCATCCACAGCGCGTCGCAGGTCGTCGTGCAGCCGGAGAACGGGAACGGATCGAGCACGACGTCAACGTGCGCGTAGGCGTCGAGCAGTTCGCGATACGGCACGTTCGCGACGAGATCCAGTCGTTCGCCATCCACGCCATGTGCGGCGAAGCGCGCGCGGATGTGCGCCTGCGTACCCACGTCCGCGAGCATGCGCGTGCGCAATTCGAGCCGTGAATCCGGCACGTCGCGCAGGATGCGCGCCCACGTCGTGACGACATCGTCGTTGAGCTTGGCGAGGCGGTTGAACGAGGCGAACACGACGTGCGGCGATGTTTCGCGTCGTGGTTCCGGCGCATCAGGCCGAGGCGTGTAGCAGAAACGTCCCGCTCCGAGCCGTACGACGCGTTCGGTATAGCGTTGTGTGCCGTTTTCCGGCGTGAGCCAGCGGTCGCTGATCCACGCGTCCATCGTCGGCACGGCCGTGGTGTCGAACCAGTCGAGCCAGCACACCTGCAACGGCGCGACGCGTTGCGCGACGACGCCGATCCGGTTCGCGGTCGCGTGGCCGGCGAGGTCGACGAGCACGTCGAGTTCGAGGCGGCGCAGCGCCTCGAGCAGGGTCGTATCGTCCAGCCCGGCAAGCATGACCGCTTCGTCGGCGAGTCGTGCGATCGCGGCGCCGGTGTCGTCGAAGACGGGTTGCAGCGCGACGAGGATGTGACGGTGTTGCGTGCGATCGAACGCGCCGAGCAGCCCAGCGAAGAAACGCGCGACCGGCCCTTCGCCGAGCCGTGGCGAAAGCCAGCCGATGCGCAGCGGTTTCTCCGCGTCGCGCGCCACTCGCGCGTACGGCGCGCCGAATGTGTGCAGATGCGAGCGCGCGTAATCGACGTGTGCGGCGAACAGCGATTCGTTGTCCTGCTTCGGGTCGTAGTGCATGACGACGAGGTGGCGCGCCGCGGTCGCCGCGTTGCCGGGCACGAGTTCGCGCAGTTCGGCGAGGCCGCTTTCGACGTCGCCGCGATCGACAAGCGCGAGTGCGCGGATTTCGCGCACGGTCGCATCGTCCGGCCGCTGCGCCAGTGCGCGCTCGCAAAGATCGAGCGCAGCCGTCGATTCACCGAGGTTCTGCAGCGTCGCGGCGAGTTGCGCCATCGCTTCGAAATCGTCGGGGCGTTGCGCGAGCATGGTGCGCAGCCAACGCGCGTGTGCGCGCGGATACGCGGAGAACTCCGCGCCGAGCCGGCGCAGCGCATCGGGCGCGGCGAGCGTCGTCGGGTCGCTGGCGATCGCCATCGCGCGATCGCGGTCGCCGTCGCGCAACAGCTGCCTCACCAGCGGAATGCGCGCCGCGAGCGCGGTGCGCGCGCGTTGGCCGATGTCGTCGTTCGCAGGCATGCGATGCGCGATCAGGCCGCGAATTGCAATCGCGCGAGCTCCGCGTACAGGCCGCCCGCGTCGACGAGTTCCGCGTGCGTGCCTTGCGCGACGATGCGGCCGCCGTCCATGACGACGATGCGGTCGGCGCGCTGCACGGTGGCGAGGCGATGCGCGATGACGAGTGTCGTGCGCCCGGCTTCGAGGCGTTCGAGCGCGTGCTGGATGAGATGCTCCGATTGCGCGTCGAGGCTCGATGTCGCTTCGTCGAGCAGCAGCACGGGCGCGTCGCGCAGCAATGCGCGCGCAATCGCGACGCGCTGCTGCTGGCCGCCGGACAGACGCACGCCGCGTTCGCCGAGGTCGGTGGCGTAGCCGTCCGGCAACGCGGCGATGAAGGCGTCGGCTTCCGCGGCGCGTGCAGCATCGACGATCTGCTCCTGCGTCGCGCCGTCGCGGCCGAAGCCGATGTTGTCGGCCGCGC
Source organism: Pseudomonadota bacterium (assembly GCA_029779475.1). GTDB lineage: Bacteria > Pseudomonadota > Gammaproteobacteria > Xanthomonadales > Rhodanobacteraceae > Dokdonella_A. Next base: position 6,756 of record JAKPAN010000205.1, read on the forward strand.
TCGCGCCGAACAGCACGGGATCCTGCGGCACGAGCGCGAAGGCGCCGCGCAGTTCCGGCAGCGCGAGCGCGCGCAGGTCGACGCCATCGAGCGTGATGCGGCCCTGCGCCGGGTCGTGGAAACGCAGCAGCAGCTGGAACACGGTGGTCTTGCCCGCGCCCGAAGGGCCGACCAGCGCGACGGTCTCGCCGGGCCGCACGTCGAGCGAGAAATCGTCGAGCGCGGCGCGATCCGGGCGCGTCGGATAACGGAACTCGACGTGTTCGAAACGCAGCGCGCCGCGCACGGGCTTCGGCAGCGACAGCGGCTGCGCGGGCGAGGCGATCGCCGCGCGCGTGTCGAGCAGTTCGCCGATGCGGCCGAGCGCGCCGCTCGCACGCAGCACCTGTCCCCAGACTTCGCTGAGCGCGCCGACGGAACCTGCGGCGAAGATCGCGTAAAGCACGAATTGGCTGAGCACGCCCGGCGCCATCGTGCCGGCCATGACCGATTTCGCGCCTGCCCAGAGCACGAGCGTGATCGCGCCGAACACGAGCAGGATCACCATCGCCGTCAGCGAACCCGTCATCGCGATGCGCTTGCGCGCGACGGCGAACGCGCGCGACACGGCGGCGCCGTAACGCCGTGATTCCTGCGTCTCGCGTGTATAGGCCTGCACCGTGTGCATCGCGCCGATCGACTCGCCCGCGATCGCCGACGCGTCGGCGATGCGATCCTGGCTTTCGCGCGACAGCCGCGCGACGCGGCGGCCGAACACGACGATCGGCAGGATCACCGCGGGAATCACCATCAATGTGATGCCGGCCAGATGCGGGCTCGTCCACACCATCGCCGCGATGCCGCCGACGAGCGTGACCGCGCTGCGCAGCGCGACCGACAGCGTCGAGCCGACCACGGTCTGCACGAGTTCGGTGTCGGCGGCGAGGCGCGAGACGAGTTCGCCGGTGCGCGTGCCTTCGTAGAACGTCTGGTCGAGCGTCAGCAGGTGGTCGTAGAGGCGCTTGCGCAGGTCGGCGGCGATGCGCTCGCCGAGCAGACTGACGAAGAAGAATCGAGCTGCAGTCGCGACGGCGAGCACCGCGGCGACGCCGAACAGGCCGAGGAAGCTCGCGTTGATTGCCGCCGCGTTCGACTGCACGAAACCGCGGTCGATCATGATGCGCACCGCCTGCGGCAGGATCAGCGTCGCCGTCGACGAGACCGCAAGGAAGCCGAGCCAGCCCGCGACGAGGCCACGGTACGGGCGCAGGAATGGAACGAGGCGCGCGAGCGTGCGGAGTTTGCGCGGGGCGGTTGCGTCGGCGGCAGCGGTCATCGGCACGGCATCGAAAGCGGAGACGGATAGGGTAGGGGCGTTCGCCGCGCGATCAAGCCAGCGCGCGCACTTGCGCGCGGCCGCGGCTGGCTTCGCGGACGAAGGCCGTGAAGGTTTCGACGTTCGCCGCGGGCATGTCGAGGTCGAGATGCACGCCCTCGGCGGAGTGCGTTTCCTCGCGCTTGCTCGCGCCGAATTCGCGCAGGCGGGCGTGGAGCAGCGGGGCGAGCGCGAAGTCGCAATCGACGCGCAGCGAGACCTGCGCGACACGCACGACTTTCGGCGCGAGGCGCAGGCATTCCGCGGCGCAGCCGCCGTAGGCGCGCACGAGTCCGCCGACGCCGAGCTTGATGCCGCCGAACCAGCGCGTGACGACGACGGCGACGCCATCGAGGCCTTGCCCTTCGATCGCGAGCAGGATCGGCCGCCCGGCGCTGCCGCCGGGTTCGCCGTCGTCGTTGAAACGGTATTGCGCGCCGATGCGGTACGCCCAGCAGTTGTGCGTGGCGTCGCGCGTGCTGGCCTGCGCGATGAACGCGAGCGCGGCTTCGGCGTCTTCGACGGGCGCGGCGAGGGCGAGGAAGCGGCTCTTGCGGATGTCTTGCTGAAGCTGTGCCGGGCCTTGCAAGGTCAGCGTGTCGCTCATGCGCGACGCGTCCGCGCGCGCACGAAGCGCAGTGCGCTCACTGCAGTTCCTTCAGGTCGTCGGGCAGTTCGACATTCGGATGCATGCGACGCAGCAGGCGCAGGCTTTCGATCGCCTGTTCGTTGCGGCCTTCGTCGAGCAGCCATTGGATGCGCCGGATCCAGGCGTCGGGCGGCATGCGCATGTCGTTGCGGATTTCCTGCGAACGCGTGAGCGCCTCGGGGGAGGCGTCGCGCGCGCGTTCGCGCACGTCGAGCGATTCGGTTTCTTCGGTGCGCGGCGGCGCGGCGGTGCCTGCGTTCGAGCCGGCGGCTGCTTTCGATGCTGAATCCTGCGTCGCGTCGTTCGCGGCAGCAGCTTGCGGCGGTGGCGTGGCGACGGCCTGCTTCTCGAGTTTTGCGCTGGTTTGCGGAGCAAGGGCCGGCTGCGACGGCGCGGGCGGTCGCGGTTTCGCCGCGGCCGGCGGCGGTGGCGCGGCGGGAGCAGGCGCGATGGCAGGAGAAGCGGGCGCCTCGGTCTTCGGCGCAGCGCGACGCGCGGATTCCTCGAACGTCTGCACGGGCACGTATTGCCGATGCGGCGTACTCGCGGCGGGCGTTTCGAATGCGGGCGCCGCGGTCGGCGGCATACCTTCGTGGCCGACATGCCAGGCGATGCCTGCGGCGAGCACGATCCCGGCCGCGGAACCCAGACCGACCAGCCAGCGTTGCCGGCGCGGCACGCGGCCGTGCACCGCGCGCGCGGCTTCGCCGAGCACGTTGCGGTCGAGGCGGCGCGGGGGTTCCACGCGCGACAGCTTTCGATACAGCGCGCCCCATTCGCCGCCGTCGTCGGACAGCAGTTTGTCGAGATCGCGGTCGTCGGGCAGGGTCATGACTGCATCCTCGCGCGGATGCGCGCGAGCGCGTAGCGCAGCCGCGACTTCACCGTCTCGCGGCCGGCGCGGGTGATCTCGCCGATTTCTTCCAACCCCAAGCCGTTCTCGATGCGCAGCAGGAATGCGATGCGCTGTTCTTCGGGCAGATCCTCGAGCGCGAGTTGCAAGCGGCGGCGCTGTTCGAATTCGCTGAGCACGCGTTCGGGACGGTCGTCTTCCGGCGCGTCGAGCGTGCGCAGGACGGCTTCGGTTTCCTCGACGGATGCCTGCGGGCGCTGGCGGCGGAAACGGTCGATGGCGAGGTTGTGCGCGATCTGCAGCAGCCAGGTCGTGAATTTCGCTTCGGGCCGGTAGCGTTCGCGCGCGACGATGACGCGGCTCCAGGTTTCCTGGAACAGTTCGTCGGCATCGGCGCGATGGTGCAGCGTGCGCAGCAAAAAGCGGTACAGCGCACCGCGATGGCGCCGGTAAAGCGTCTCGAAGGCGAGCAGGTCGCCTCCGGCGTAAGCAAGCATCAATTCCTCGTCGGTCGGTTCATCCGGCGTCATCGCGCGAGGGTAAGGCATCGGCAATGCGCTGACCATGGTCGTGGACATGCGCAATGCAACGCACGAGCCCGCCGGGCGGGGTTAGCGCGTGGCGAGCTTCGTGATGGGCGGTTTCGGAGACTGCCAGTCGCAATCGTGGCTGCGCTGCGCGAAGCCGGCGTAGCGGCCGAGGTCGACGTCGGTCCATTGCGTTCCGAGTTGCGTCAACGCGGCGGCGAGCGCGGCGCGGCGATCCGTGGCGATGAGCAGCAGGCGGCAGCCTTCGTGCTCGTCGAGTTCGCTGTCGAGGCTTTGCGATTGCGCGGCGCGTTGTTCGCCGGGCAGGTCGAGGCGTTCGATCTCGCTGCCGAGGTAGAAGCGCAGGCCGAAGCGTGGCGCATCATCGACGAAGGCGATTTCTTCGGGCGTGTGCGCAAGGTTTTGCGCGATCGCGCGCGCGAGTTCGCGATCGTCGGATTTGTTGTCGAACGGCATCGCGCGCAGCGCGACGAGCGCGACGCACCACGCGCCGAGCAGCGCCGGTTTCCACCAGGGGCGCAGTGCGAACGGCGCGAACTGTCGCGCGGCGAGCAGCGCCAGCGGCATGAACAGCGGCAGCACGTACAACGGCAGGCGCGAGCGCGAGAGCATGAACACGGCGAGCGGCAGCAGCAGCCAGCACGCGAGCAGGCGCAGCTCGGCGCTGGCGCGCACCTGCGCGAGCGCGTCGCGGCGATGGCGCCATGCCGCGCGCAGCAGGAACGGCAGCCACGGCAGCGTGCCGAGCACGAGCGTCGGCAGATAGACCTTGAATGCGCCGTACCACTCGGCGTTGCGGTGCATCTTGTCGCTGGCGACGCGGTTGACGACTTCCTCGACGAGGAAATAGCGCAGCACGTCGTGTTCCTGGATGACGACGAGCGCGTACCAGCTGCCGCCGACGAGCAGGAACGTCGCCAGCGTCGACCAACCCGCGCAGCGGCGCAGGCCCGGCCAGCCTTCGCTCCAAACCGCGAACGCGACGCAAGCGGCGAAGGGCAGCAGTCCCGGTGGCCCTTTCGTCAGGAACGCAAGGCCGAGCGCGACGCCGAGGAGCAGGCGCGCGCGCGCGGCGGCGCGATCGTCCGCCGCCCACCACAGCTGCGCGAAGGCGAGCACGCCGAGCGTTTCCCACAACGCGAGCAGCGTGTCCGTCGTGACCAGGTTGGCGGCGAGCGGCGGAAACGCGAAGCTCGCGTAGACGAGTGCGGGCAGCCACGGCTGGCGCGGCACAAAGCGCCGGCCGAGCGGCACCGCGAGCAGCACCGTGAGCG
>JAKPAN010000213.1 GCA_029779475.1 Pseudomonadota bacterium
GCAAGCCGATCTTCGTCCAATGCGCGAGCTGATTCTGCGTGCCGTCCGCATGGACGTAGTCGCGGTTGAGATGCCGCGCGCGCGGCCCGAGTGGTTCGATCTGCTTGGATTTGACGTTGGTGACGTGGCAGCCCGCGCATTGCGCCTCGTTCGGCACAACATAGGTGAAAGCCTCGCGATCGGCCGGGGCCGTCGCATCGCCGACGAGTTCGAGGGGAATCGCATCGCCCGTGCGCGCGAGTTCCGCGTCGGTCTGCGCCGCGTTCCAGACGTAGGGAATCGCCTCCCAGCCTTGTTCGCGGCGCACGAGGACGCGCGTCTCGACGAGGCGCACGTTGGCGAGCTCGAGCGCGTCGTGCGCGGTGCCGGGCGCGAAATCGCGCGAGGTGTCGTAGGTGCGCGCGACGGCTTTCGCGCCGCCATCGCTTTTCGGATAGAAGAAGGTTTTCGTCAGCACCGTGCCGACGGGAAAATCGAACGGGCCTTCCGCATCGTATTTCGCCGACGCGCCTGCGGGCATCCACACGGTGCGGAACTTGTGGGCGTAATCGCTGAACAGCGGCGTGTTCAGGTCGTAAGGCAACACGCCTGCGTTCGGCGCGAGCTTGCCGCCGCGCGCTTCGACGAGATGCCAGTCGCTGAGTTTCTCCGGCTTGCCTTCGGCGAAGAAATGCACGGGCTGCGGCGCGTGCGTGCAGCCGGCGAGCAGCAGCGCGGCAACGAGCACCAGCCGCCTTCCAGACACGACCCCGCGCATCGCGATCACGCCTTGCCCTTCAACTCGACGGGCGGCAGAGGCGGCAGTTCGCAGTCGTATTCGGCTTTACCCACTTTCGGATTCGAGAACTTGTTCGGGCCATCGACGTTGAGCACTTCGGCGGCACCGTTCTTCACGCAGATGCGCTGTGTAGCCGGATATTGGCCGTCGACAAGCGCCTTGGTGTCGACGAAGCCGTCCCAGAGCACATCGGGCAGATGACCGTTGAGGCCGAACATCGACAGCTTGAGCGCCTTCCATTCGATGCCGTCCGGCGAATCGCCGCCGCCGGAGAGGCGGTTGTCGTGGACGTAGATCGATTTCGGATACGGGTCGTAGCCTTCGCTCGGTTTCTTGTCGGCGAAGTTGGTGATGAAGTAGCTCGCGATGATCACGTTCGCCGTGCGGTTGTCGGCGATGTCGTTGTCGAACAACTCGACGTTCGGATTGGACGTGACGATGAAACCCGAACCCGCCGGCACGCTCGCGACCGCGGTGCCCTTCGCTGCGAAATTGTCGAGGTTGTTGGCGACGATCTTGTTCTTGAACACGCGGGAATGCGAACCGTGCTGCGTGAGGTCGGGCATGTTGAAG
>JAKPAN010000216.1 GCA_029779475.1 Pseudomonadota bacterium
TTGCCGTCGTCTTCGAGGCGCGGTGAAATCACGCCGCGCATCGTCTCGACGAGCAGTTCGCGCTTGCCCGAAAGCCCTTGGTCATGGACGAAGCGGACGAAACAGCGCGCGCCATTGCCGCATTGTTCGACTTCGCCGCCGTCGGCATTGAAGATCCGGTAGCGGAAATCGATTCCCGGCTGGCACGCTTTCTCGACGATCAGGATCTGATCGCAGCCGACGCCGAAATGCCGGTCGGCGAGAAAACGCATTTTCTCTTCGCTGAGATCGAGCGACTGGCGAACGCCATCGAGGACGACAAAATCGTTTCCCAAACCGTGCATCTTGGTGAATTTCAACTTCATTTGCTCGCTGCTCCTTGGCCAACTGACCTGCGCATTATAAAGTCGTCCATGAAAAATCCGCCGCCGATGTCGACGCGAACCGCTTCGGCGACGACGAAACCGTTCTTCCGGTAAGCCGCAATCGCTTTCTCGTTGCGCTTGTTGACGGCGAGGATCAGCGCCTCGCACTGCGCACGTACGGCGCGCGCGGCGATCGTGTCGAGCAGGCGCGCGCCGATGCCGCGACGCTGCCGGCGTGGATCGACGTAAAGCTTGTCGACCTTCATTTCTCTGCCGCGCCCCGGCGCCGTGATGAGGAAGGACGATGCGAAAGCGACGAGCACACCGTCCTCGTTCGCCTTGTCCCACCACAGATCGTCGCGCGCAAGTTCGGCGCGCAGCAGCGCTGCGTCGTAGCGCTGCGCCAGCATGTAGTCGATCTGCGCGGGCGTGATGATGTCTTGGTAAGCGTCGTCCCAGACGACGCGCGCGAGCGCCGCGACGGCGTCGATGTCGGCGGCAAGCAGCGGCAAAATCTCGAGGCTCATCGTCTGACGTACTCGTTGGTTGCTCGTAGCGGGCCCGGGGCTCGCTTCGGTCGCGTCGTCGTCCGCTGGCGAGCGGCGGCGAATCGCCCTACAATGCCGCGACGCCATTGCCGGCGTCCTCCCTGCACTCGCGCGGCCTGCATGACTATACTGATACCGACCCAGATTTCCAACCCGGCCGAGGCGCGCAGCGACGCGTTACCGCGGCCATGCTGAAAAAGCTCCTGAGCCACGCCGCCGTCCTGCCGTTCTGGCTGCTGCATCTTCTGCCGCTGCCCGTGCTCGCGCTCGTCGGTCGCGGCGCCGGGCTCGCGCTATACGCCTTCGGTAGGCGGCGGCGCATGATTGCGCAGACCAACCTCGTCTGGTGCTTTCCCGAACTCGACGAAGCGGCGCGAAGGCGCCTCGCGCGGGCGCATTTCCAGGCGCTCGGGCGCAGCGTGCTCGAGCGCGGCATCCTGTGGTGGGGAAGCCGTGCGCGCGTAGAGCGCCTGTGCCGCCTCGTCGGCGG
>JAKPAN010000219.1 GCA_029779475.1 Pseudomonadota bacterium
CTCATCGTCCCCGTTGCCGAAACTCGTCAGAATGGGGTCCCGATGAGGTCCTCGGCCTGTTTGTGGCGTGAACAACCGGAGTGCGTCCGGCTGCGTCACAGGCCTTCGCCTTTCTACCGGCTCAGCCTCTATTTAACCGGCCGACGCCTTGAGCGACTTGAGTTTGCGGTACAGCGTCCGCTCGCTGATGCCGAGCCCGAGCGCGAGGTTCTTGCGCGTTTCGCGATGGCCGGCGGCCAGCCTGCGCAACTCGGCGGCTTCGAGCGAGCGCAGCGTCGCGACCCGCCAGTCTTGCGCCTCGGCCGGCGGCGCCTCGGGCATTTCCTGCCTGCCGGGGGCGGCGCGTACCGGTTCGGGCAAGTGTTCGGGCCCGATCACTTCGCCGTCGCACATGACGCTGGCGCGCTCCAGAATGTTGCGTAATTCGCGCACGTTGCCGGGGTAGTCGTAGGCGAGAAGCAGGGCCATCGCCGGCTGCGACAAGCGCAGCGTGCGAGAACGCGCGACGCGCAGCAGCAGCGCGTCGACGAGCAAGGGGAGGTCGCCGCGACGCTCGCGCAGGCGCGGCAGGGCGATCTGGAAATTGTTGAGCCGGTCAGACAGGTCGAGCCGGAAGCGCCCGGCAGCGACCTGGTCGTCGAGCAGCAGATTGGTCGCCGAAACGATGCGCACGTCGGCGCGCCGCAATTCGGTGCCGCCGACGCGCCGGTAAGTTCCTGTTTCGATCAGGCGCAGGAGCTTGACCTGCATCGCGAGCGGAATGTCGCCGACCTCGTCGAGGAAGAGGGTGCCGCCGTTGGCCGCTTCGATGAGCCCGCGCTTGACCGTGCTCGCGCCCGTGAAAGCGCCCTTGTCGTGGCCGAAGAGTTCGCTCTCGAAGAGCGTGTCCGGCAGGCCCGAACAATCGACGACGACGAAAGCGCGGCTGCCGCGCGGGCTGGCGTCGTGGATCGCCCGCGCGACAAGCTCCTTGCCGGTTCCCGTCGCGCCCTCGAGCAGGACTGTCGTCTCGGTCGGCGCGACCCGCGCCACCATCTCGAGCATGCGCGTGAACGCCGGCGAACGACCGACGAGTTCATCGTTGCCGGAGAGAGCCCGGACGACGGCGAGCGGTTCGAATTTTTCGACGAAATACATGATCTCGCCGCGCGCATCGCGGATCGGCGCAGTTTCGATGTTCTCGTAAGTCTCCCCGGTCGGCGTGTAGTGCAGGTGCACGACGCGCTCGCGCGTCCCCG
>JAKPAN010000226.1 GCA_029779475.1 Pseudomonadota bacterium
GTGCCGTACTGGATGCGGGTCGTGCAGTGTGGAGTGCGTATTTTTGCGAAAAGGATGCGCGCAGCGTGCGCGAACAATTTCGTCTCAATCGCGCCGACGTGGGCTGGTATCAGATTCGCAACGCGCTGAAGGCGCGCGATACGCTGGATGCCAGCGGCATGCCCGCGCTGGTTGCGGCGCATGGCGCGTTGGGCGACAAGCTGCGCCCACTGATTTTCGACTATGACATGTTGCTGACTTGAATGAACGGAATGAACACAAAGAACACCCACGCACCCCAAATCCGCATTCCTGCCACCTACTTGCGCGGCGGCACGTCGAAAGGCGTGTTCTTCCGCTTGCAGGATTTGCCTGGAGTCGCGCAGACGCCCGGCGCCGCGCGCGATGCGCTGCTGCTGCGCGTGATCGGCTCGCCTGATCCTTACGGCAAGCAGATCGACGGCATGGGCGGCGCGACGTCGTCGACGAGCAAGACCGTGATCGTGTCGAAAAGCGCGCGGCCCGATCACGATGTCGATTACCTGTTCGGGCAGGTGTCGATCGACAGTGCGTTCGTCGATTGGTCGGGCAATTGCGGCAACCTGTCCGCGGCGGTCGGGCCGTTCGCGATTGCGTCGGGCTTCATCGACGCGGCGAAGGTTCCGGAAAACGGAATCTGCACGGTGCGCATCTGGCAGGCGAACATCGGCAAGACCATCGTCGCTCACGTGCCGATCACGAATGGACAAGTGCAGGAAACCGGCGACTTCGAACTCGACGGTGTGACGTTTCCCGCCGCCGAAATCGCGCTCGAATTCCTCGACCCGGCCGACGAGGGCGAAGACGGTGGCGCGATGTTTCCGACCGGCAACCTCGTCGACGATCTCGACGTGCCCGGCGTTGGCACGTTCAAGGCGACGCTCATCAACGCGGGCATTCCGACGATCTTCGTCAACGCCGCCAATATCGGCTACACCGGCAGCGAATTGCAGGATGCGATCAATTCCGATGCCGCAGCGCTCGCGCGCTTCGAGACGATGCGTGCGTATGGCGCATTGAAAATGGGGCTCATCAAGGACATCGCGGAAGCGGCCAAGCGCCAGCACACGCCGAAGATCGCGTTCGTCGCGCCGCCGGCCAGTTATGTCGCGTCGAGCGGCAAGACGGTCGACGCGAACGGCATCGACCTGCGCGTGCGCGCGATGTCGATGGGCAAATTGCATCACGCGATGATGGGCACGGCCGCGGTCGCGATCGGCACGGCGGCGGCGATTCCCGGCACGCTGGTGAACCTTGCGGCCGGTGGCGGCGCGCGCAATGCGGTGCGTTTCGGGCATCCGTCGGGAACCTTGCGCGTCGGCGCGGAGGCGAAACTCGTCGACGGTCAGTGGATGGTGACCAAGGCGATCATGTCGCGCTCGGCGCGCGTGCTCATGGAAGGCGCGGTGCGCGTGCCGGGCGACGTGCTCACCACGGGATGATTCCCGCAGTGCTCGCCGCCGATGGCCGCTACTACGACGCGACCTTGCGCAGGAATCGTCGAACCAACAAGGCGCCACCGATGATGGCGATGCCAGTTGTCACGAGAATCCAGACCGGCAGCGTCGGCGCCCAGCGCTCGAGCTCAGCCAGTGAGCAGAAGTGTTGGCGCGTGCCGAAAAGACTGTTCCCGCATGCACGCCGAATTTGGTTGACCGCGACGAACAGAACCGGAATCCCGGCGATGCATGCAAGTCCGAGTGCCCGCATGAGCACCGAAGGAGGAATCCTGGCTGCGGCGCGTGTCATGCCGTGCGGTGCAGGATGAGTTCGAGCACGAACTTCGAACCGAAGAACGCGAGCAGCAGGAACGCCATGCCGGCGAGCGTGAGGTTGACCGCGCGCCGGCCGCGCCAGCCGTATTGACGGCGGCCGAACAGCAGCAAGCCGAACACGAGCCACGCCGCGATCGACAACGCGGTCTTGTGGATGAGGTGCTGGCCGAACAAGTCGTCGACGAACAGGATGCCGCTGAGCAGCGTCAGCGAGAGCAGCACGAAACCCGCGCCGATCAGGCGGAACAGCAGCGTTTCCGTCAGCGTCAGCGGCGGCAGCGCACGCAGCAGCGCGCCGAACTGGCGATGGCGCAGCGCGCGTTCCTGCATCGCGAGCAGCAGCGCGAGCGCGGCGGCGATCGACAGCACGCCGAAGGCGAGCAAGGCGAAGGTGACGTGCAGCTTGATCTGCCAGTCCATCGGCTGTGGCATCGTCGGCGGCGCAAGGAACGCGTCGACGCCGAGCAGGATCGCGGTGAGCGGAAACACGATGACGCCGAGCGCGGCGACCGGCCGCGACAGGTTGACGAGCACCGTCAACGCCGAGACGACGCAGGCGACCAGCGACAAGGCCGCAAAAAAGTGCAGGTCGAGTGCGCCGCGATGCGCGCCGAGCAGCGCCGCGGCGTGAACGAGGACTGCGAGCGTGGCGACTGTCATCGGCACCTTCGACCGCGCGGTCGAATCCTCGCGCAAGCTGCGTGCGAGGAGGCCGGTCGCGGCGAAGTAGAGGACGACGGCGAGCAGGGCGAGGGCGGTCACGGGCATGCGCGGAGTTTGGCACAGCCCGCGGTCGCCGTTCCGCTACAATCGCCGGCTTTCCTGTCGCACCGGTCCGTCCATGTTCGAGTCGCTCAGCCAACGTCTCTCCGCCACCGTCCAGCGCCTGCGCGGCAAGGGTCGGCTGACCGAGTCGAACATCCGCGAGGCGCTGCGCGAAGTGCGCATCGCGCTGCTTGAAGCCGACGTCGCGCTGCCGGTCGTGCAGGCGCTGATCCAGCGCGTGCAGGTCAAGGCGCTCGGCCAGGAAGTGCTGCGCAGCCTCACGCCCGGCCAAGCGCTGGTGAAGGTCGTGCGCGACGAGCTGACCGCGGTCATGGGCAGTGCGAACACCGACCTCAATCTTGCCGCCGCGCCGCCGGCCGTCGTGCTGATGGCCGGCCTGCAAGGCGCGGGCAAGACGACGACCGTGGCCAAGCTCGCGCGCCTGCTCAAGGAGCGCAAGAAGAAGAAAGTCATGGTCGTGAGCTGCGACGTCTATCGTCCGGCCGCCATCGAACAATTACGCACGCTCGCCGAACAAGTCGACGTGCTGTTCCACCCGTCGAGCGGCGAGCAGGATCCGGTCGCGATCGCGAAATCCGCACGCGACGCCGCGGCGCGCGCGTTCGCCGACGTGCTCATCGTCGATACCGCCGGCCGCCTGCACGTCGATGCGGCGATGATGGACGAGATCAAGGCGCTGCACGCCGCGCTCGACCCGATCGAAACCTTGTTCGTCGTCGACTCGATGACTGGCCAGGACGCGGCGAACACCGCGAAGGCCTTCGCCGAAGCGCTGCCGCTGACCGGCGTCGTGCTCACCAAGACCGACGGCGACGCGCGTGGCGGCGCGGCGCTTTCGGTGCGTTACGTGACCGGCCGGCCGATCAAGTTCATCGGCGTCAGCGAAAAGCCCGACGGCCTCGAACCGTTCCATCCCGACCGCATCGCCACGCGCATCCTCGGCATGGGTGACGTGCTCTCGCTCGTCGAGCAGGTCGAGCAGAGCGTCGACCAGGAAAAACAGCGCAAGCTCGCCGAGAAGGTCATCAAGGGCAAGCGCTTCGACCTCAACGACATGCGCGACCAGCTCGAGCAGATGGTCAACATGGGCGGCATGGCCTCGCTCATGGACAAGCTGCCGGGCGTGTCGAACCTGCCCGACCACGTCAAGGCCAAGGCCAACGACGGCGAGGTCAAGCGCATGATCGCGATCATCGGTTCGATGACGAAGAAGGAACGCCGTCATCCCGACCTGCTCAACGGCTCGCGCCGCGCGCGCGTCGCGCGTGGCTCGGGCACGCAGCCGGCCGACGTCAACCGCCTGCTCAAGCAGTACCAGCAGATGGAAAAGATGATGTCCAAGCTCGGCAGCGGCGGCCTCAAGGGCCTGATGCGCCAGATGGGCTCGGCGATGAAGGGCATGGGCGGCGGCGGGTTCATGCCGCCGCGGTAAAGAGGCGCTTGATAAGTCGGGACTTTATTTCTGCGCGCTTTCCGCTAGAATACGCGGCTCACTCCGGGCCTTGCGTTCGTCCTGATCGCCGAGACCCCGAAAATATTCCGTAAATTCAGAGACTTGCAATGGTCAAGATTCGCCTTTCCCGCGGCGGCGCGAAGAGTCGTCCGTTCTACCACGTCATCGTGACGGACAGCCGCAATGCGCGCGACGGCCGCAACATCGAGCGCGTCGGCTACTTCAACCCGATCGCGACCGGCAAGGAAGTTCGCCTCGAACTCGACACCGTCAAGGTCAAGTCGTGGGTCGAGAAGGGCGCGCAGCTGACCGAGAAGGTCAAGTCGCTCTACAAGGAAGCCAGCAAGCAGGCAGCCTGATCGCGTGTCCGGGCCGGAGAAATTCGTCCTGCTCGGCAAGGTGGTCGGGGTGCATGGTGTACGCGGCGAGGTGAAACTCGAGTCGTACACCGAGCCGAGGACGCAGATCTTCCGCTACCAGCCGTGGCGGGTTAAATCGGCGACCGGCGAGATGGATATCGCGGGCGGCAATGGCCGCGCGCAAGGCAAGGGCATCGTCGCGACGCTGCCCGGCATCGACGATCGCGACGCCGCGGCGGCGCTGGTCGGCAGCGAGATCTGGGTTCGGCGCTCGGCGCTGCCCAAGGCGAAGCCCGGCGAGTACTACTGGGTCGACCTCGAAGGTCTTGCGGTGGAAACGGTGGAAGGTTTGCCCCTGGGCAAGGTTTCCCACCTCGTCGCGACCGGCGCGAACGACGTGCTGGTCGTGAGGAACGAAGAACGCGAGCGGCTGATCCCGTTTCTGGTCGGCTCGTTCGTGACGGAAGTGGATCTCGACGCGGCGCGTATCGTCGTCGACTGGGATCCGGAGTTTTGAGTGCGCATCGACGTCATCACGCTGTTTCCTGATTTCGTCGAGAGTTGTGCGAAGGTGGGAGTCGTCGGGCGCGCGCGCGAGCGCGGGCTCATCGAGATCGCGACATGGAACCCGCGCGATTTCGCCAGCGACAACTACCGGTCGGCCGACGATCGCTGCTATGGCGGCGGCCCCGGCGTGGTGATGATGATCGACCCGTTGCGCAAGGCGCTCGACAGCGTGCGACGTGCCAGCGGATCGGAACATGGCAAGGCGATTTACGTGAGCCCGCAGGGAGCGCGGCTCGACCAGGCCAAGGTAGAGGCACTCGCGAAGCGCGATCACTTGATCCTGCTCTGCGGCCGCTACGAAGGCGTGGACGAAAGATTCATCGAGCACGCGGTCGAAGAGGAAATTTCCGTCGGCGATTACGTGTTGTCGGGCGGCGAACTCGCCGCGGCGATCGTCATCGATGCGGTGGGCCGTCTCCAGGATGGCGTCCTGCACGATGCGCAATCGGCGCAGCAGGATTCGTTTTCGGACGGCTTGCTCGATTGCCCGCACTACACGCGTCCCGAGCATCACGACTGGGGCGTCGTGCCGGCAGTGCTGACTTCAGGCGACCACGCCGCGATCGCGCGCTGGCGCATGAAGCAGTCGCTGGGGCGGACCTGGCTTCGCCGGCCCGACCTGCTCGAGCAGGCCGGGTTGGACAAGAAACAACGTGCGCTGCTGGACGAGTTCCGGCGCGAGCACGAGGAAAAGACGACGCACGATCGCGACAGCGGTTCGGGCGAATGAAAATCAGACCATAGTGGTGAGTGTCATGAACCTGATCCAGCAATTCGAAGCCGCCCAGATGACCCGTTCGCTGCCGGAGTTCAGCCCGGGCGATACCGTCATCGTCAACGTCAAGGTCAAGGAAGGCAACAGCGAGCGCGTGCAGGCCTACGAAGGCGTCGTCATCGCGCGCAAGAACGCCGGCTTGAATTCGGCCTTCACGGTGCGCAAGATCTCGCACGGCTTCGGCGTGGAGCGCGTGTTCCAGTCGCACAGCCCGACGATCGACTCCGTCGTCGTCAAGCGTCGCGGCAAGGTGCGCGGCGCCAAGCTCTATTACCTGCGCGGCCTCGAAGGCAAGGCAGCCCGCATCAAGGAAGATCTCGGCGCGCACGCCAAGGCGTAACTTCCCCCTACATACCTCTTGGAGCATCGAGTCGCGTCTGTGCTCCTCGTCGGGACGGTCGTCGGAAACGGCGACCGTCCTTTATTTTTGGTGATTTCCAAAGCGCTCCGGGTCGAAGTGGCTTGACCGGGACGAGTCGCGGATCGTCATTCGCGCGAATCCGCGCCCGCTTGAATTCGCGGCTGCGCACCGTCATCTGCGACGCATCGCTTTCCGGAGGGAAATCCATGGCCGCAGAAAAACAGACTCGCGCCTTCGAGGCCGAGGTCTCCCAGGTTTTGCACCTGGTCACGCATTCGCTTTACTCGCACAAGGACATCTTCCTGCGCGAGCTGATCTCCAACGCGTCCGATGCTTGCGACAAGCTGCGTTTTGCCGCGCTGTCCGATGCCTCGCTCACCGCCGCCGACGCCGACCTGCGCATCGAGATCGAGTTCGACAAGGACGCCCGCACACTCACGATCCGTGACAACGGCATCGGCATGTCGCAGGGCGAAGTCGTCGAGAACATCGGCACGATCGCGCGTTCGGGCACGCGCAAGTTCCTCGAAACGCTGTCCGGAGACGCGCGCAAGGACACGCAGCTGATCGGCCAGTTCGGCGTCGGCTTCTATTCCGCGTTCATCGTTGCCGACAAGGTCACGTTGACCACGCGCAAGGCGGGCGCGCCGGAATCGGATGGCGTGCGTTGGGAATCGTCGGGCACCGGCGAATACACGCTGGAAACGCTCGACGTCGCCGCGCGCGGCACCACTGTCACGCTGCATCTGAAAGCCGACGAAGGCGAGTTCCTCGACGGCTGGAAGCTGCGTGACCTCGTCAAGCGTTATTCCGATCACGTTGCCTTCCCGATCCGCCTGCGCGAGGACAAGGACGGCAAGCCCGATGGCGAATTCGAGACCGTCAACCACGCCGCGGCGCTGTGGACGCGACCGAAGGCGGAGATCAGCGACGAGGAATACCAGGCGTTCTACAAATCGCTCACGCACGATTTCAACGACGCGCTGGCGTGGACGCACAACCGCGTCGAAGGCTCGCAAAGCTACACGCTGCTGCTCTATATCCCCGAGAAGCCGCCGTTCGACGCGGTGTTCAGCGGCCGCGACGAGCGCCACGGCCTCAAGCTCTACATCCGCCGCGTCTTCATCATGGATGCGAGCGAGCAATTGTTGCCCGCGTACCTGCGTTTCGTGCGCGGTGTCGTCGACTCCGACGACCTGCCGCTCAACGTCAGCCGCGAAATCCTGCAGGACAACCGCCTCGTTGCGCAGATCCGCAGCGCCTGCACCAAGCGCGTGCTCGATCTGCTCGACAAGCTCGCGAAGGACGAGCCGGAAAAGTTCAAACAGTTCACCGCCGCGTTCGGCAACGTGCTCAAGGAAGGCATCGCCGAAGACGGCGCAAATCGCGAGCGCATCGCCAAGTTGCTGCGCTTCGCTTCCACGAAATCCGAAGGCGCGGACAAGACCGTGTCGCTCGACGACTACGTCGGCCGCATGCAGGTCGGCCAGGATGCGATCTGGTATGTCACCGCCGATTCGTACCTCGCCGCGAAGAACAGCCCGCAAATCGAATCGCTCAAGGCGCGTGGCATCGAAGTGCTGCTGCTCGGCGACCGGATCGACGAGTGGATGGTCGGCTACTTGCATGAGTACGCAGGCAAGAAACTGCGCAACGCCGCGAAAGGCGATCTCGACGCCGTCGATGGTGCCGACGCCGAAGCGCGCAAGCAGGCCGAAGCGGCATCCGCGCCCGTCGTCGAAAAGCTGGCGAAGGTGCTCGGCGACGCCGTCGAAAAAGTGCAAGTCAGCCATCGCCTGACCGATTCGCCGACGTGCCTCGTGTTCGGCGACTACGACATGGCGCCGCACATGCAGCGCCTGCTGCGCGAAGCCGGCCACGACGTGCCGGCAAGCAAGCCGATCCTCGAGATCAATCCGCGCAATCCGCTGATCCAGCGTTTCGCCGACGAAACCGACGAAGCCCGCAGCGCCGACCTCGGCCATTTGCTGCTCGAAGAGGCGCAACTCGCAGCGGGCGACACGCTCGCCGATCCGACGGCGTTCATCGCGCGAGTGAACCGGATCGCGCTCGGGACCTGATGTTCGTTCCTGCACCTGCGACGCTTGTCGCAAGCAGGGAGCAGGTCGTCAGCATCCGATCCTGCGAACAAAACGGCGGCCGGTTCGCACCGGCCGCCGTTCGTTTTCATCGCTACATTCGCGTTATGGCGTGTAGCTCGGCGTCAGCGTGACGCCGGAGAACGTCGAGTACGCGCGCACGCTGATGTGGTAGGTGCCAGCAGTCGGCGTCGCGAACGTGCAGGTTTCGCTGTTGCCGCTGACATACGGCCGGCACAGGTAGCTGCTTGTCGTCGGCGCGGCGTTGAGTTGCACGTACATGTCCGCGTCGCCCGTGCCGCCACTGAGCGCGAACTTCAGGTTCGTCGCGCCCGCAGGCACTACCAGCGTGTAGTCCGCCGTCCAACTGCCGCTTGCCGCGGCGAGGCCGGTCACGGCGACGCCGTTCGTCAGTGCCGTGCCGCCACCGCCGCCGCCACCGCCGGTCGCGTAGCTGCCGGTGAGGCTGACGCCGGTGTAGCTCGAATACGCGCTGACCATGACGTAATACGTGCCGGCCTGCGCGGTCGTGATCGTGCAGGTCTCGCTGTTGCCGCTGAGGTACGGACGGCAGTCGTAGCTCGACGTGGTCGGCGCGGAACCGAACTTGACGTACATGTCCGCGTCGCCGGTGCCGCCGGAGATGACGAACTTCAGGCCCGTCGCGCCGGAGGGAACCACCATCGTATAGGTCACGGAATTGCCGGTCGTCGCGGCGAGGCCGGTTGCGGCGACGCCGTTCTGCAGCACGTTGCCGCCGCCCGGTGCGGTGACCGTGACGGACTGCGTCTTCGTGTTCGTCGCGCCGCCGTTGTCGGTGACGGTCAGCGAGACGCTGTAGGTACCGGCTGCGGCGTAGGCGTGGCTCGGGCTGGTCGCGGTCGAACTGCTGCTGTCGCCGAAGTTCCACGAGCGCGAGGCGATCGTGCCGTCGCTGTCGGTCGAGCCGTCGATGAAGTTCGCGGTCAGGCCGTTCGTCGTGAAGCTGAAATTCGCGACCGGCGGCTGGTTCGTCGCAGGCGGCGTGCCGGTGAAGTTCTGGCCGCTGATGTTCGCGCCATTGACCGTCACGCTGCGGCTCGCCGGCGAGAAGGTGTAGCCGGACAGGCTCGGCGTCAGCGTGTAGCTGCCGTTGGCGAGGCCGCCGAGCGTCCAGGCGCCGCTCGAGTTCGTCGTCGTGCTCGACGTGCCGGTGCTGATCGTGGCGCCGGAGATGCCGACGCCGGTGCTCGTCGTCACCGTGCCCGACACCGACCAGGTGCTCGGCGCCGCACCGCAATCGCTGAACTTGAAGTCCTGGATGCGCGTGTTCCAGCTGCCGGACGGGCGGTACATGCCGACCATCCAGAACGTGCAGTCGTCGGTCGGGTCGACGGCCATCTGGTAGTAGTCGCCCCAGCGGCCCGAAGTTTCCGCGGCGCTGCCGGCGGCGACCGTGTTTTCGCCGAGCGTCATCACGCCGGACGGATCGGACACCTTGCGGCCGGTGTAGCCGAGCGTGGCGTAGGTCGTCGGCGAGCTGGTCTTGGTGACGGTGTAGCCGAGGCCGATGTTGCCCTTGTTGTCGGTCGCGATCGTGCCGTCGAAATGGTTCGTGGCCGTGTCGCCGGGGCCGTAGGTGCCTTCCTGCTGCAGCGTCCAGCTGCCGCCGCCGGTGCGGCGCAGTTCGAACCAGCGGATGCCGGCGTTGACCGTGCTGCCGCTGCGCGCGGAGTTCATGTTGGTCGAGAACTGGCCGACGATCGACTCGTAGCTGCCGAGGTTGCGGTAGACCAGCGAATTGAGGATGACCTCGCGGATCGGATCGAGCTTGGACGTCGAACCCGGCTGCGGCACGGTGGCGAAGGTCGAGTAGTCCACGAACCAGCTGTTGAACTCGGTGATCGCGATGCGCGGCAGCGTTGTGATGGCGCTGTTGGCGGGCGTGGTCCAGTCGATGTTGATCGAGTACAGGTCGATGAAATCGTGGCTGGCATCCGCCGCCGAACCGGCGTGCGCCTCGTCGTCGTTGTGGCGGGCGAGGATCTGCGCGGAACCTGCGGGCGGCGCGTGCGCGCTGTCGCCCATGAAGGTCGCTGGCGTCAGCGCCTGGAAACCGTAGCCGGCGAGCTTGGGCACGCTGGCGAAGCGCTGCTGCGCGCGCGCGGTCGCGCCGTTGAGCATGTTGGCGCGGTCGTAGGCGTAGGCGGTCACGTTGGCCTGGCCTTCGTTGTCGGTGCAGACGTAGGCGTTGGTCCAGATGCCGCAATGCGGATAGTCGTTCTGCGTCGGCGTGGAGAAGCCGTAGAACCACCAGCCGCCCGAGACCGGGTTCTCGGTCTTGGAGACGTAAACGCACATCTTCGCCGCCGACGAAGTCCCGCCCATCTCGAGCAGGAACCAGCGGTTGGCGAGACGATCGAACAGGACGATCGGATCGCTGACCGAGGTGCGGCAACCGTCGCCGGCCGGCGCCAGCGAAGAGAACGTGGTCGGGCCGGCGAGCTTGGTTCCGTTCTTGTCGTAAACGGTGAAGTTCGTGCCGCTGCTGCCGTTGACGCCGTACATGATGTAGTTGGCGCTGACGTCGACGACCGGGTCGCCGGGGGAGACGCCGGTCGAGCCGTTGTTGATGCTGACGTGGCTTTGCGGCGCGGCGCGATTGGCCGGCGCGTTGTCGTCCCACAGCTTCTGCAACTCGGGCAGGGTGTCGGGTGCTGCCTGCAGCCAATCCGGCGCGGCGGTATTGAGCTGGTTGGGCGGGAAGAACTGGCGTTTGTGCGCTTCCTTGATCGCCATGCCGGCGCGCCATGCCGGCGCGGCCGGCAGCGTGCGCAGGTCGACGTCGATGCTGACCGGCGTGACCGGTTCGCCAAGCTCCACGGGCACAGGGGGGCGCGTAACGGGCGTGGCTGCGAGTCCGACGCCGGACAGCAGCATCATCGCCGCGCCGGCGAGGGCGTTCCTCAAGCAGTTCATTCGGGATACCTCCGGGAAGGGATGGCAAAGCCTCAGGGGATGTTGCCGACGTCCTTTGATCGCGCGGTCGATCCGCGCATCAGTCGCTGTCGTTGTCCTCTTGCTCCTGCTCCACCGGCTTGCCGCTCGGCGAAGTGAATGCGCTCCGGCGCAGCAGGCGGATTTCGCCGCGCCGGCTGGAAAGATCGATTCGTGCTTTCTTGTCGTCCGCGCCGACGACGGCGCGCGCGCGCTTGTTCGGTTCCTGCCCGGCGAGCGGTTCCACGTCGAGCGAAAACTCGGTGGCGAACACGCCTGAGGACGCCAGCACCAGTTCGGCGTCGAGGTGGTCATCGACCGCCAGCACGATGTTGCCGGTGGTCGTCTCCAGACGCTGGCGCGAACCCGGCGGGGCGGTGTCGAAGGACGCCTCGATGCTGCCGATGCCGGCGGACGCCTGCACGCTGCCCTGCGTGCCGCGGATCGCGATGTTGCCGGTGACGGTGCTGAGGTCGATGTCGCCGCGCAGGCCGCGGCTTTCGATCAGGCCACTCTCGGTGCGCACGATGACCGGGTGTCCGAGTGGAATGAAGGCGACCAGATCGACGCGCTGTGCGTCCGCGAGCGCGGTTCCTGCCGGCAGGCGCGGCGAGAACACGTAGTATTCCTTGACCTTGAGCGCCTCCATCTCGATCGGCGCGGCGGCGGCAGGTTGTTGCACGACGGCGTTGATTTCCAGCGCATGGGCGTAACCGCCGAAGCGCAGGCGCACGTCGCCATAGGGGTTGTCGATCTTCACGATCTCGCCATCGGCCAGCGCCGCGGTGTAATCGCGGCGTTCCGGCGAAGGTTCGGCCGGCGAGGGCGGCGTCGCGTCCGACGCCGGTTCATGAGCCTGATGTGCAGGCGTCACGTGCGCGCACGCCTGCAGGGCGCAGAGCGCCGCGCCGATCAATACTGCCCTCATCCCGTCCTCTCCCCAGACGCGGAAGACCTTGAGCATCGTCTCGCCGAGCCTTTCGCCACGGTAGGCGATAGGTCTCAAGGCGGATTGGTCAATAGGTCTAAAGTCCCAAGAGAACACAGATTCCGGGACAAATTCAATGGGAGATCGCCCGGATTCATTCGGAGCTGTGCGCTGCTTCTCAATGCTGCGATGCGGCGAACGGGCGATTGCCGCGCCTCTTCCTCTTGCGCATCTTTGCGCTTCCCCGGCGACGATGCCGAGGCCGCGAGCGTGCAAGGCTCGCGTGCTAGCATCGACGGTTCTGGCTATTTGGCCGTCCAAACGCAAAGGCGACATGCAGATCGAAACCAAGCTGCCGAAGGTCGGGACGACGATCTTCACGGTGATGAGCCAGCTCGCGGTCGAGCACAAGGCCGTCAATCTCGGCCAAGGCTTTCCCGATTTCGACGGCCCGCCCGCGCTGCGCGACGCGCTCACGCGCGCGATGGCGGAAGGACGCAACCAATACGCGCCGATGACCGGCGTGCCCGCGCTGCGCGAGGCGATCGCGCGCAAGACCGAGAAGCTCTACGGCCGCAAGGTCAATGCCGATACCGAAATCACGGTGACGTCCGGCGCGACCGAGGCGCTGTTCGCGGCGATCGCCGCCGTCGTGCGTGCGGGCGACGAAGTCATCGTGCTCGACCCGTGCTACGACAGCTACGAACCGGCGATCGAACTCAACGGCGGCCGCGCCGTGCACGTCGCGCTCGATCCGCGCACGTTCCGGCCCGACTGGGATCGCATCGCCGCCGCGGTCACGCCGAAGACGCGCATGATCCTCGTCAACACGCCGCACAATCCCTGCGGCTCGGTGTTCGACGCCAGCGATCTCGATGCGCTCGCGGAGCTTGCGCACAAGCATGACCTCTTCGTGCTGTCGGACGAGGTGTACGAGCACATCGTCTTCGACGGCGCCGCGCACCAGAGCGTGCTGCGCCGCCCCGAACTCGCCGAACGCAGTTTCGTCGTCAGTTCGTTCGGCAAGACTTACCACTGCACGGGCTGGAAGGTCGGCTATTGCATCGCGCCGCGCGCGTTGTCGGCCGAGTTCCGCAAGGTGCACCAGTACCTCACGTTCTGCACGTTCACGCCGGCGCAGGTCGCGCTCGCGGAAATCCTCGAAAGCGATCCGCAGCACTACCTCGACCTGCCGGCGTTCTATCAGGCCAAGCGCGATCGCTTCCGCGACCTGCTTGCAGGCTCGAAGTTCGAGCTGCTGCCAGTCGGCGGCGCGTATTTCCAGGTCGCCGACTATTCGAAGCTCAGCGACAAGGACGATCTTTCGTTCTGCGAATGGCTCGTGCGCAACGGCGGCGTCGCTGCGATACCGATTTCGGCGTTCTACGAAACGCCGCCGCCGGAGCAACGGCTCGTGCGTTTCTGTTTCGCCAAGAGCGACGCGGTGCTCGTGCAGGCGGCGGAACGGCTGGTGGCGCTGTGAGTGCTCTCAAGCCTTTGCGCGTATCGCTCGTACAAGGCGCGACGCGTTGGCACGACGCCGCGGCGAACCGCGAATATTACGGCGCGAAGGTTCGCGCGCTCGCCGGCACGACCGATCTCGTCGTGTTGCCGGAGACGTTCCTGTCCGGGTTCACCAACGAGACACGCGGCAACGCCGAGTCGATGGATGGCGAAGGCCTCGCGTGGCTGCGCGCACTTGCGCGCGAGGTCGGCGCGGTCGTCACGGGCAGCCTCGTCGTGCGCGAGGGCGATCGTTGCGTGAATCGTCTCGTCTGGATGCGGCCCGATGGCACGCATGCGCAGTACGACAAGCGCCATCTGTTCCGCATGGCCGGCGAGCACGAACGCTACGCGGGCGGCAGCGAGCGCATCGTCGTCGAATTGAATGGTTGGCGCATTTGCCCGCTGGTCTGCTACGACCTGCGTTTTCCGGTGTGGTCGCGCAATCGCTACGACCGCGCGGCACAACATTTCGACTACGACCTGCTCGTCGTCGTCGCCAACTGGCCGAGCGCGCGCCGGCATCCGTGGCGCACGCTGCTCGCGGCGCGCGCGATCGAGAATTTGAGTTACTGCGTCGGCGTGAATCGCGTCGGTTACGACGGCAACGACTTGCACTACGCCGGCGACAGCGTCGTGCACGATTTCCTCGGCCAGCCGCTGGTCGAACTGGGCGCGCAGGAGCAGGTCGTCACGGTGTCGCTCGACGCGGCCACGCTCGCAGCGCATCGCGAGCGTTTTCCCGTGTGGATGGACGCGGACGAGTTCACGATCGCGAATTGACCGCAGCCGTCGTTTTCGACGGCTACGGTCAGAGCGCGCGGCTCGCTGCGCGCGAAAAGCGGCGATTCAGTGCAGCATCACGAGCATCATGATCGTGCCCGAGTCTGCATCCATCGATTGCAGGGCCTTGCCGATCACGGTACCCGCTGCCGGTGCCTGCGATGCACGCATGGCGCGGCCAGCGCTCGGCGCAGCGACCAGCAGATCGCCAATGCCGATCGGGCCGCCTTCATTCGTCACCTTGACCGGAATGCGACCCGCAAGCGCAAGCGCGGGCCCCTGCGTGGCCTCGTTGGCGCCGTCGATGGCGTTCATGGTCATGCTCGGTGCCGTCGAGATCACGCCGGCGACCCGCGTGCTTCCCGCGCCGCTCGACAGGCGGAAGCTGTCTGGGTGTTCGGGGTCGATCTCGACGACGTCGCCTGCTTCCGGCGTCGTGCCCGTCACCGGCACGAACTCGGCCAGATCCGCGCCGCCGGTCTGCGTCCCCCCGTTGAAAAATCCTTTTCCGTTGCGGTCGATGCGCGCCTTGTTCGCTCCGCCCGTCTGGAAAATCGCCGGGTCACCGCTGGCGCCCTCATGATCGACCACGAAGGCGGTGCCCTTGTCGAAGGTCGTGACATACAGGGAAATGCCGAAACCCGTGGTGTCGGTATGCGTGAAGTAGCCAGCGTATCCACCGGTGCCCGATGCGACGCCGTAAATGCCCGCCGTGCCGTTGTTGCCGAAGATGCTGTTGACCTCGCCGCGAACGCCGGCGCCCACGCCAGTGGTGTTGTTCATGAAGAAGTTGCCCGCGTTGCCTGCCGAGTGATCGGCGATCACGCCAGGTCCGTTGCTGGTGACGTTGAGCGTATTGGCGGCATTGCTGTTGTTCGTGTTGGTGACGGTCATGGCGCTGCCGGTGCCGTTGGTCACGGTTTCAAGCGTGGTTTGTGCATTGGTCGAGGAGAGCGTCTCGAAATGCGCGCCCACGCCAAGGCCGGACGTCAAAACCTCCAGCGCGAGGCCGAACCCGGCGCTGTTCGAATGCTCGAAGTAGCCGCCGTAACCGCCGGTGCCTGACGCGACACCATAAACACCCGCCGTGCCGTTGTTGCCGAAGATGCTGTTGACCTCGCCGCGAACGCCGGCGCCCACGCCGTTGGTGTTGTTCATGAAAAAGGCACCGGCATTGCCTTGCGTGTGGTCGGCGATGACGCCGGGACCGACTGCGGTGACCTGCAGCACATTGTTGGTATTGGAAGAGCCCGAGCTTGCGAACTGGCCGGCAATGCCGGTCGTGGTCGATCCGTAGACAGCAGTGCCGCTGCTGGCGCTGCCGTACACGCCGACGCCGGAGGGCGTCGTGCCATACACGCCCCATCCGCTGCCGCTCTGGGATCCGTAGACGCCGATGCCGAGACCACCCGTGCCGTTGTTGATGCCCCGCACCGCACTGGAAAATCCACCCGGGGAGGTCGGTGCGATCACACCGAGCACGCCGTTCGCGCTGGCCGTCGTCGAGTTGGATGTCCCCTGTATGGCGGTGGACGCGTTCGCGGTGTCGCTGTTGGTGATCGAGAACAGCGAGCCGACTGAACTTTGCGTGGCGGCATACGGCAGCGTGAGCAGGCCCGAGCCGGTCGGGCCCTGCACTCCGGTAGGCCCGATGGGGCCCGTGGCGCCCGGAGGACCTGCGGGGCCGGTGGGTCCGGTAGGCCCGATGGCACCACCCGGACTGCTCAGCGCGTACTGCGCGACAGGTGTGGTGGTCACGAGCTGGCGCGGCGTGAGGGTCTGGCCATTGACGCTCACTTCGAGCCAATTCTGGCTGGTGCCGAATACCAGGCCGAAATCGAGATCGGCGGTGAACAACCCGTTGACGACCTCGATGGTTTGCGTGACGGGAGCGCCGACCTGCATGCCACCCGTTGCCGCGTTGTACAGCGTGAAGACGAACGTATAGGTCTGGTCGGCAGGCAGCGATCCGCTGGCGTTGAGCTGGCCCTGGTAGGTGAAAGCTGTGGTCTGTGGCGTAGCGGTTGCAGCGCCGGGGTCGCCGAGCGCGCCGAGGATCGCGGCAAGGAGCAAGTTCAGATGACTGCGTTTCATGGCGAACACCTCTCGAAACCGTTGAAGTAGATCTCGTCCAGTTGGGTGATCGGCGCCGCGGCCCAGAATCCGGAAGTGACGACGAACTCGGCGCCGCTGGCGTAGCCGGGCACGGCCTGTCCCATCGTTGCCGAGAGCAGGAAGCAGCTGTTGCGCGCGTGAGTGATGCCGGGGTTTATCGCGTGCCAGGCGATGCCGTAGGTGATGATGTCCGGACGGGCACGGTCATTCGCGGACTCGGTCGAAGCAGGTGTCTCGACCCGAGCGATGGCGTTTGCGGCTGATGCAAGCACGCAGGCCGCTCCGGCCAGCGGCCAAAGCAATGACATTCGCATGCATTCCTCCCGACAGGCCGATGCGGGGGCGACGTTGACGTCGGCGCCGACCGGCAATCGAGCGGAGGGCGGGGCGCTACGGGCTGCACGGCCCAATGTATAAGAAAATAAATTTCCTTTCCCCAGACGCGGCAACATACTCCCGTTTTCGCGCGCATGCACTCGTGGAAGGTCGAAGCTCGCCCCATCGTTTCCGGAGTGCGGTACAGCTGGAGTCCGGCCTTTCGCCGACGCGTACCCTCATGTTCGCGTCCTTTGGATTCCGGACGCGCTGACGGCTCGAAAGCGCCGCGAAACCCTGTTGTTCATGCTGTTCGCATTCGCCCTGTTCGCCGCAGGCATCGGTTCGCGCGCTCCATGGCTAGCCGACGAACCGCAGTTCATGTCCGCCGCCCATCGGCCAAGCGCGCAGGCATCCGTTGCTCGCGGCGCGCGCGATCGAGAATTTGAGTTGCTGCGTCGGCGTGAATCGCGTCGGCTACGAAGGCAACGACCTGCACTACGCCAGCGACCGAGTCGTGCACGATTTCCTCGGTCAGCCGCTGGTCGAACTGGCCGCGCAGGGGCAGGTGGTTACCGTGAGTCTCGATGCCGCCGCACTCGCCGCGCATCGCGAGCGTTTTCCCGCGTGGATGGACGCGGACGAGTTCACGATCGCGCCGTGACGTCATCGCACCGCGCGATACGCCTCGCGCAACAATTCGTGGAAATGATGCACGCCGCTTTCCCGCTTCGGATTGAGCCGGCCGGCGACGTACGAGCCTGAGGCAAGCCCGCGCTGCACGCGCTCGCAAATGTCGATGTCTTCCTGCTGCACGAGGTCGCTGAAGGCGAGGTCGCGTTCGTTCCGCGCGGCGTCGGCGTCGCGCGGATAGTAGAAGTCGAATTCGACGCGACAGCGATTCCCGGCCAAGGGCAGCACGCGATTGGTCTGCACGCGGCCGGGCAGGATGTTGAGCATCGTGTTCGGCCACAGCCAGTAGTACAGCGCCTCGCCGTTTCCGTAGAGGTCGCCCGTGCTTTCCAGCGGACTCCATTGCAGCGAATGCCAACGCGCGAGCTCGGTGATGTAGCTGCGGTAATCGAGCATGCGGTTGAGTTCCGGATGCACGTGCGGGACGTGATAGCCCTCGAGGTAGTTGTCGACATAGACCTTCCAGTCGCAGTCGATGTCGTAGGCGATGCGGCGCGCGAACGCGTAGCCGTCCATCGCCGCGGTGCCGACGCGCGCGTCGATGCCGTCGACGACGTCGGCGAACGATGTCGCGCCATCGAGCGCGGCGAAGACGAGGCCGCGCCATTGCGCGACGCGCGCCTGCGGCAGGCGGATCGCGTCGATCGCGAAATCCTGTGCGTCGCCCATTTCGGGCGCGCTGAGCAGGCGACCGTCGAGCGCGTAGGTCCAGCCGTGGTACTGGCAACGCAGGCGTTTCGCGCCGCGGCCGTCGCAGCTCGCAAGCGGGCCGGCGCGATGGCGGCAGACGTTGTGCAGCGCGCGCAGTTCGCCGTCGTCGCCGTGCAGGATGACGAGCGGAACGCCGGCGATGTCGGCGACGACGTGGTCGCCCGCATCGGCCAACTGCGCCGCGTGCGCGACGAATTGCCAGCTGCGTGCGAACACGGCGCGGCGGTCGAGCGCAGCGGCGTCATCACCGAGATAACGGCGCGCAGGCAGCGCGGTCGCCGTCGCAAGCGGTTGCGGGTCGAAGTCGGGGTGCGCTGGATCGACGCTCATGGTGTTGTCCCGTTGGTCGCGTCGAGTATCGGGAGTGCAGTGTCGCGTACGCAACGGATCATGCTTGCGCGGGCTGATACGATACGCGCCTTATGCTCGACACTGCTGCGCTGACGGCGCGCGAACGCCGCGAATTCTGGTTCTTCATGTTGTTCGCGCTGATCTTGCTCGGCGCGGGCATTGGCTTGCGCGATCCGTGGCCGGCCGACGAGCCGCGTTTCGTGCTCGTCGCCAAGCAAATGATCGAATCGGGCGACTGGCTGTTTCCGCATCGCGGCATCGAGTTGTATTCGGACAAGCCGCCGGTGATGTTCTGGCTCATGGCCGGCGCATACGAAATCGTGCGCAGCTGGCGCGTCGCGTTCCTGTTGCCGTCGCTGCTCGCGGGCCTGCTCACGCTCGGATTGACCTGGGATCTCGGCCGGCGTCTGTGGAACCACCGCGCGGGTTTGTTCAGCGCGATTGCGGTGCTGCTCGCGTTCCAGTTCCTCTATCAAGTCAAGCGCGCGCAAATCGATCCGCTCATCATGGGCTGGATCACGCTCGCCAACTGGGGCCTGCTGCTGCATTTGTTGCGCGGGCCCAATTGGCGCGCGTACTGGTTCGGCTGTTTCGTCGCGGGCGTGGGTGTCATCACCAAGGGCGTCGGCATCCTCGCCTTGCTCATGCTCGCGCCATACGCGTTCGCGCGCTTGCGCGCGTGGCCGGGCGTGACCCGCACGCAGGGCGACGGCTGGCGCTGGAGTCTCGGCGCGATCGCGTTCCTCGCGCCCGTGCTCGCGTGGGGCGGCGCGGTGCTCGTCGCGGCCAAGCTGCATGGAACGCCGGAGTACGCGGCGTATGTCGACGATCTTTTCCTGCGCCAGACGGCCAAACGCTATGCGAATTCGTGGACGCATGTGCAGCCGTTCTGGTACTTCATTCCGGTCATCCTGTTCAACTGGTTTCCGCTCTCGCTCGCGTATCCGGCTGCGTTGCCGCGCTGGCTACGCGACCTGCGCGCGCGCGAGCCGCGCGTGATGCTGCCGTTGGTCTGGTCGTTGTTGCTCGTCGTGTTCTTCAGCATCCCGAGCGGCAAGCGCGACGTGTATCTGATGCCCGTGCTGCCGATGCTCGCCTTGTCGATCGCGCCGTATTGGGAAGACATCCTGCAATTGCGCTGGCTGCGCCGGCTCTCATTCGCGCTGGCGCTGCTCATCGGACTGGCGATGCTCGGCACCGGCGCGTGGCTCGCGCTCGGACATTCCACGCGTTTCGAAACGATCTTGCAGCAGCGCGAACTCGGCGACGTCGGCCACGCGGTGTGGGGCATGTTCGTCGCGATCGGCGCGGGTTTCGTGCTCGCCGCTGCGGCGTTCCGTCCGCGCCGCGGCGTGCAGGCGCTGCTCGCGGGCATCAGCGTGCTCTGGCTCATCGTCAGCTTGTGGGCGTATCCGCTGCTCAACGATTCCAGTTCCGCCGCCGGCCTCATGCGCCGCGCGCGCGAACTCGCCGGCGCGGACGCGCAGATCGGCCTCGTCGCGTGGAAGGAGCAGAACCTGCTCATGGCCGATGGCCCCGTGCGCGATTTCGGTTTCCGCGCGCCGTGGACGACGCAGTTTTCGCGCGCTGCGCAATGGCTGGCGGAAGCGCCGCAGCAGCGCCGCATCTTCATCCTCGAAGACGCGATGAAGCGCATGGGCCGTTGCATCGACGACAGTCGCGCGACACGCATCGGCCACGCCAATCGCCGCGACTGGTGGCTGCTCGGTGCCGATGCGATCGTGCCCGACTGCACGCCGTCCATCGACGCGGGCGGCAATGACGCGACGGAGGAAGGCGAGCCGTAGTGCGGCCGCCTTCCCGCACGCAAGCCACCGGCGCCCAAGTGTTCGCACTCATCTCGGATCAAATCGTCGGCGATGGTTTCGTCGTCGGCTGATCGCGTGGTTTCCGGCGACAGGCGCGCCTGTCCGCGCCCGCGTTAGACTTCTGCGTCAACCCTCGCGCACGGAAGAAACGTGGATACCGAAGACGCCAACACGACTGCGGACGCGCTGCCGCCGCTCGACCCGATCGAGGCACGCATCCTCGGCTGCCTCGTCGAGAAAGCCGCGACCACGCCTGAGGTCTACCCGCTCACGCTCAACGCACTCGTCGCAGCGTGCAACCAGAAGACGAGCCGCGAGCCGGTCATGCATCTGGAGCCCGGCGCCGTCGCGCACACGCTGCGCGGTCTCGAGGACAAGCGTCTGGTCAAGGTCGCGCCGTCGTCGCAGCGCGCGCTACGCTACGAGCATCGTTTCGAATCGCGCTGGAATGTCACCGCACGGCAGCGCGCCGTGCTCTGCGTGATGCTGCTGCGCGGCCCGCAGACCCCGGCGGAATTGCTTGCGCGCGTGGAACGCCTCGCCGATTTCCATTCGCTCGACGACGTGCGCGACACGCTCGAGCGCCTGCTGCAACGCGAACCCGCGCTCGTCGCTGCGCTGCCGCTCGCGCATGGGCAGCGCGAGATCCGCTACATGCATCTGCTCGGCGGCCCGCTCGATCTCGAAGCGCTCGCCGCGGCAGAAACGTCACCGGTCGCAGCGCACAACGCCGACCTCGCCGAGCGTGTCGAGCGGCTCGAAGCGGAAGTCGCGGCGTTGCGTGAAGCGCTCGAAGCGATGCGTGCCGCCGCATCGGGCGAACCGGACTGACGGGACGCGCGACTCGCGTCGGGTCGGGCTCAATGCCGCGTCGGTTCGGATTCCGTCGGCGGTTCGGCAGCGAACAGTTCGGCCACGTCCGGCGCGTCGAACACGTAGCGGCGGTTGCAGAACTCGCAATCGACCTGGATCGAACCTTGTTCGGCGAGCGTCTCCTCGCATTCGGCGCGGCCGAGCGAGCGCAGCATGTCGCCGACGCGCTCGCGCGAACAGCTGCACGCGAACGCGAGCGGCTGCGGCGGTTGCAGGCGCACGCCGTCCTCGTGGAACAGGCGCAGCAGAAGGTCTTCGGCGGACAGCGTGAGCAGTTCTTCCTGCGTCAGCGTCGCCAGCAGATGCGAGGCGCGATTCCAGCCGTCGGCGTCGCGCGCGCCGTCGTTGCCGCCTTCGCCCGCAACCTGCTGCAGCAGGATGCCGGCGCAGCGGTCGCCGGATTGCGCGAGCACGATGCGTGTCGGCAATTGCTCGGATCGCTCGAAATAGCGCTCGAACGCGGTCGCGAGATCGCTGCCCTCGATGGGCACGATGCCCTGGTAGCGCGTCTGCGTGACGCGGTTTTCGATCGTGATCGCGAGATTCGCGTTCGCGTCGAGGCGAATCGGCGCCGTGCCGTCCCAGCGCGCGATG
The DNA here is from genome assembly GCA_029779475.1 of Pseudomonadota bacterium. Lineage (GTDB taxonomy): Bacteria > Pseudomonadota > Gammaproteobacteria > Xanthomonadales > Rhodanobacteraceae > Dokdonella_A. The sequence goes on from JAKPAN010000226.1 coordinate 21,865, forward strand.
CCGCGCACGTGGCCGTCGTGCGTGCACTCGGCGAACAGGAGTTTCAGCGCGCCGCTGTCCTGCAGTTGCACGGAGAGGCGGCCGTCGAACTTGATCGTGCTCGCGAACAACGCGCTCGCGGCGAGCGCTTGGCCGAGCCATTCGCCGAGCGCGTTGGCGTAGTCGCCATGGGTGCGCAACTCGCGCCACGCGGCGTCGAGGCGGACATGCGCGCCGCGCACGCCGGCGCGTTCGAGCTGGAAGCGGTGCAGGGAATCGTCAGGCGACAAGGTCATCCACGCAGGATAGCCAAACCGCATCCGTTCCGGCGACTCCTGTGGTGTTCCGCATCAGCCGATCCCGGTAGTCAGGAGCCATCGCAATCACGGCGACCCGCGTGGCGGGGTCGGATGTTTCGCAGGCAAGCCGGCTCCCCGTGGCAGGCCCGCATCGGGCGACACCATTCCGGCATCGCCCGCCGCGTCGCTTGCAGGCTACTGCTGTTCGGCGTGGACGTAGACGGGGAGCACGGGATGGTCGGGATCGTTGCCGTGCAGACAGAGGAAACCGCTCACCGAAGTCTGGCCCGCTGGGAACTGGCTCGAGTCGGCCGTGACGGTCAGCGCCGCGGTCGTCAGTCCGCCGACCGTCAGCGTCGACACGGTCGGTGCGATGCCGGGCAGGGCGGTCCCGCAGTCGTAGGACTGGGTGATGCCGACGCTCAGCCCCGACGACCCGGGATATTCGGTCAGGCTGTTCCCGAAAATGCCCTCGGCTCCGACCCAAGGCTTGACTCCGTTGCCTTCCGGCGACGTCAGTTGATAAGTACTGCCGGCCCCAAGGATCAGCGCAACCAGCGGATCGCCGTCGCGAGCGATGGCGAGCCAGTAGTGGCCGCGCGGCAGCGTGGGCACCGTTCCGGGAAAGGCGGGATGGGTCAGGTCCAGCGCGACCTGGTAGACCTGCGTGTTGTTTGTAAGCGCGGGTGTGAACGTCAGCGCGGGGGAGTCGGACTGGATCTCGAGACTCCAGATCGGCGTTCCCGACGGTGTGCCCGGACCGGCGTCGGGCTGACCGTTGGCGTCGCCGACAATGAAGAATCGATAGTGGCTCCATTCCGGCACCAGATCGGTCCTGCCATTGCTGAGCAAGGTCGCCGACAGGCGGGTGACCGGGCCACCGATCGACTCGAAATACTGGAATCCCGCTCCGACCTGCAACGAGTCCCCCGGAACGTAGTTGGCGACGACTGCGTCGATTCCGTACATGGGCAGGTCGAGCACGGGCAGCGCACGTGGGGTGGCGTCACTGACGGCCAGATTGTCGAAGACCAGGGGCCGGGCGCCGAGATTGCGAATTTCCGTGCTGCCGCGCGCGGTGGTCGAGCCGGCCGGAATGGCAATCGAAATGGCGCGCGGCAGCGGGTCGGTTTTCTGCGGCTGCGCGGCGACCAGCAGTGGCAGATGCAATGTCGGCTGATTCGAGTCCGCAGGGGTCAGCACGATCGACGATTCCGCGAAGGCCGGAGTCAGCGTGGCGTTGTCGACGGTGACCGTCAGCGATCCCGTGCCCATCGGCGGCAGGGTCAGCGTGCTGGTGGAAAAGGTCACTCCCGGAAGCGGAGAGCCGAGCGCGATGGAGTAGGAGACCGTTTCGTTGGTGGTGTTGCGGAACGCGCGTGTGAACGAGCATTGCGGCAACGTCGATCCAAAGCGACGTGGCGTCGCGCAATTCAGGTTGGTCAGCGAGGCCAGGTTGAGCGACGAAAGGTCGATCGTGCCGCCTTCGCCGGCGTTCGGATTCGCGGCGCTGAAGTTCGCGCCGGTTTCGTCAAGGACGAGCCCGCTGCGGGCGGCGACGTCGATGCGTGCGCGTCCGGAGCCGTGCTCGAACGCCCCTTCCGGGCCGGCGCCGCCTGGCGGGGTCAGGCCGGTCGTCTTGGCCGTCATCATCAGCGCGGACTGGATTTCCATCGGGCTCCAGTCAGGGTGTGCGGACTTCAGCAGCGCTGCTGCGCCGGCGAGGTGCGGGCTGGCCATCGAAGTGCCGCTTTCCAGCTTGAGAGTGTCTCCGTAGAGCTGGCCGTTTACGGCGGTCACGCGGCTTGCGGCGAGGATGTCGACGCCTGGCATCGCAATGTCCGGTTTCATCAGATTCCATGGTGTCGGCCCGCGCAGGCTGAAGTCGGCGCGGACATCGGCGACGCTTGGGATTCGTTCGCTCGGGCCCTGTATGTGGATGGAGGGAGATGACGAGGACTGCGCGTAACTCACCAATGCATCGCCGTCGCTGGCGAGGATCATGAACACCGGTTCGAGGGTCGTGGCGCCACTGGCCGCCGGGGCATCCGTATTGTTGGCGACGATGACCGCCTTGGCCCCTGACGCGACGGCGTTCGCCGCCATGTCCGCCGTGGCGCATTGCGCGCTGAACTTCAACAGCGCCACCGAGTTGGCGAACGCGTCGGCGGCAAAAGCGGTGCAGCCGTCGCCGCTGCTGCCGTAGGTCGGACTGACGATCAGCGGCGTCGAGGGCGTCGCCGCGACGAGGATCTGAAACACGCCGAGTCTCGTTTCGATGGGGGCTGGCGCGCCCGCTCCTTCAGCGGCGAGATGGAGAGGTGCGTCGCCGCCGCTGTGAGTCATTGCGGCGACGGCCGATGTCCAAGGACTTGCGTGGTTCACGGTGCCCGAATCCGCCGTTGGCACCAGCGAGCTGGTGTTGCCAGCGGCCGTCGCCACGAAGATGCCTGCATTGGTCGCGGAAAGCAGCGCCTGTTCGACCGGGTCGTTCCACGGACGCAAGCCACCGGAAAGCGACAGGTTCATCACGTCGACGACATTGGTTGTGAGCGCGGTATCGACGCCGCTGGCGATGGCGGAGCTCTGGCAGCTTCCGTCCGCTGCGCAGACCTGGATGCCAATGACGTTGGCATGCGGAGCCATGCCGGAAATCGTCGTGTGATAATCGAAGTAGCTGGCCGAGCGGGTGTTGCCTGCGGCGGTACTCGCCGTATGCGAGCCATGGCCATTCAAGTCCAGCCCGCCTTGCCCGGCGCCAGTGACGTCGAACATGCCGAACAGTTTGTCGCTGCACCACGTGGCAGCCGGATCCTGACAGAGACCCAGGCGGGCGCCTGCTCCGAGCGGATTGACGAACGCGTAGCCCGATTCGTCCGGAGAGGCGAACGACGGGCTGAAGGCGTTGATGCCGGTATCGAGCACGGCGACCACGACGCCTTCGCCGCGGTAGCCCTGCCGCCCGGACGCAGGCCCGTCGAAGCCGTCGTCGAAGATCCGATCCTGCGGGGCGCTGAAGTCGCCGTTCCAGACCGAGGTCGCGCCGAGTTCGGCGGGACTGATGTCGGTGGCGATCCGTTCGATCCGGTCGGCAGTCACCGCCTTGACGCCGGGCAGGGCGCGGATGCGCCTGGCTTCATCCGAGGACAGGTCGAATACGATGGCGTTCAACGCGTGTCGCAACTGATGGACGGGCGCGATCGATCTGCCAATGGCGAGGCGGATGACCGCGAGCTTCTGTTCCTGCAGGGATTCGAGTCGGCTGGCGTAGGCGAGGGCCTGTCGGCTGGAAAGATCCAGGTGCGAGCGCACGGGCGTGCTGTGCGATTGTTTGCGCGGGATGGCGGCAAAGCCGGGAAGCGAACCGTCGTAGAGGGCGACCGGCAATTCCTCGAACTGCACGAGGTACCGCGCTACATCGTTCCGGTCGTCCGTCTGAGGCAGCCCCGCAGCAGACGGAGCGAGGCCGCCATCCGTGAAGAGGGTGATGGCGGATGCGGGCCCGTGGGCGAACAGGCCCAGCGTCGTCGAAATCGCTGCCGCGATGGTTCTTTGTGCCTGGCTCTGCATGATGCGTCCTCCCGGCGCTTCGCCCCGGATGCGGGGAACGATTCCCCACCGTCGCCGTACTGCCCCTGCTGTTGTCTGCATGAGGTGCGAAAGCGGCAAGGATCATTGCACGGTCATGCGCGGCGATTGATTCCCTAATGGAAACAGTACGTTGTCATATTGGAAAAAGTAGACGTATATATGTATAGACGTCTATTTAATTTCTGTTGAGATTCTCGCGAATTTGGCCGAGAGTGCGTCCCGCGCGGCGGACGCGCAAGCCAGGAGAATCGGATGGACAGCATGGATCTGATCAGGACTTTCGTTCATGTGGTCAAGCAGAACGGTTTCGCGCGCGCTGCTCGGCTTCTGGATGTCGCTCCGTCGGTGGTCAGCAAACGCATCGCCGAACTGGAAAGGAATCTGGGCGTGCAGTTGTTGCTGCGTACAACACGAAGGATCCGCCTTTCCGACTATGGGGCGCGCTACTTCAATCGAGCTGCGGATCTGGTGCAGCGCTTCGACGAGCTGGCCAAAGACGCGGCGCGTCACGGCGACGACACCGGCGGCTTGATCCGCATCGCTTCTCCGACGTCGATCGGCATCCGCTACATCGGCCAGATCCTCGAATCGTTCCGCTCCGCGGAACCGGGCGTGCGTTTCGATCTGGTGCTGATCGATCGCGACGTGGACCCGATCGAGGAGGACTTCGATCTCGTCATTTCCGAGCAGCCCTATCTGCTTTCGTCGATCGACTTGACCGAAGTGCCTCTGTGCCCCGTGCCGCGCGTGGTCTGTGCTTCGCCGGGATATCTTTCGCATCGGGGCACGCCGCGCTCGCCGCGCGATCTCGCTCATCACGACTGTCTCCACTATTCGTTCCTCACGAGCGGAGAGAGCTGGATCTTCGAAGGTTCGACGGGGGAGTTCGCGGTAGCGATAAAGCCGACCTTCAGTACCAGCAATGGCTTGATCATGCGCTCGATCGCGCTGCACGACGGCGGCATCATGTTGCTGCCGACCCACATCGTGCAGGAGGAGCTCGCCAGCGGCGCGCTGGTCGAGCTGTTCGGCGACTATCGGATGCCCAGGCACTGGCTGGTCGCGATTCTGCCGCCGCTCAGCCGCGTTTCGCGGCGCGTGCAGGGGGTGGTCGAGCACCTCAGGAAGGCGTTCGCGCCACCGCCCTGGGAAGCCACGCGCAAGTACAAGCAGGCGAGTCGCCAGACGGCGCGCTGAGGCGTCGTCGTCGCGTTTCCATACGCAGTCGACATGACGCATGGAAGCCAGCCGTTCGCGCAGGCGGATTGGGGCAGCAGCGCGGCAGACGGATCCGGCGACGACCGCAGGTTCGCCGCGACGGACGCCCCGCGTTCAAGCCGCGCGACGCGCCCCGAGTGTGGTCAGCAGATCCTCTGCCGCACGCAGGCGTTCGGTTGCACCTTCGAGAGGCATCTTGAACTTGAGTTTGTCCTGGCCGTCGAGCGCGAACACGCGCGGTTGCGACTGGATCAGGCGGATCACGGTCATCGGTTCGATCGCCGGGTTCGGGCGGAAGATGATGCGGCCGCCTTGCGCACCGAGTTCGAGCTTGCGGATGCCGAGCGGGGTCGCCGCGAGCTTGAGCGAAGTCACCGCGAACAATTGCTTGACGGCATCGGGCAGCAGGCCGAAGCGGTCGATCATCTCGACCTGGAGTTCGCGCAGTTCCTCGTCGCTCTTCGCGCTGGCGATGCGCTTGTACAGCGTGAGGCGCGCGTTGACGTCGGGCAGGTAATCGTCCGGGATCAGCGCCGGGATGTTGAGCACGACTTCCGCTTCGGTTTCGCTGGCGAGTTCGAAGTCAGGCACCTTGCCCTGCTTGAGCGCGCGCACGGCGCGGTCGAGCATTTCGGTGTAGAGCGAGAAGCCGACTTCCTCGATCTGGCCGGACTG
>JAKPAN010000253.1 GCA_029779475.1 Pseudomonadota bacterium
GAAGCCCGCGACCACCTCGGGCACCGGCGCGATGCCGAGCGGCCCGCAGAGCCGGAGGTTCATCGCGACGGTGTGCGTCCCGAGATCGTCGAACGGCACGACCGCGTGGAGCAGCGATCGCGTCCACCGCCCGCGATCCGGCTCGACCATCCCGACGCGCTTCCGGCCGATCGCCCACGCGTTGAGCACGGCGCGATCGGAGGTGAGCACGGAGAGTGCGAGATCGTCCTCGCGCCAGAAGCGCTTCATCAGCGCGAGCCGCGGCAGGAGCCGCTGCTGTTCGGTGATCGTGATGGTGCGATCGAGATCCGGATTGCCGACGAGCACGCCCTCGGTGCCGGCGAACACGAGCATCGTGAGATGCGTGTCGGGCCACGCGCGCCGCACGCTGCGGGCAAGCGGCGTCGCGAGCAGCACGTCGCCGATGCGGCGCGTGCAGACGATCGTGACGCGCGCGGGCGGGGTCCGCGCGAAGGCCTCGCCTATACTCCCGCCTCCCCGCGTGTCCGAAGTGCTCATGCCTTCACTGTACATCGACGAATTCGTCGGCATCTCGAACCGGCTCGAAGTGCTGCCGCTGGCGTTCGCCATCCACGACGTGCACGGTCACGACATCGTGCTCGACTGGCACGAACTCGATTCGTTCAGCGTCGACGGCACGCGTCGCGGACGCGTCTGGCCGTGGACCAAGATCGGCGCCGTCCGCGTGCGCCACTGCGACGAGGCGATCTTCGCGTCGCTCGCCGGCCGCAAGGTGATCCTGCGATCGCTCGACGGCCCCGACGCGCTCCTGAAGCCGCGCTACCTCGACGCCGCGCGCCGCGTGCATCTGGCCCCGGCGCTCGCCGACTCGGTGCGTGCCACCTTCGCGCGCCACGCGGGCCGGCCCGTCGTCGCCGTGCACCTGCGCCAGGGCGACTACCGGCTCGTGAGCCCCGAGCGCTACGACATCGGGACCGAATGGCCGGCCGTGCCGCTGTGGTGGTACCGCAGCGCAATGACGGCGATCCGGCAGGTGCGCCCGGACACGGCGTTCTTCCTGGCAGGCAACGGGGATCCGATGCTGCACGCGGAACTCGTGCGCGACTTCGACGTGTTCACGCTCGAGGTCGAATCGCACTACGGATACAAGAAGGACGATCACAGTTCGCGGGTCAAT
>JAKPAN010000262.1 GCA_029779475.1 Pseudomonadota bacterium
ACCACGCCGACCAGCGCGAGGAACGCCGCCGCGCGCGCGGCTTGCCGGCGATCCTCGATCGCGTGAGAGAGGCCGATCACGCCGAAATAGAGGAACAACAGGAACAGTTCCGACGTGAGTCGCGCATCCCAAGACCACCATGTGCCCCACATCGGCTTGCCCCACAGCGAACCGGTGACGAGCGTGACGAAGGTGAACGCAGCGCCGACCGGCGCACTCGCCATCGCCAGCACTTCGCTGAGCTTGATGCGCCAGACCAGCGCGACGAACGCGTTGACGGCCATGAACGCGTAAGCGAACAGGCCCATCCACGCGCAGGGCACATGGATGAAGATGATGCGGTAGGCATCGCCCTGCTGGTAATCGCGCGGCGCGACGACGAGTCCGCCGTAAAGGCCGATGACGCCGAGCACGAACGCGATCGCGTAGCACCACGGCTGCAGCGCGGTGGCGATGCGATAAAACATCGGCGGCGAGCCGATCTTGTGGAACCAGAGCGTCAGCGCATTCATGAGATCGAAATCCGCAAGGCCGCGGCGCACGCGAGCGGCGCGAGCACGAGCGCCAGCACGAGTCCGGCGGCGAGCCACAGCAGCGGCGCGAGGAACGGCAAACCCATCTGTGCGGCATTGCAGGCGCCCGCGCCGAAGATCAGCACCGGCACGTACAGCGGCAAGACGAGCAACGCGAGCAGCATACCAGAGCGCTGCATTCCGACCGTGAGCGCGACGCAGACCGCGCCGATCAAACTCAACAGCGGCGTCGTCAACAGCAGCGCCAGCGGCAGCAGCGTGCGCAGCGCCGGATCGAGAAACAGCAGCTCGCCGAGCAGCGGCGAGATCGCGATCAGCGGCAGCGCCGTGGTCAGCCAATGCACGGCGATCTTGCAGGCGAGCAACAGCGACAGCGGATGCGGCGACAGCACGAGTTGTTCGAGCGAGCCGTCTTCGTAGTCGCCGCGAAACAAGGTGTCGAGCGCGAGCAAGCCGGCGAGCAGCGTGGCGACGAAGACGATGCCGACGGCGACGTGGCGCAGCGTGTCCACTTGCGCACCGATCGCGAGCGGAAACAGCGCGACGACGATGAGCGCGAACAGCAGCGGCGTCAGCGCATCGCCGCGCCGGCGCCAGACAAGGACGAGGTCGCGACGCAGCAGCGCGGCGCAGGCGGCGGCAGTCGAGCCGGGCTTCATGCGCCGACTCCAACGCGACTGTCGCTGGGACGCAGTGCGATCCTGCGCGGCGCGCCCGACGTGTACGCGTACGCCCCGTGCGAGGTGATGAGCGCCGCGCCGCCGCGATGCGCATGCGTTTCGAGCAGGCGGTTGACGAGTTCGATGCCGCCGCGGTCGAGGTTCGCGTAAGGCTCGTCGAGCAGCCACAGCCCGACCGGCGCGAGCAGCACGCGCGCGAGCGCGACGCGCTTTTTCTGTCCGGCGGACAGTTGCCGCGTCGGCACGTCGCCGAACGCATCGAGACCGACCGCCGCGAGCGCGGACACCGACGACAAACCTTGCCGCATGCCATGCAAACCGGCTGCGAAACGCAGGTTCTCGATCGCGGTCAGTTCCTGCTTGAGGCCGTTGTGATGCGAAAGCAGCGCGACCTGCGGCGACAGGTTGGCGAGCGTCAGCGGTTCGCCGTGCAGTTGGATTTCGCCTTCCGTCGGTGCGAGCAGTCCGGAAAGCACACGCAGCAGCGTCGACTTGCCGGCGCCGTTGTCGCCCTCGACAAGCACGGTTTCGCCCGCGTGCAGCGCGAAGTCGAGCGGCCCGAAGATCGGCTCGTCATTGCGCGCGAAGGACAGGCCGCGCGCTTCGAGCAGGGCGGGGCGGTCGTGGAGTTCGGAAGTCGGCATGCCGCGCGCATGCTAGCGGCATGCACGCGGCGACACCATGATCGGCGTCAGTGCTGCTCGAAGCCGTCGAAGAAGATCAAATCCGATGTCATGCGCGTGACGACGACGTCGAGATCGTTCGCCGACGACGTGCTGTCCGACGAGCTGCCGACCAGCACCATGCGGTTCTGGTCGAACAGGATGCCCTTGAATTCCGTGTAGTTGCTGCCGATGCTGCCGCCGCTGGACGTCGGCGCATAGTGGATGACGCCGAGACCTCCGGTGGCGAAACTGTCATCGGCGCTGCCGTCCGCCTTGAGGCGCGTGGTGATGCCGAACTGCCGGTTGCTGGAGTCGATGTAGCGCCCGGCGAGCACGATGCGGCCATCGCTGCGCACGCCGACGGCCTGGACGTAGTCCTTGTCGTAGGCGCCGACGAAGCGGTTCGCCAGAGGGCTATTTGGACTGGTGGCGAAACTCGTGTCCACACTCAGCGCGCTGTACTGGTTCATGCCGTTTTTGGTCGCGATCAGGCGCACGGCGGCCGAACGGCTGCTGCTCGTGCCGGCGAGCACCACGCTGGTCGGGCTGGCGACGGCGGTGGCGGTGACGGTGTCGTAGATCGAGCCGCCGGAGCCGGGATAATTGATGGCCACCTCGATCGAGCCGGCGAAACCGGCCCACGGACTGCCGTCCGGCGTCAGGATGCGCGCGCCGAAATCGGTGTCGGTGCCTGACATCACCGACGTGCCGGTGATCACGAAATAGCCGCCGTCGATGTGCACGATCTGGCTCGCGTAGGCCGCGTGGCCGTCGCCGAACCAGTCGGTCGTGCCACTGCGGCCGCCATGGCCATCGTCGATCGACCCGAACGTGGAATCGACCGAGCCGTCGACGTTCAGACGCACCACGCCGAAACGGCTGACCGTGGTGGTGTATTTCACGCTGCCGGCGATGACGATTTTGCCGTCCGCTTCGGCCAGCACCGAGGTCGGTGCGTCGTCCGAGTTCACCGCGCCGTCGAAGCCGAACGACGTGCCGCCGTCGCCGGCGAAGCTGGTGTCGTCGCTGCCGTCCGGATTGAAGCGCACCACGCCGAAGTTGTTCAGGTTGCCCGGGCCCGGCGTCGCGCCGACGACGATGATGCGGCCTTGCGCGTCGATGGTCATGGCGGTGACGCTGGTCAGCCAGGCGTCCTTGTACACCTTGCCGAAGCCCGCCGTGTTGCCGTCGCGATCGACGCGGAACAGCCCGATGCGCTTGCCAGTGCCGCCTGCCGCACCGCCGCCGGGGAGTTCCGCGACGACCACGTAGCCGCCGTCGGCGGTGCGCGCGAAGGCGACGCCCTTGTCGTCCTGAGTGCCGCCGCCGGTTTCGAACAAGCGGCGCCAGCCGGCGTTGCCAAAACTGGTATCGGCGTCGTAGTCCGCCGCCTGGGCGGCCGGCATGAAGACGCAAAGCGCGGTGAAAACGAGACGACGCAAACGCATGGCAGGCACTCCCGGTGGGTTTCGCGAGGGTAGTACGCAACCCCGCGCGGGATCGGGACATTGCAGGCACACGAGGCCAGCAGGTTGTAGTTGCGTCTCTTCAGCCGCCGGCGTTCATGCTCGCCGCGAGCAGGTGCCGCGCGGCCTGCCAGTCGCGCTTGATCGTGCGTTCGTTGAGGCCTTCCAGCTCCGCGATCGCGACGAAGCTGAGGCCGCCGAAGAAATGCAGTTGCACGACGCGCGCGGCGCGTTCGTCGATGCGTTCCAGCTCGCCGAGCGCGTGGTCGAGAGCGAGCACTTCGGCGGCTTCCGCGGGTGCGTCGGGCACGCGCTCGTCGAGCGTCACCGCGACCGCGCCGCCGCCGCGCTTGTCGGCGCCGATGCGGCGCGCATGGTCGACGAGCACCTGGCGCATCGCGCGCGCGGCCAGCGCCATGAAGTGCTGGCGGCTTTCCAGCCGCAACGTTTCCCGGGCAACGAGTTTGACGTAGGTTTCGTGCACGAGCGCCGTCGTCGACAGCGTTTCCCCGCCACCGCGCAGCTGGCGGTGCGCGCAGCGGCGCAGCTCGTCGTAGAGCAGCGAGAACAGGCGGCCTTGCGCGTCGTCGTCGCCATTCTCGACGGCGACCAGCAATTCGGTGGCGCTCTCGCTCACGGGCATCGCGGCTCGTTGTCCCCAGTTGGGCGCAGCATCGCCGCGCCACGCGGCAGCGTCAATCGCGGACGCACAGGTTTACCGGCGTTCGATCTCGCGCAGCAGGTACGGATCCGGTGTCGGCATGCTCATGGCGAGCTTGCGCGCGGCGTCGCGTTCGCGCGCGGCATCGGCGCCGCGATGTTGCGCGTCGGCGATGCGCGCGATGACAGCGTGCGTCGTCGCCAGCCCGCCGGCGTCGTTGGGCATGCGCTGTTCGCGCTCGGCCAGCGCGCGCTCGGCGAGCGTCCGCGCCTCGTCGACGCGGCCGATGCCGAGCAGCGCTTCCGCGCGCGTGACGCGCGCGCCGGGCAGGCGCGGCTCATCGGCGCTGATGCCTTCGAGCGTGGCTATCGCCCCGTCGACTTCGGCGAGCGCGTCCTGCGGCCGGCCCGCGCGATTGAGCACGTTCGCGTACGACAGGTGCGCGTAGGCGCCTTCGCGCGCGGGCGTCGCACCGGATTCGACGATCGCGACCGCGCGCTTCGCATGCTCGATCGCGCTGGCGTGGTTGCCGCGGCGCATCTCTAGCTGGCCGATCGTGTTGAGGTCGCTCATCACCAGCGGATGGTTTTCGCCGACCAGCTTGAGATGCACGTCGAGCGCGCGGCGCATGAGCGGCTCGGCTTCGTCGTAGCGGCCGAGCTGGACGAGCGCCGTGGCGAGATTGTTCGCTGCGGTCGCCGCGGGCGGCGTGCCGGCAAGGCCGAATTCGGTGTAGATCTCCATCGCTTCGCGGAAGCGCGCCTCGCAAACCGTGGGCTCGCGCCGCGAAAAGGCGAGCATGCCGAGCGAATTGAGCGTGTTCGCGATCAGCGGGTTTCGTTGGCCGAACGTCGCACGCTGGATGCGCAGCGCGTCCTCGAGCACGGTTTGCGTCTCGTCGAGCCGGCCTTGCGCGCGCAGCGCCGCGCCGAGGACTTGCTCGGTTTCGGCGATGGCGGGATGGTCGTTGCCGAGGCGCTTGCGGCGGATCGCGAGCGCGTCGCGCAGCACGGTTTCGGCCTCCTTGCTGCGGCCTTTCTCGATGAGCGCGGCGCCGTAGTCGTTGAGCATGAGTGCGACGCGCGTGTCCTCGTTGCCGTAGACGGCGCGGGCGTCGGCGATGGCTTTCTCGAATGCCGTTTCGGCCGGTTCGAACTGCGCCTGGCGCGCCAGCACGAGCGCTTCGATCTGGCGGTCGCGCGCCTGCTCGGCACGCGCACCCGCGCCGCGCGCGAGGTCGGCTTGCAGCGCGGCGCGGGCGTCGGCGAGCGCATCGTCGAAGCGGCCCTGCGTCTCGCGCAGTTGCGCGCGTTCGATGAGTGCGCGCGATTGCAGCTCGGGCGTCACGGCCGCGGCCATCGCCGTGGCGAGATTGCGGTCGGCGTCGTCCGTCTTGCCGAGCTGGCGCTGCACGGCGGCGAGTTCGAGCGCGGCGCGCGTCGCGTTCGCCGATTCGGGTTCGATCTGCGCCAGCGTCGTGCGCGCGTCGTCGAGCAGGTGCTGTGCCTGCACGTACTGGCCGAGTTGCGCGTAGAGCGTGCCGAGCGTGAGCTGCATGTCGCCGCGCAGGCGCGGCTGGTCGGCGAGCTCGGTGGCGATGCGCTCGCTGCCGCGGTCGAGCAATTCGCGCGCGGTGACGCGTTCGCCCGCGGCGCTATCCGGCGAGCTTGCGTCGAACACGCTGGACAGGAACGCCTGCGCCGATCGCGCGAGGCGCGCTTCCTCGGCGGCCTTGCGCGCCTGCCACAACGCCAGCGTCGAACCGGCGAGGATCGCGGCGAGCGCGAGCGCGGCGGCCGCGCTGGCGACGCGATGACGGCCGACGAAGCGGCGCAGGCGATACGTCGCGCTGTCCGGCCGTGCGGCGATCGGATGGCCGTTCCGCCACGCGCGCACGTCGGCGGCGAGCGCTTCGACGGTGGCGTAGCGGCGCTTCGGATCGGCGTCGGTCGCGCGCGCGACGATGATCGCCGCGTCTCCGCGCAGGCGCGTCGCGGGCACGGCCTTGCGCGTCGCCGCGTCGGCGGTTGCTTGCGCGCGCGCGAGCCAGCCGGAGACGGCGCCGGCCGATCGCGTGTTGTCGAAGCGCGCGCCGGTCAGCAGTTCGAACAGCAGCACGCCGAGTTGGTAGACGTCGGTCGCGGTCGTCGCCGCGTCGCCTTCGAGCTGTTCGGGTGCGGCGTACGCGCGCGAGACGAAGCGGCGTTGCGTCGCGGTCTGTTCCGTCGCGCCATCGGCTTCGAGCAGTTTCGCGATGCCGAAGTCGAGCAGCCGAGCATGACCGTCGGCGGCGACGAGCACGTTCTCCGGTTTGATGTCGCGATGCACGACGAGGTGGCGATGCGCATGCGCGATCGCTTCGCACAGTTGCAGGAACACGCCGAGGCGCGCGTCGAGTCCGGGGTGCGCCTGCGCGATCCACGCGCGCAGGGTTTCGCCGTCCACGTATTCCATGACGAAGTACGGCTGGCCTTCCGCGCTGACGCCGCCGTCGAGCAGGCGCGCGATGTGCGGATGTTCGAGGCGCGACAGGATCTGCCGCTCGCGGCGGAAACGCGCGAGCACGGCGGCCGAGTCCATGCCGCGCTTGATGAGCTTGAGCGCGCCGCGCTGCGCGTAGCCGTCGCCATCCCTCGCGGCGAGGTAGACCGTGCCCATGCCGCCGCTGCCGAGCGTGCGCGCGAGCGTCCATGCACCGATCTGCGCGCCGGCCGGAAGCGTGGCGTCGGCGTCGGCCTCGTCGAGCAGGCGCGCGGCGATGGTGGAAGCGTCCTCGTCGAGCACGCCCGCGCGCGGCGCGGGGAGCAGCGCGCGCACTTCGGCGGCGAGCGCTTCGTCGCCCGCACAGCGTTCGTCGATCCAGCGTTCGCGTTCGGCGTCGTCGATGTCGAGCGCTTCGCGCAGCACGGCGAACGCGCGCCGACGGCGCTCCAAGTCGGTTTCCGATTCGCGGCTCATGACGTCTCCCCAAGCAGGCCGTGCGCGGATTGTGCCCGATGTGACCGGCGCGGCGTCAGGCGGGGTCGGCCCATTCGACATCGACGGCGCCGCCGACGTGCGTGAGCCAGTCGCCGCGGTACAGACGCAAGACGATGCGGCGATCGCACGTGACGACGAGCGCCGCGTCCTGCTCGAAGTCGCGGGCGAGATGATCGGCGTCCGCGATGTCGATGCCGGCGACGAGCAGGCTCGCTTCGCTCCACGATTCGCCGGGAATGCCCGCGCGGCCTTCGAGCCAGCGCGCGTTCGCGTCGCGCAATCGTTCGCGCAGGGCGTCCATGCGTGCGGCGTTGTCGACGTCGGAAAGCGCCTGCGAGCGCGGATTGCACGCGGTCAGATAGACGGCCAAATCGTTGGCGCCGATCCAGTCGGCGATGGGCCGCGATGGCAACGCGCCGACGCGCAGCGTCGCGTCGGCGCCGTCCGGCAGCGCAATGCCGTAATGCGTGCGCCGATACAGCGCGAGCAATTCGCGGATGCGCGCGGGCGAATCGCTCACGCCAGCGGCGTCAGTCGTTCGCGCACAAGCGCATCGGCGTGCACGAGGTCGATCTCCCCGATGCGCGACTTGCCGTCCGCGAGTTCGCGCAGGAGCGCGTCCTGCACGGCGCCGCGCGCGAACGCCTGCGCGTAGGGCATGCGCGAGAAAGTGACCATCGAATAGCGCGGCACGAAACGGTACGGGTGACGTTCGGCGAGCGCGCGGCCGAGTTCGCGGCGCAAGAGAAACCCGGCGTCGGCGACCGAGTCGCGCATTTCGACGTAGTTTTCCAGCGCCATTTTCGCGATCGCTTCCGCGTTCGGCCGGCGGCGGCGTTCGAATTCCGCGAATGTCCAGGCGAGATCGTCACGGTGCGCGTCAAGCAGTTCGGCCAGCTCGACGGCGTCCTCGAAACCGCAGTTCATGCCCTGGCCGTGGAACGGCACGATCGCGTGCGCGGCATCGCCGAGCAGCAGCGCGCGGCCGTCGAGGTGCCAGCGGTCGAGATAGAGCGTGGCGAGCACGCCGACCGGATTTCCGGCGAAATCGGCGTCGAAATCCGGGATCAGCGGCAACAGGTCGGTGAAGTCGCGCTCGAAGAACGCGCGCGCCGCGGCGGGGGTCGTGATCGTCTCGAAACTCGGATCGCCTTGCGACGGCAGGAACAGCGTGACGGTAAAACTGCCTTCCGCGTTCGGTAGCGCGATGCACATGTAGTTGCCGCGCGGCCAGATGTGCAGCGCGTTGCGTTCGATCGCAAAACCTTTTTCGGGGAGCGCCGGGATTTCCAGTTCCTTGTAGCCGTGGCCGAGCGCTTCGATGCGTTCGCCGAGCGGCGTGGCGCGATCCATCGCTGCGCGCAACGCGGAACCCGCGCCGTCGCAGCCGAGCGCGAACGCGGCGTGGTGTTCGTGCGTGCTGCCGTTGGCGTCGTCGTGGAAACGCAGCGTCACGCCGTCGCCGAACGTCGCGCTTTCGAGCCGCCGATCGAAATGGAAGTGCGCGCCGGCGCGTTCCGCCGCGTCGATGAGTGCGATGTTGAGCCGGCCGCGACTCAGCGACCAGATCACCTCGCTGTCGTCGCGGCCGTAGCGCAGGAGTTCCGCGTGGCCGTCGCGGTGATGGACCATGCGCCCGCGCATCATCACCGCGAGCCGCATGACGTCGTCGGACAGGCCGGCGAGGCGCAAACCATGCAGACCGCGCTCAGCGAGCGCGAGGTTGATCGAACGCCCGCCCGCATAGCCGGTATGGCGCGGATCGGGCCGCCGCTCGAACACGTCGACCGCGAAGCCGCGCTGCGCGAGCAAGGTCGCGAGCAGGGCGCCGACCAGGCCGCCGCCGACGAGGGTGACGCGAGGTTGGCTGACGGTCATGCTTTGGACGCTCTTCGATGCGGAAGGGCGATTTTGCCGAGTGAGGGGGAAACTGCAATGCTCTCAGTTAAGCGCGGGAAGAATTGTCGATGACACATAAGAGCTTTTCATGGCAACGCGTTCGGTACATTGCCGTTGGCATGGGTTTGGCGGTGTTGCTCGCAACGGTGGTTCCTTTGATCTGGCTGCATGGGCGCAATGCATGGCGTGAATGGCAGACGCAGCGCATTGATCCGTTGCCAGCGACGAATGAGGAGCAGGCAGCAATCGTCACAATGATCCTCACAACCGCCAAATTCGGCCCGCCTCCACCGCCGCCTCTGCCACCCAAACCTGGAACGACTGAAAGTGCGACTGCTTTCAAGGAAGATGCCACGAAGGAGGCCGCCTCCGAAACGGCTTTCCCTGTCCTTTTTGTAGTGGAACCCTTGGCCCATTGCGATTCCAAAGCTGTCAATCTCGACACTTCTGGTTGCGCAGGTTTCAAGGAGGTGCTGGTTTCACCTGTGCTAAAGGATGTGCCGTTGCGTCTGCGTCGGGAATTGATCGCTTTGGGCCAGAATGAGCGGCCGCCATTGCGTCTGGAGATATCCGGAAAGATCGCTCACCCGATCCGCGCCAACGATGTAGCGGCCGTTTTCAAAGGCGATGCAGGCTGGAGTGAATTTTATCGGCGCTGGCCAAGCACTGCCGGATACGTCCAGATGACGAGAGCTGCGTTATCGGAAGATCGTCAGCATGCATTGATCTACGTTTCGACCTCGTGTGGCGGTTTGTGCGGGTGGGGAAACCTCTACTACTTGGATCGTGCTGCAGCCGGCTGGAGCGTCCGCAAGAAGGTCGGCATCTGGATCAGTTGAGCATATTTGCAGCTTCCGCATCATCGAGACAATCGTTGGCGGTAGAGTCTGCCTTCCTTATTCCTGGCGATCCGATGCGCATCAGTTTCGAACTCGAGGAAGCCGACATCGCGCGTTTCCACGCGGCGCTCGCGCGTTCGCGGCGCGCCGTCGATTGCGCAGACGAGGTCGACATCATCGAGGCGGCCAAGTACGCGCTCGACCACTTGCCGATCGCGAGCGCGCCGGCCTACGTGCGCAAGCAGATGGCCGAGGTGCAGACCCTCATCGTCATGCTCGAGGACGAGACTTGGGCGTTGCCGCAGCCCGAGCGCGGCGACGTGCTGGAAACCTTGTCGTACCTGAGCGACCCGGACGATCTCATCCCCGATCACATCGAGGTGATCGGCTTGCTCGACGACGCGATCATGCTCGAGCTGCTGCTGCACAAGCTGCGTGTGGTGCGCAAGGCGTATGCGGATTTCCGCGCGCGGCGCGGCGAGGTGCCGCGCGATGGCTCGCGCCAGGCGCGTGCTCGTGCAGTCGCGGAGCTGCGCGCGCGCTTGCAGGCGCGCATGCGCCGCGCACGCATGCGCGCCGTGACGAAGGCGTGCTGATCAGTCCGCGGGTCGCCGCGCGATGATCGCGAAACTGTTGAACGGCGTGCCGCCCCACAGCGGCTGCACGTCGGCGACGAAGCCGGCGTCGCGCAGCGGCGCCTCGATTTCCTCGCGTGCCGGGAAATGACGTGCGGGGCTAGCGACCCAGCCGATCGCGTGGATGAACCACTCCTCCGCGCGCGTGAGCTGGAAGCGCAATCCCGGCCCGCGCAGCACATTGCGCACGATGAGTAGCGCGCCCGGTGCGACGCGTTCCGCCGCTTGGCGCAACAATGCCTGCTGATCGGGCGCGGACAGGTAGTGCAGCACGTCGATGAGCGCGACATGGCCTTGGAACGGTGGCAGCACTTGCGCGCGACTGTCGTCGAATTCGAATCGCGCGACGTCGAAAGCGGCTTCGCGTGCGGCAGCGATTTTCGCGCTGTCGAAATCGAGACCGCGATACGTGCCGCGCCAGCCGCGTTCGCGCAGGTAGAAGCCGAGCAGGCCGAGGCCGCAGCCGACGTCGAGCAACGGTGTTTCGTCGGCGCGGATCCAGCCGGCGACCGCCGCGTAAGCCGGGTCGTAGCGAACCTTGCCGCGCGCGTAGCCCGCATGCGAACGCTTGCGGAAGCGTTGCGCGATGCGCGTGGCGATCTGCGCGTCGTCGTCGGCGTTCATGCGTATTCCGTCGAAGCGTGGATCGTGCAGCGTAACCGATACGCGTCTCGCGCCAGAAACGCGCCGTGCTAGCCTGCGCCGTCGATCATCGAAGGGGCGGCGATGAACTTGATTTCGGTGTGGCGCGAGCTCGATTCGAGCCAGCGCAAAGTCGTGCTGGCGAGCTTCCTCGGCTGGACGCTCGACGCGTTCGATTTCTTCCTGCTCGTGTTCGTGATGCCAGAAATCGCGCACGAGTTCGACGTGGGCGTGAAAGAGGTCGCCTTCGCACTGACCCTGACGCTCGCGTTCCGGCCCGTCGGCGCGTGGCTGTTCGGCGTGCTCGCCGATCGCTTCGGCCGGCGTCCGGTGCTGATGGTCGACATCGTGCTGTTCGCCACGCTCGAAGCAGCTTCGGCGCTCGCGCCTTCGCTGGCGGTGTTGCTCGTCATACGCGCGCTGTTCGGCATCGCGATGGGCGGCGAGTGGGGCATCGGCGCGTCGCTGGCGATGGAATCGATTCCGCCGAAAACGCGCGGCGCGGTGTCGGGCCTGCTGCAGGAAGGCTATGCCGCGGGTTACCTGCTCGGCGGACTCGTCTACCTGCTGCTGTTCGACCACATCGGCTGGCGCGGCATGTTCGCGATCGGCGTGCTGCCGGCGCTGCTCGTGTTGTTCATCCGCCGCCACGTGCCGGAATCGCCGGTGTGGGAGGCTGCGCGTTCCGACGCGGCGCGTCCGGGATTTTTCGAGACGATGCGCGGGCACTGGGGTTTGTTCGCGTATCTCGTCGCGCTGATGACCTGCTTCAACCTGTTCAGCCACGGCTCGCAGGATTTGTATCCGACCTTCCTCAAGGCGCAGCATCATTTCGATACCGCGACCGTCGCATGGCTGACGATCACGCTCAATCTCGGCGCGATCGTCGGCGGCCTGTTCTTCGGCGCGTGGTCGGAGAAGATTGGACGCCGCCGCGCGATCGTCATCGCCGCGCTGCTCGCATTGCCCGCGATCCCGTTGTGGGCGTACGGCGGTTCGGTGTTGCTGCTCGGCGTCGGCGTGTTCCTGTTGCAGGTGATGGTGCAGGGCGCGTGGGGCGTGGTGCCCGTGCATCTGAACGAACTTTCGCCCGACGCAGTGCGGGCGACGCTGCCCGGCTTTGCTTACCAGGGCGGCAACCTGCTGGCGTCGTTTTCGGCGCCGTTCCTCACCTCGTTCGCGGAGCAACGCGGCGGCGACTACGGCTTCGCGATGGCCGTCTTCATCGCGATCGTGGCGTTGCTGCTCGCGCTGGTGACCGCGTTCGGGCCGGAAGCGCGCGGCAAGACGTTCGGCGCGTCGCGGTGACGCAGCGGCAGCAGCCTGTTATGCTCGCGCGCTTTTTTCGAGGTCGGAGCTTGCGGTGAACGTCGAGGCGAACAAGGTCGTTTCCTTCCATTACAGCGTCAGC
>JAKPAN010000268.1 GCA_029779475.1 Pseudomonadota bacterium
ACTCGATGAGGCTGTAGGTCGGGCTCTTCACGCGCTCGCCGACGCCGATCGCCTTGAGCAGGGCGCGAGCGAAGGTCGTCTTGCCGGCGCCGAGTTCGCCGCTCAGATGGATCGCCGCGCCGTCGCGCATCGCTGGCGCGAGGCGTTGCGCGAGCGCGGTCAGCGCCGCTTCGTCGAGGTTGGGCAAGGTCACGCTCGCGCTCATCGGTCGATTCCATTGAGGACACGCCGGAGTGCCGGCATCAAGTCGCTCGCCAGCAATCCGCGTTGACCGCCTTCC
The DNA here is from genome assembly GCA_029779475.1 of Pseudomonadota bacterium. Lineage (GTDB taxonomy): Bacteria > Pseudomonadota > Gammaproteobacteria > Xanthomonadales > Rhodanobacteraceae > Dokdonella_A. Next base: position 281 of record JAKPAN010000268.1, read on the forward strand.
GCGGCAGCGATGTCGCCCGCGCGCGCATGCGCGGCGACACCGAGACACGCTGCGTCCCACGCCGGGAGTCCTTGCGCGAGCAGCGCGGCGACCACGCCGGTGAGCACGTCGCCCATGCCGCCGCTGGCCATGCCGGGGTTGCCCCACGGACACACCGCGATGCGGCCGTCCGGCGCGGCGACGAGGCTGCCGCTGCCCTTGAGCACGGCGACCACGTCGTAGCGTCGCGCGAGTTCGCGCACGGCGCGGAAACGATCGGATTGGATCGTCGCCACGTCGCAATCGAGCAGGCGCGCGGCTTCGCCAGGATGCGGCGTGATCACGCTCGACGCGCCGAGCGCACGCGGCGCACGCACGAGCAGGTTGAGCGCGTCCGCATCGACGACGCAGGGTTTCGCCGTCGCAAGCGCCGCATCGAACAACGCCTGCGACCATTCGCCCTGGCCGAGTCCCGGCCCGAGCGCCAGCACGCTCGCACGCGCGAGCAGCGCATCGAGATCGGCCGTCGTCTCGACGCCGCGCGCCATCGCTTCCGGCAGCGCGGCGTTGAACGCGGCGACATGCGGCGCGCGCGTCGCCACGCTGACCAGGCCCGCTCCGCTGCGCAGCACGGCTGCTGCGCACAAGCGCACTGCGCCGCCGAAACCATGATCGCCGCCGAGGACGAGGACATGGCCGTAGCTGCCCTTGTTCGAGTTCGCGCGGCGCGGCGGCAGCACATCGAACACGTCGTCGCCGAGCCGTTGCGCTGGCGCGTCGATGCCATGGAACGCGGCCAGTGGAATGTCCAGCGTCGCGAGTTCGCGCTCGCCGCAGCAGTCCGCGCCGTCGGCCGTGAATAAACCGCATTTCCAGCCGACGAAACAAACCGTCGCATCGGCGCGCACGGCGACGCCACGCGGCACGCCGCGATCGGCGTCGAGTCCGGACGGCACATCGAGCGCGAGCACGTT
>JAKPAN010000283.1 GCA_029779475.1 Pseudomonadota bacterium
GATTGAGACTCGCCGCGACGCGCGATGCGAACGTGTCGCCCGCCGTCGTCAACACCGGGCAACCGGCCCAGATAGCGTCGGAGGCGGTCGTGTGTGCGCCGTAAGGTGCCGTGTCGAGGAACAGGTCGGCATGCCGGTACAGCGCGAGGTATCGCGCGTGCGGCAACTTTTGCTGGAACACGAGCCGCGCCGGATCGACGCCGCGCGCGCGTGCCTGCTCGCGCAGGCGCGCGTCGGCGCCCTCGGGGCCGCTCAGCAACCACAGCACGGAATCGCCGACCTCGCGCAGCGGCACGAGCAATCGATCGAAGCACGGCGGATTGATCTTGTAGCTGTTGTTGAAGCATGCGTAGACGACGCCGCGCTCGGGCAATCCGCAGTCTTCGCGCGGGGGCGGTTCGCCGACGATGCGCGTCGGATCGGACGGCTGGAAACAGCGCGGCAGCCACGCGATGCGTTCGGAAAAGTGCGCGCGCAACGAGTCCGGCAGCACGACGCGGTCGGCGATCAAGTAGTCGATCCACGGTGCGCCGGACGTGCCCGGATAGGCGAACCATGCGGCCTGCACGCGCGCAGGCCGCAGCGCGAGCGCTTCGGCGACGCTGCCGCCGCCCCAGCCGCGCAGATCGACGAGTACATCGATGGCCTGCGCGCGGATCGCCTGCGCGAGCGGCAATGCGCTCAAGTTTGCGACGTCGTGCAGGTGCGCGGCGGCGCCTAGGCGCACACGGAGGTCGCTGCCGTCGTCGCCGCTCGTCGCGAATAGATGCGTTTCCACGGCGTGTTCGCGCAGCGCTTCGACGAGCGCGACGCAGAGCAATCCGGTCGGATGGTTGCCGAAGCCGTTGGAGACGAAGCCGATGCGCAGTGGCGCGCCGCCGGCAGCGCGTGATGGCATGGCGAGTGGTGCGCGCAGCGGTGCCACGCGGCTTTCGATGTCGGTCGCGGCGATGCGCGCGCAGTGCAGTTGTTCAGCCGCGCTCGCCGGTTCGGCGAGAAAACCGAACGGTGCGATGCCCGGCACGCCGGCTGCGACGCGTTCGCGCACGCCGTGCGAGAGCGCATCGAGATCGCGCCATTCGCAGAGTTGGCGGCGCAGGAACACGAGTTGTCCGAACGCGCGATGCAGCGACGGATCGAGCGCGACTGCGCGTGCCTGTGCGTTCGCGGCGGCGACGAGCTGCTTGCGATCTTCCGCGATGAGGCCGAGCTCGTACGGAAAGCGCGCATCGTTCGGCGCAGCGCGCTGGCCTTGTGCGTAGGCGTCCGCCGCCGCCGATGGATCGCCGCGCGCCGCGGACACGTGGCCGAGCAGGAGCAGCGCCTCGGGATGGTTGGGAACGAGTGCGAGCGCGTGGCGCACGTCGCGTTCCGCATCAACCAGATCGCCGAGTGCGAGTTCGCTCGCGGCGAGATTGCACCACGCGCCGACGTGATCGGCGCGCACGCGCGTCGCCGCGCGATACGCGTCGCGTGCGCCGGCCATGTCGCCCGTGGCGTGCCGCGCGTTGCCGAGTTGGTTGAGCAGCACGGGATGCGCCGGCGCGAGATGCAGCGCGTCGTCGAGCGTCGCCAACGCAGCCTGTGCGTGCGACGTCGCCAACTGCGCGCTGGCGAGATTGGCGAGCACTTCGATGGAGGTTGGCGCGATCGCGCGCGCGGTCTGCAACTGCGAAAGCGCATCGTCGGATCGGCCGATCTGCAACAGTGCGATGCCAAACAGGCGCAAGCATTCGGCGTCCCGCGGAAAGCGTTCGCGCATCGCCGATGCGGCATGCGCGGCGAGATCGGGGCGGCCTTCGGAAAGATGCGCAGCGATGCGTTCGAGCGAGGCGATGCGTGCGGCGTCGGTCATGCGCGCACGCTAGCGCGAACGGCGCGAGTTGCGCCAGCGGCCTTTTGTTCCAGCGGTGTCGTTCATGATCGAGGCATGCGATGGTTGCGCAACGAATCCTTTCTGAAACACCATCGGTATCTCGATGTCGCGGCGCATGCAGGACGTTTGCGTTCGCAGTGGACGGAGAATGGCGTGAAAAAATTCCTGGGGTGGATCGGCTTGGCCATGTGCGCGATGGCTTTGCCGGGAGTGGACGTCGCGCATGCTGCGGATGCGTGGCTCGACGTATCGCAACGGCTGTCGCCGCACGGCGCGGCGATTGATTTCACGCCGCATGGCACGCAGCCGGGGTTGTTATTCAGCCTCTGGAAGTCCGACGACTGCGTGGGCTGTCATGGCGCAGGCAGTTCGGAGAGTGCGCTCGCATTCCGTCCGCATTCGACCTGGGCTGGTTCGATGATGGCGAACGCGACGCGCGATCCGCTGTTCATGGCCGCGCTCGACATCGCCAACCACGACGTCCCCGGCGTCGGCGACTACTGCCTGCGCTGCCACGCCTCGGATGGATGGTATGGCGGCCACGTGGTCAAGACACACGCAGGCCAGCCCGACAACGACGTAACGCTCGGCGCTGCCGCGTGCCTTCTCGCCGGCAGCTACGAGCGGCCCGATGGCGACAGCGACTACGGCGGCCTGAGTTGTCATTTCTGCCATCGCAACATGGCGCAAGGCGCGAATGGCGAGCCGCTGCCGCGCAACGGCGCGGTTTGGCTCAACGATACCGATTGCGATGGCGCAGGTGGGCCATGCCGTTACGGGCCTTACGACGACTACGATCCCAGTGGCCCGCAACCGCCGCATCCCTGGCAGAAGGCAGCCTTCGTGACCGATAGCGCGATGTGCGGGCAATGCCACGACGTGACCACGCCAGACACCCCATCGGGGCCACTGAAGACGCTCAAGCTCGCCAACGGCACCGATACCGGCATTCCGTTCCCGATCGAGCGCACCTTCAGCGAATGGCAGCGCAGCGCGTTTTCCAATCCGATGTCGGGCAGAACCTGCCAATCCTGCCACATGCCCAGCAGCGAAGATCCCGACGCGACCGCCTGTTCGCTCGGCGGCTACCCGAACCGCAGCGGCAACCTGCCCGTACACGCCTTCGTCGGCGGCAATACTTGGATTCCGGGGATCATCAAGGGCGAGTACAGCGACACCACATCGATCCCGGGCGCTTGGGAGGGTATTGGCCGCCAGGCGTCGTTCGACCAAACCGTCGTCTGGGCGCGCGACATGCTGGCTTCGGCCGCAACCGTCGGCGCGGCCGTCAGCGCCTACGTGGCGCCGACGGCCACGCGTGCAGGTTCGATCGGCGTCAGCGTGAAAGTCACCAACCAGAGCGGCCACAAGTTGCCGAGCGGTTACGGCGAAGGACGCCGCATGTGGCTCAACGTGCAGTTGCACGACGCGGGCGGCAACCTCGTTGCCGAGAGCGGTGCCTACGATCCGGCCACCGCGATCCTGACGAACGACGCTCAGGCGCGCGTGTACGAAGTGCTGCAAGGCATCTGGAACCACAACGGCAACGGCCACTGCGACGTCGCTGATGCGGGGGGCGATCCGATGTTCCACTTCGCGTTGAACGATTGCGTCGCCAAGGACAACCGCATTCCGCCGCTCGGCTTCACGCCGTCGACCGCGAGCGATCCGAACGGCTACGAAGTGCGTCCGGTTGGCGCGACATATGCGGAAACCGCGCCGGGCTCGGGCACGCTCGTCAACTACGACAAGGCCGCGTACACGTTCGCGATTCCCGCGGGCCGCGTCGGGCCGTTCACCGCGACGGCGCGGCTGTACTACCAGACCTCGAGCAAGGAATACATCGAGTTCCTGCGCAACGAGGCCGCCGACAATGCGTTCGCCGGCGAAAACCAGATGTGCGGCGGCGCTGCGGATCGACCGTTCGTGGTCGGCCCGAAGGATCGCACGCGCGGGCAATTCGTCTACGAGTTGTGGAACAACGCTGCGAACGATCCGAACCAGCGCGGCTACGGCAAGTCGCCGCCGGAACTCGTCGGCGTCGCCAGCGAAGGCAGCGGCGATCGCATCTTCGTCGACGGTTTCGACGCGGGATCGATGTAAATTTTCGTGAGCGTACGCGGCCGCGTTGCGTATCGGCACGCGCGCATCGCGCGCCATGGGGCATTCTCATCCGCGCGATCTGTTCAGGGGTGGCGCGATTTTTGTGCACCTGCGACATTATCGGCGGTGCCGAAGATGCTACGTTCTCCAAGTTGTCCGGAGGCGTCGCGCTTGCCATTCGCGTCGAATTTCCCGCATTCCGCCATAGGTATGGGGAAACGGCGTCGCGGCGAAGACCGGATACAGGACACATGCCCAGGGAGTGGCCCAATCCATCGTTGATCCCTGGGGTGATATCAATGAAAGCTCGCGTACTCGTTTTGTCGCTCGCTGCTGCCTTCGTTCCGATGGCGGGCGCATTCGCTGCATCGACGTCGACCGCTTCGACGTCTCAAGCCAACGCGCCGGCGGCGCAGCATCAACTGTGGGCCGCTTGGGGCGGCACGGTCGAAGTGCGTTGGAACCGCGATCTCGCCGCTGACGTCGGCATGCACATCGCGTCGGCGCGCGAGGCGTTGCCCGGCTTGAGCATGCGCGGCCGCGACCGCTTCACGGTGCGCCGCGCGGGCAGCATCGAATTCCACGTCGAAGGCGGTTATTTCCGCGGTTTCGACGGCGGTTCGCTGCAGGCGGCCGGCGGCTACACGATCGAACTGGCGAATGGCGACCGTCTCGATTTCGTCGACTTCCGCCTCGTTCCGAGCGCGAACGATCCGTTGATCCTCGATTTCGTGGGCAAGGACGGGCAGGTGTGGTTCTACATCGACCGCCTCATGTACGAACTGCTCGACAACGACACGAAGCTCTCCGTCGGCGCGATGGACATGCGCATCAGTCCGGCGCTGGCCAAGCGCATCGGTCATCCCGAAACAGCCGGCTGGGCGATCGCGGATCTGGCGATGACCACCGATGTGCAGACGCAAGGCAGCGGCGCGATGCCGATGGCGAGCAACCCACACTGGCCGGGCGACGCGGCACCAAACGGCGGCACCTACCAGGCCGATCTGTTCATGTGGAATTTCTTCATGCAGTACTCGCGCTGCCAAGGCTGTACCGGCAACGCGGGAACCGGCAGCGTCGTCTTCACGCCAACATCGAGACTGAAGAACAACGTCAACGCGGGCAGCTTGAACGAGACGATTCCCAATCAGGGCGCGCTCGGAACGAGCGCCGCGCTGTGGACGGCAGGTATCGTCTGGAACACAAAATTCACCGGGTCCACGCCGCCTTACAACAACGACCAGCATCCGTATCTGATCTGGAATCTGTACCGCACGAATGCCGATGGTCGCCTAGAACAGATCGGTCGTTCCGGCGTGAAGCACGCGTGGCTGACCACCAACGCCAGCTGTCTCGACTCCACCGCCGAGCACGACTCGCACATCCTCGGGCGCGGCTGCCTGGACACCTACGGCACCGGCAACAACGACACCAGTTCCGACCTCGGCCCACGTTCGGAAATCGTGCCGGCTACTGGCATCTGGGGTCGCTGCGGTTCGATCTACGATCCGGGCTGCGTTGGCCTTAGCACGGCCAGTCCGAACGGCAGCTATGACCAGCGCCTGATCGTGAAAGAGCAACAGATTAGCCCCACGGTCAATCCGGGCGCGAGCTTCCTGTTCGAGTCGTGGTACGTCGCTCGCGAGGACATCAACATCTACAATTCGATGGCCACCCGCAGCGGTGCGCCGAGCTACAACAGTACTTGGAACCCCGGCGGCGATGCCGCGGGCATCGGTTCGACAGGCAGCGACCCGACGCCTGCTCCCAGCGGCAGCTACAAGCTCGGCCCCGCCATCGACCGCTGGGTCGATCCGGCCAATCCCGGCACGATGGAGCGCAACAAGGAACTGGCCGTGCACGAAGGCCACGCCAAGCTCGCCGTCAAGGTCAAGGATCTCGGCAACGGCACCTGGCGCTACGACTACGCGTTGATGAACGTCGACTTCGCGCGTGCGGTCACGTCCGGCACCAACCCGAACATCCGCGTCGAACGCAACAACGGCTTCGACAGTTTCGCCGTGCCGGTGCCGGAAGACGCCGTGGTCAGCGCGACGTGGTTCAGCGACGGCGACACCAACGCCGGCAACGACTGGACGGCCAGCACCAACGGCGGCCGCGTGACGTGGATCGCGCCGGCCGGCAACACGCTGAACTGGGGCACGTTGTTCTCGTTCTCGATCACGGTGAATAAATCGCCGGTGACGGCGGTCGGCGAATTGCACATCGCGGAAGCCGGTTCGCCGGCCGGCTACGTACTGGAAACGCTGGCGCCGACGGCCGGCGCGGTACCCGATCCGGTCGCGGCGGTCACGCCGGCATCGATCGGTTTCAGCGTGAACCAGGGCGGCATCGTCAACAGCTCGATCACGGTCGCCAACGGCGGCGGCCTCGGCAGCAGCGTGAACTACACCGTCACGGAAGCGCCGACGAGTTGCGCCAGCCCGTCGGACGTCGCGTGGCTGAGCGCGTTGCCGGCCAGCGGCACCGTATCCGGCGGCAGCACGGCGAGCGTCGCCGTGAAGGGCGACGCGACCACGCTCGCGGCCGGCGCGTACTCCGCCAAGCTCTGCGTCGCGACCAATGATGCGAACCATCCGAGCTTCGAGGTGCCGGTGTCGCTGACGGTCAACCAGGTCGTCACGCACACCGTCGGCGGCAACGTCAACGGCGCGAGCGGCGCGCTGAAACTCAAGCTCAACGGCAGCAATGAACTGTCGCTGGCCGGCAGCGGCGCGTTCCAGTTCCCGAATGCGCTTGAAGTCGGCGCTTCGTACTTGGTCACGGTCAGTGCGGCGCCGGCTGGCCAGACCTGCTCGGTCGCCAACGGCAACAGCACGATCGGCAGCGCCGACGTAACCAACGTCGCCGTCAACTGCGCCGATATTCCGCCGCAAAGCCACATGGTCGGCGGTCGCGTACGCGGCCTCACCGCGCCTGGGCTCGTGTTGCAACTCAACGGCGGGCTGACGTTGACGCAAAACACGAACGGCCTCTACAACTTCAATCCGGGCGTACCGGGTGGTTCGGCCTACACGGTGACGGTGCAAACGCAGCCGGCGGGCCAGATCTGCACGGTCGCGAATGGCATCGGCACGATGGGCACTACCGCCGTGACCAATGTCGACGTGACCTGCGCCGCCGACAACGATCACATCTTCGTCGACGGCTTCGAGTCGGCCGCGCGGCGTTGATGTCCCGCGTGCTCGTCATCCCGGCGAAAAACGGGATGACGAGCACCGCGGCAAGCGAAAATCGGCAGCACGCGACACGCGCAGCGCATTGCGCCAGTTGACGCGTATCGCGCGAGATGCGCTCTTACGGCCTCGGCGAAAAGCGCAACGTGTGCTCAGCCGTTCCGGGAAGGAATGGCGTTGGCATGCCCTTCGCCCAATCGGCGTGACCTGCGCCGTAGTAGGGCGACAGCGGATGGCCGCTTTGGCCGCCCGGCATCATGAAATAGCCGTGCGCTTCATCCCCGGGCGTCACCGCGAAACGTTCGGATGCGCCGAAATCCGGCGACTGCACGCGCGGCATGTTGCTGTCGCCGGGCAGCGGTTCGTAGGGCATGTCGAGCCAGCGTGCGACGAACGCAGGCAACGCGCGCGAGATCGGATGGGCGATGTGCGCCGTGTTGCGCTCACCCCACGTGCGCGCGGTGATGCCGCCTGGCTGCGCGTCGAGCTTCGCGCCAACGCGATCGACCGCGGCGAGCAGGAAAGCATCCCAGTCGCGCGCGTCGTGCGGCGCGAGATGCTCGGGCCGATCGCGCAACAACGTCCATGCGACGTACTCCGATTGCGCGAGCTTGGGCGGCGTGAAATCCGGAAACTTCGCGCGTACCGCGCTCCAGAACGCGCCGAGAACGCCGTCGACGACTTCGTTGCGCCACGCGCGCACGAGGCGATACGACACTGAATCGACCGATGCGCGCCCGTTCCAGTCGGCGAGCGCGTGCTTCATCGCATCGTGCAGCGGCGATGCGGGCGCGTGGTCGAGCGTCGTCGCAAGCAGCGCCTTCCAGCGTTCGAGGAACAACGCGCGATCGTCGAGCTGCACGGCGAGCAGGTCGGCGGGCGCGAAACGTTCGCGAGCGAGCAGGCCGTCGCGGATCTGTTTCGCTCGCGCACCGATGTCGTAGCCCGCGTCGCCGATCACGTCGAGCATCGCTGCATCGACGATGCGTTGATTCGCGGTCCAGATGCGATGGTCCGCAGGGTCGGCGAGACCCGGATAGTCGTTGGCGTCGAGCCATCCATTCCAGCCCGTGCCCTCTTGCGACCAGTCGGCGGGAAGTTCCGGGTCGAAACCGCCGACGCGTTTCGGAATGCGTCCCGCGATTGTCCACGCGATGCGGCCCGCGCGATCGCCGGAGACGAGGTTCTGCGGCGGCATGCCGCTGCTGCGCGCGATCGCGACGGCGTCGTCGAGCGAACGCGCGAGTTCCATGCGGCCGATGCCGAGATCGAGTCCGCCGGGTTGCTGCGCGGTCCACGCGAGCGCGAGCGGCGTGCCGTCGACGTCTTTCGCGAGGATCGGGCCCCAGCGCGTTTCCTCGACGGAGAGATGTTCTTCGGGTTTGCCGGCGACCTTGATGGTTTCGTCGAACGTCGCGATCGGTTCCCAGCGGCCGTCCGCGCGATAGCGCGTCGCATCGCTCGGATCGCGCTGCACGCGCACCCAATCCGTCGTGTCGATGTAGCTGTTGGTGAAGCCCCACGCGATGTCGCCGTTGCTGCCGACGACGATCGCGGGTGCGCCGGGCAGGCTCGCACCGGTGACGTCGATCGTGCGCGATGCGTCATCCGGATCGGCGTAGACGAGCCGCGTGCGGAACCAAAGGTTCGGCACGCGCAGGTCGAGATGCATGTCGTTGGCGACGAGCGCGCCGCCGCCGGTGAGCGTGCCATCGACGGCGAAGCCGTTGCTGCCGGGAATGTCGTTGCGCTTCGCATCGCCATCGTTCGATGGCGCAGCGGATGGCGCATGCAGATCCAGTTCCGCGATGCTCGGCGGCGCCGGCCATGCCAAGTCGATGCCGAACAACGGCGCGTCCCATTCTCCGCCATGCGCGGCGAGGAATCGGTATGCCGATGCCGGCAGCGCCGCGTGCACGCGCGAGAACGCGAGTTCGCGTGCGTTCTCGGCATCGTTCAGCGTGAACGCCATCGCGGCTTCGACGAGCAACGCGTCCTCGCTGCGCCACGGCGCGGGTTTCGTGCGCAACAGCAGATACTCGAACGGCCGCGCCGACAGATCGCCAAGACCCGCATTGACGCCATCGCGATACGCATCGGCGAGCGCGCGTTGCGCGGGCGGCAACGTCTCGTATGCGTGCTGCATGCGCGCACGCATCCGGTGCGCGCGCGCGCGACGGTCGATCGGCACGGCGGCGCTGCCGAACAACTCGGCGAGTTCACCTGCCGCGCTGCGCCGGAACAGATCCATTTCGAAGTAGCGTTCCTGCGCGTGCACGTAGCCGAGCGTCCACGCGGCGTCGGTGCGAGTGCTTGCGCGGATCGTCGCCGTGCCGAGCGCGTCGCGTTCAACCGAAACCGGTTGCGCGATGCCGTGCGATGCGACTTCGCCGTCGTAACGGGGCAGGCTCGCGCGCAATGTGAACCAGCCCGCAAAAACGACACATGCGAGCAACAACAGAACGAGTGTGACGGCGATGCGAAGCAGGCGCATGGAGCGATTCCCGAAGGGTATGGCGTCGCATCATAAATGCGCATGGGTTGGGAAAGGCATTGCCGAAGAGCGTGAATACATGCGTTTTTCCGCGCTGCGGTCGCGGCGTTGCGACGCGCAAGATTCATGTCGACAGTACGTATGCGCACGGATTGTTCACGGCGCAAGGTCGTTCAGAATGACGCGGACGCGGGTTGTACTTGCTCGACAGCCGGGTCTATAGTCGGGGCGTTCCGCGATTCAACGAGCCATCGGCGATGCATAGAGCACCGTCGGTCGGATCGAAACTTTCTAGCATTCACTGGGGAATGCACATGGAAAGACAGCGTGGTGCGACGGTCTCCGTCGCAACTGGGGCAATTGGTGAAACGAATTCGCGTTCGTCGGGTGACCGGCGTGCGCTTTTTTGCGTGGCCGGAAATCGGGCGGGCGTCGTTTCGCAGATTCATCACGTGAGTACTTCTGCTCAAACCGTATTCGACATGGCTGCTGCGTAACGACGTCGCTGACAAGCGGCTTGGTTGCGTGGTCAGTCGAGTTGGCAACCGGCGGGCTCCTGAGCCCGTCGACATTGACTGGGGAGTTCCCGATATGAGAAGTAGATTGAAGACTATCCTCGTCGCGACGGCGATCGCGGGAGCGCTTGGTTCAAGCGCTTTCGCGTTCGCGGCGGCCGATGTCGGTACGTTGGCAGTCAGTTCGCGCGACGGCGGCGTTTCCGCAGACCAAGCGCTGTCGCGTTCCAATCCGGTAGTTCCGGATGCGGTCGTCGTAGGTGAAGATTTCGCCGACGTTCCGGCCCTGATCAGTGCTGGCGGCTGGCTCAGCGCCAACCACAGCAGTCCGGTAGGTGGGGGCGTCACTTCCTGGACCCAATGCGGCGCCGCAGGCGTCGGCGTTGCGCCGGCCTACGATGGTGGCCCGAGTTCCTGCGCAGTGGCCAACTATTGCAGTGCGGGCAGTGCGGATTGCCAATCGGGTAGCGGCACGATCAGCAACTGGTTGCTGACCAAGCCGATCACGTTCGCGCCGAACATGATCGGCAGCTTCTATACACGTACAGGCACGGGTGCGGCGTACGCCGATCGTCTCGAAGTGCGTGTGTGCTCCAGCGGCGATTGCAGCAACTACGGCACGACAGCGACGGACGTCGGCAACTTCACCACGACGGTCCTCACGATCAATCCAAACCTGGCCGCCGGGCCGGATCCGACCGGCGCCAATGGATATCCGGACGTATGGACACGGTTCGTCATTCCGAACCTGCCAACGTCGGGTACGGGACGCATCGCGTTCCGTTATTACGTGACCAGCGGCGGCCCTGCGGGCGCCAATTCGAGTATCGTGGGTATTGACCGCGTCGTGGTCAGCGACGGCATCAGCACGTACGCCGTCACTTCCAGCGTCGATGTGTCCGGCCACGGAACGATTTCGCCGTCGGCGACTGTTCCCGAAGGCGACGTCACCACGTTCACGCTGACGCCCGACACGGGCTACAAGATCGGCAGCGTCGGCGGAACCTGCGGCGGCACGTTGAATCGCGTCGCAAAAACGTTCACGACCAGCTCGGTGTCCGCGGATTGCACTGTCGTCGCGAGCTTCGTGGTCGACACGGGTGACCTCGTGTGCTCCGGCCCGCTGAACCATGTCGTGCAGGCCAGCAGCGCCGGGACGTACATCAATTGGATCACGGGCCAGTTCAGTGATGGGACGTCGATCACGCCGTATCACTTCAATCCCTACGGCAGCACGAACCTCACGTTCTACTTGGGCACCTCCACGGGCAACGGCGCCAGGAATGCGCTGGCGGCCTCGGCGGCATCGGGCGGAAATTGGCTCCGGCTGCAGCCGGGCGACAGCATCGGCGCGGCTTCGACCTTCGCGAAGTCCGCAGCCACCCTCGCGAATTGGAGGGGAACCTCCAATATCGACGGCTACATCGGCTTCCGCATGGATTGTTCGACGCTAGCCTCGCCGCCGGCTTCCGGCACGTGCTATGGCTACGCGCACATGACGACGACGGGTAACGCCAGTTCCACCGGCCAGCCCGCCACCATCGTCGATTACTGCTACGACTCGGCAGGCAACACCATCACCATCCCAACGGCGCCGGTGACCTACACCGTCACGCCGAGCGTCACCGGCAGCGGTTCGATCTCGCCTAACACGGCGCAGACGGTGAACAGCGGCGATACGAAGACGTTCACGCTGTCGGCGGATACGGGCAATCACCTCGTCGACGTGACTGGCACCTGCGGCGGCACGCTCACGGGCACGACGTCGTACACGACCAGTCCCGTCACGGTCGATTGCACCGTCATCGCCAACTTCGCCGCGGACACGGGCAATCCGAACATCGTCTGCCACAACAACATCAACCACACGCTGGCCGCGACCACGAGCGGTACTTCGTTCAACTGGACGACGGGCGTCGTGGGCGACGAGGATCCGACTCCGCCTACCGGCGGCCCGTATCCGTACGACATGAACATCTGGAACAGCAGCGGCTTGAGCGCGTATTGGTCGCATTCGCCGACGATCAGCGCGGCCGTCGCCCCGTCGACGTCCAGCGCGGCCTATAGCGTGCTGCATGCAGGTGACGTGGTGGGCGCAAGTTCGATCTGGTCGCGTACGGCCGGTGCGATGACGACCTTCAAGGCCGGCGTGGATGGCTATCTCGGCGTCCGCTTCGATTGCTCCTCGATCGGCGGTACGACGTGCTACGGCTATGCCCACTTCACGACCACGGCGGCGACGGGGTATCCCGCGGTGCTGGTCGACTCCTGCTTCGACAAGAGCGGCGCGGACATCACCATCGGCGCCGGTGCGGGTGGTGCGCCCAGCGTGGCCAAGGCCTTCTCGCCAGCGCAGGTACTCACCAATGCCGACAGCACCGCGACGATCACGTTGACGAATCCGGGCGCGACGGCGGCGACCTTGACCGCAGCGCTGGTGGATACCCTGCCGAACGGTTTGGTCGCCACGGCGGCTTCGACCACGTGCGGCGGCAGCGTGAGCTTCACCGCGGGTTCCATCACGCTCGCTTCGGGCGCGACGATTCCGGCCGGTTCCTGCAAGATCACCGCGACGGTGCACTCGGCCGCGGAAAGCAGTTACACCAATACGATCCACGCGGGCGACTTGCAGACCAGCGCAGGCAGCAACGCGGCCGACGCTTCGGCCACGCTGATCGTATCGAACACGCTGCCGTTCCCGCAGCCGTACTGCTCCGTCTCCTTCCCGAGCAATGTCGAACCGATCACGCGCGTCGCGCTCAGCGGTGTCGACAATCCGAGCAGCGCGACCGTCAACGGTTCGCCGGCTCTTGAAAACTTCCTCTCGGTGGCGGGCGGCGCGCTGTCGCGTACCGGCGTCTACGGCGCGACGGTCGAAGGCAATACCGACGGCAATTACACCGCGAAGATCATGGTGTACATCGACTGGAACCAGAACGGCACGTTCGACGCCGGCGAAAGCTTCGCGTTGAGCGATCTGGTGAACTCGACCGGTGCGGACGGCAAGCAGTCGACTGGCGACATCACCGTTCCGGCCGACGCCCTGCTCGGTGCAACGCGCATGCGCGTGATCAAGAAGTTCAGCTCCGTGCCGGATGCGTGCAACGCCGCGGGTTACGGCCAGGCTGAGGACTACACCGTCGTCGTCGACGCGAATCCGCCGCCGCAGCCGAGCGCGGACGTCACGCCGTTCTCGTTCACGATGACCGCTGAGGAAGGCGCCAGCGCCACCGACACGATGGTCGTGCACAACACGGCGGCTGGCCGACTGACGTTCGACATCAAGCGTGCGCTGCCGGACAGCCGCGCCCTGCCGAACGCAATCGATGGCCTGCTCGGCAAGGCATCTGCCAATACCCGCAACGCCGCGTTCAACGACGTCGTCAAACTGCGGGACGCGGGCATGCTGGAACAGCTGCGTCGCAGCACCAGCACGAAGTCGCTCGGCATGAAGGGGCACCCGATCGAGTTGGCCGCAGGTCAGTTCTCGCAGATGATTGACAACTCGCCGGAGTCTCTCAATGGCGTGGCGTGCCCCAGCGGCGGAACCAGCTGGTGGCGCCGTTTCTACTTCAGCGAGCATGCCGGCGTCGGTGCCAGCACGCGCATCAGCCAAGTGACGATAGGCACCGAGGACGGCACCTCGCGCACGGCGACCATCAACGTCTACAGCATCCCGCATGGCGTGACGGTCGACACGATCCCGCTCGACCAGCTCACGCTGCTGGGTTCTGGCACGGGCGCGGTGGGCGGCACGCTGACCACCTCGACCATCGAGCTGGACGATCCGGTGGACATCGCCGATACGAGCGCTGTGGATCTCGTCGTGGAATACAACGTCGCGTCCAGCGCCGGCTTCTTTCCGGCCGGCAACTCCACCACGCAGACGCATCCGACGTTCATTTCGTCGACCACGTGCAGCATCGCCGATCCGACGGACGCGGCAAACGTGGGCGCCGGCTTCCCGGACTTCCACATCATCATGATCGTGGACTACGGCGACGTGACGCCGCCAGGTACGGGCTGCGGTTCGCCGAGCAATGTGGCCTGGCTGAGCGCCACTCCGAAGACCGGCACGATCAACGGTATCGGCACCAAGAACGTCACCGTCAAGGCGAATGCCGCCAGCCTAACCGCCGGCACGTATGGCGGCCTGATGTGCGTCAACACGAACGACCTGGCGCATCCGCAGTTCGAGATCCCGGTCACGTTCACGGTGACGCCGAACATCGCCAACGACACCATCTTCAAGAATGGATTCGATGGCGCGCCGCCGGTGGATCCGGACGTGGTGACGGGCACGATCAACCTGCCGGTGCAGGCGGATGGTGACGGCAGCACGCTCGACTTCGTCACGGGCTTGTACGGAACCTACGATGCGGCTCGCGTCGACGACGTGAACCTGTACGACTACGGCGATGGCACCTTGACGGTCTACTGGTACGGCGACGCCTCGGCGTTGTCCGTGGGTGGCGTCGTCGATGGCGGCGGAGCCGAGTTCGCCGTGCTGCACTCGGGCGACGTCATCGGCCCGTCCTCCACAATCTTGGCGACATCGAAGAAGTTGGCGAATTGGACGACGGGTGCCGACGGCTATCTCGGAGTCGCATTCGAGAATGAAACGACCGGTGCGTTGAACTACGGCTACATCCACCTGACGACGACGTCGCCGCTGGGCTTCCCGGCGCAGGTGCTGGAGTACGCCTACAACAAAGCCGGCAACGCGATCACGATCCCGTAACCGGAATCGCCGTTGAACTTTTCAGAGGCCTCCTTCGGGAGGCCTCTTTTTTTCCAGGCTTTGATGAATGAAGTGCGTTGGATTCGAGCGTGGACAACGCCACGCGAAAGCCGGCGCCGGTTCGCGACTCAACCCGTCGTCTCGATCCGCTCCACGCGCTGCAAGCCGCGCGGCAGCAGCGAGCCGCGGGCGGCGCGGCTGCCGCCGTATTCGACGAGGTCGTTCCAGCGCAGCGTGAGCTTGCGCTGGCCAGCATGCATCGTGACTTCGCCGCTGCCTTCGGCGACGACGGCGACGCCGACCACGCGCTCACCTTCGGCGAGCCGGGCCTTCGGGATTTCGATGAGTTTGTTGCCCTTGCCGCCCTTGTCGAGTTCCGGCAAATCCGCGACCGAGAACATGAGCAGATGCCCCGCGCTGGTGACGACGACGATGCGGTCGCGCGCGCTGTCCGCGACCGGCGCGGGCGCGAGCACATGCGCGCGTTCGTCGAGGCTGATGACCTGTTTGCCGGCCTTCTTGTTGGCGAGCAACGCATCGAAGCCGGTGACGAAGCCGTAGCCGAAATCGGTTGCGAGCACGAGTTTGCTGGATGCCTCGCCGATCGCGAGCGCCTCGAAGCGCGCGCCGCTCGGCAGCGTGAAGCGTCCCGTCAACGGTTCGCCATTGCCGCGCGCCGACGGCAGCGTGTGCGCCGCCGTCGAGTAGCTGCGGCCGGTCGAGTCGATGAAGGCGACGGCTTGCGTCGTGCGCCCCTTCGCGCTGGCGAGGTGGCGATCGCCCTCGCGGTAGCCGAGTTCGCGCGCATCGACATCGTGGCCTTTCGCCGCGCGCACCCAGCCTTTTTCGGAAAGGATCACGGTGACCGGCTCGCTGGCGACGAGCGCGGTTTCGTCGAGCGCCTGTGCGGCCGCGCGTGCGACGAGCGGCGAACGGCGCGCGTCGCCGTATTTCTCGGCGTCCTTGCGCAATTCGTCCTTGAGCAGCGTCTTCAGGCGCGCCTTCGAGTTGAGGACGACGTTGATGCGCGCGCGTTCCTCTTCGAGTTCGTCGCGCTCGGCATTGATCTTCATTTCCTCTAGCCGCGCGAGCTGGCGCAGGCGCGTTTCGAGGATGTAGTCGGCCTGTTCCTCGCTGAGCTTGAAGCGCGCGATCAGCGCGGGCTTCGGCTCCTCCTCGGTGCGGATGATGCGGATCACCTCATCGAGGTTGAGGTAGGCGATGCGCAAGCCTTCGAGCAGGTGCAGGCGGCGTTCGACTTTGGCGAGGCGGAACTGCAAGCGCTTGGTGACCGTGTCGGCGCGGAAGCGCAGCCATTCGGACAGGATCTGCTTGAGGTTCTTGACCTGCGGCTTGCCGTCGAGGCCGATCATGTTGAGGTTGACGCGATAACTCCTTTCCAGGTCGGTCGTCGCGTTGAGGTGCTGCATCATCTCGTCGAGATCGATGCGGTTGCTGCGCGGCATGAGCACGATGCGGATCGGATTCTCGTGATCCGATTCGTCGCGGATGTCCTCGATCATCGGCAGCTTCTTCGCGCGCATCTGCGCGGCGATCTGTTCGAGGATCTTCGAGGGCGACACCTGATACGGCAGGGCGGTGACGACGACGTTGCCGTCTTCCTTCGTCCACACCGCGCGACAACGCACCGAGCCGTTGCCGGTTGTGTACATCGCGGCGAGTTCGCTGGCGGGCGTGATGATTTCGGCGGCGGTCGGGAAGTCCGGGCCTTTCACGTGTTCGCAGAGATCGGCGATGGTCGCTTCAGGTTCGTCGAGCAGGCGAATGCAAGCACTCGCGACTTCGCGCAGGTTGTGCGGCGGGATGTCGGTAGCCATGCCAACCGCGATGCCGGTCGAACCGTTGAGCAGCACGTGCGGCACGCGCG
The DNA here is from genome assembly GCA_029779475.1 of Pseudomonadota bacterium. Lineage (GTDB taxonomy): Bacteria > Pseudomonadota > Gammaproteobacteria > Xanthomonadales > Rhodanobacteraceae > Dokdonella_A. The sequence continues at coordinate 16,815 of JAKPAN010000283.1, forward strand.
AAGGCAGCCACGACGGTTCCTTGAGCGTGCCGTCGAAGTTCGGCGTCCAGTCCACCGTGCCTTGGTCGACTTCTTCGAGCAGCA
>JAKPAN010000297.1 GCA_029779475.1 Pseudomonadota bacterium
TGTCCGTTGCCTTCGTGTGCGGCGAGTCGGTGGTGCGCAGTGCGGCCCATCGGCACGAGCGCAGCCTGCGTGCAACGCGGCGTTGAATGCCTTAGGCCCGCGTTGAAGCCGCGTAGGGATTGCGTGAGGTTTGTGAGGCCGGCAACACAACCGAGCCGAATCAAGGCTTTGCGCCGCAGCCGCGGCGCGGCACAATCGGCCGGGAGAATCGACCGAGGCAATCAGCCGACACCATCGCGCAGGCCGTATCGCGCCGATTCGATCGGTTCGAGGCCGCCGATGCGAACGCTGGGGACGCGTGATGGACTTGGGGAACGCGGAGGCAAGCCGCTATCGCTTCGACGACGTCGAGGTCGACGTTCGCCGGCGTCGCGTGCTGCGCAATGGCGCGGAACTCGCGCTCGAACCCAAGGCGCACGCGGTGCTCGTGGAACTCTTGCGCCATGCCGGCGACGTGGTCGCGCGCGATGCGCTGCTCGACGCGGTCTGGGGCCATCGCCACGTCACGCCTGCCGTCCTCAATCGCATCGTCGCGATCCTGCGCCGCGAACTCGGCGACGATGCCGAACATCCGCGCCTGATCCGCACCGTGCATGGCGTCGGCTACGAATTCATCGGCACCGTGCGGGAAGCTGGCGATGCGGCTGCGCCGTCGGTGGCCACTGGTTCCGAGACGCCGGCTGCCGCGGAGCACGGCGCGTTGTCGTCACCCGTGAAACCGGCGCAGGCTCGCCCGTCGTTGCCGCGCCTCGTGTCGATCCTGTTCGTGCTCGCGGCGGCGCTGCTCATCGCGCTGGCGTGGTGGCTGCGCGCAGGCTCCGACGTCACGCCTGCCGCGGCATCGTCGCGCGGCGTCGCGGTGCTGCCGTTGACCAATGCAAGCGATGCAGCTGACCAACAATTCTTTTCCGACGGCGTGTCGGAAAACCTGATCACCACGCTCGCGCAATTCGACGGGCTCAAGGTGATCGGCCGCAGCTCGTCGTTCCGTTTCCGCGACGGCAAGGACGACGCGCGATCCATCGGCGCGAAACTCGGCGTCGACCATCTCATCGAAGGCAGCGTGCAGCGCGTCGGCGACGATGTGCGCATCGGCATCGAACTCGTCCGCACCGCCGACGGCAGCACCGCGTGGACGCAGCGCTTCGATCGGCCGTACAAGGATTTGTTCGCGTTGCAGGACGAAATCGCGCTGGCCGTCGCCGGTGCGCTGCAGGTGAAACTGCTGCATGCGATGCCCGGCGCGATCGACGCCGGCCGTCCCGCGAGCGGCAACCTCGACGCCTACAACGCCTTCTTGCGCGGCACGTACTACATGGGCGGCGGCCGTGACATGGCCAAGGCCATCGAACAATACGCGCAAGCGACGCGGCTCGATCCGGGTTACGCGCAGGCGTGGTCGTGGCTTGGCTTCGCGCGAACGCAGCACGCGCGATTCAAGCTCGACGGCGACGCCGCGCGCGCGACGTATGCGCAGGCGCGCGAGGACATCGACACCGCGCTGAAACTGGCGCCGGATTTCGGACTCGCGCACTCGTCGTCGGCGAACCTGCTCAGCACGGCCGATTACGACTGGAATGGCGCGCTCGCGGAATTCCGCATCGCCCTGTCGCTGGTGCCGGAAAACGACCCGTCGCATGGCGCGGTCAGCCGTTTGCTGACCACGCTCGGCAAGATCGACGAAGCCATCCTCGAACGCCGCAAATACATCGCCGGCGATCCGCTCGGCGGCTTCGCGCACGTCTATCTCGCGCAGCTGCAAACCAGTCTCGGCCGCCTCGACGAAGCCGAATCGAGCCTGCACAAAGCGTTGGAAGTCGACCCGGAAAATGCCGGCTGGTACGCGGGCGAACGTTCGTATCTGGCCATCCTGCGCGGCGACGCCGAGACGGCGCGAACCGAAGCAATGGGCGAGCCGGCCGGGCACTGGCGCGATCGCGCGGTGACGCTGGCCTTGCAGATCGGCAGCGACCGCGTCGCCGCCGACACGGCGCTGCAACACCTGATCGAAACGGACGGCCAGGCGAAAGGCGGCGCTTACGTCATCGCGCAGATATACGCATTGCGCGGCGACGCCGACCACGCCTTCGAGTGGTTGCAGCGCGACTGGGATCGCCGCGACGCCGGCGTATACGACGTCCTGCGCAATCCGCTGCTGCTGCGTTTCCGCGACGATGCGCGCTTCACCGCGTACTGCAAGACGGCTGGATTGCCGTCGCCGTCCGCGAGCGAAGCGCTGGACATCGACCGCATTCGCGCGCTGCTTGCGAAAAAATCCGCTTCGTCTCGAACGTAGCTCTTCCGGTTTCCGCTTCGCTCGCGCGCAAGCGCATCGCGCTTACGAGCCCGCATCCGCGCCGCGCGCGAGCGAGGTTCGGATGTCCTCCAGCGCGTTCGGATCGTCGAGCGTCGACAGGTCGCCCGCATCGCGCGTTTCGGCAAGCGCCTGGATCGAGCGGCGCAGGAGTTTTCCCGAACGCGTCTTCGGCAACGCGCCGACAAGGTACACGCGCGCCGGCCGCGCGACCGCGCCGAGCTGGTCGACGACGCGCTGTTGCAACGCAAGCGCGGCGGCGTGGCGCGCGGATTTCTCCGACAGCGGCGATTTCAACGTCGCGAACACGACGGGCACCTGGCCTTTCACCTCGTCCTGCACGCCGATCACGGCGGCTTCGGCGACGCTCGAATGCGTCGCGACCGCCTCCTCGATTTCGCGCGTGCCGAGTCGATGGCCGGCGACGTTGATGACGTCGTCGGTGCGGCCGAGGATGAAGGTGTAGCCGTCGTCGTCGCGGATCGCCCAGTCGAGTGAGCTGTAAAGCAGCTCATTGAAATGGCCGAAGTAGCTGCGCAGGAAACGCTCGTCGTCGTTCCACACCGTCGTCAGGCAGCCGGGCGGCAGCGGCGGTTGCGCGACGAGCACGCCTTTCTCGTTCGCGGCCGCGTCCTGGCCGGTGACTTCGTTGATGACGCGCAGCTTGTAGCCGAAATTCGGCAATCCCGGCGAGCCGAATTTGACGGGCTTGAGGCCGAGTCCCGGATGCAGGCAGAGCACGGGCCAGCCGGTTTCGGTCTGCCAGTAGTTGTCGATGACGGGCTTGCCGAGGCCTTCGGAAATCCAGCGCGCGGTCGGTTCGTCGAGCGGTTCGCCGGCGAGGAACAGCCAGCGGAAATCCGGCAGCGCGTGCTTGCGCAGCCACGCCGGATCCTGTTTCTTGAGCACGCGGATCGCGGTCGGCGACGAGAACATCGTGCGCACGCCGTACTCCGCGCACAGCTGCCACCAGATGCCGGGATCGGGATTGAGCGGCGTGCCTTCGTAGAGCAGCGAGGTCGCACCGACGAGCAGCGGGCCGTAGATGTTGTAGCTGTGGCCGACCGCCCAGCCGACGTCCGAGGTCGAGAACATCACCTGCCCCGGCCCCACGTCGAACACCGTGCGCATCGACAGCGCGAGCGCGACCGCGTGGCCGCCGACGTCGCGCTGCACGCCTTTCGGCTTGCCGGTCGTGCCGGAGGTGTAGAGCAGGTAGCTCGGCTCGTTCGATTCGAGCCACGCGACCGGCACCTGCGCGTCGAGATGGCGCGCTTTCAAGGTTGCGTAATCGAGGTCGCGGCCCTCGACGAGCGTGAGTTCCGGATCGAGTCCGCGCGAAACCACGAGCACGTGTTCGGGCGGGAATTGCGCCTGCTCGATCGCCGCGTCGAGAAGCGGCTTGTAGCGGATCACCTTGCCCGCACGCATGCCGGCGTCGGCGCAGATGACGAGCTTGGCGCGGGCGTCGTCGATGCGCAGCGCGAGGTTGTGCGCGGCGAAGCCGCCGAACACGACCGAGTGGATCGCGCCGATGCGCGCGCAGGCGAGCACGGCGAACACCGCTTCGGCCATGTTCGGCATGTAGATCACGACGCGGTCGCCGCGGCCGACACCGAGTTCGACGAGCACGGCCGCGAACGCGTTCACCTCGCGATGCAGTTCGCGATACGTGTAGTGCTTGCGCTCGCCGGTTTCGGTCGAGATCGCGGCCAGCGCGAGCTGTTCGCCGCGTTCGGCGAGATGGCGATCGACCGCGTTGAAGCACAGATTGGTTTCGCCGCCCGCGAACCAGCGCCGGAACGGCGGCTGGTCGTATTCGAGCACGCGGTCGAACGGCTTGTGCCAATCGATCGCGCGCGCCTGCTCGGCCCAGAATGCTTCGGGCTGTTCAATGGATTGCCGGTACAGGGTTTCGTAGTTCATCGCGGTCGCGCTGTGCTGCCTGCGGGCAGGCTAGCCGATGGCGCGGCCGTGGCGGCTGCGACTTTGGTCGAAGCCGCTGCGGGCTGCGGAACGTCAGGACGCGGTTTGCGCGGCAATCACGCGCGGATGTTGCGCCCAGGCCGGCATGCGCGCCATGTAGGCCAGCGTGTTCGCCTCCGCCTGCGCTCGCGGCAGTGAGGTATCTTCGCGCAGTGCCCATTGCACCATGCGTTCGAAACGCGTCTCGAAATCCTGCAGGTTGCCCTGTGCATCGACGCAGTAGGTGCAGTAGCAGCCGTTGTCGATCGGCATGCCGCAACTTTCGCAAGGGTGTTTCATTTCCTGTCTCCATCGTCGGGGAAAGCGGTGGCGGCCAACGCGCCGATGAGCGCGTGCAGGCCGTGCAGCAGCGATTCGCGCAGCGCAGGGTCGAGTCGCGACGCCGCGCGCGCCACGCGCGGGGCGTCGAGCACGTCGAGCGCATCGGACATGCGGCGGCGGCCTTCGGCGGTCAGCCAGATCCAACTGCGCCGTGCATCATCTTCATCGCGCTGGCGAGCGAGCAGTCCGTCGGACTCGAGCGCATCGATCTTTGCGCTCAAGGTCGACGGCGCACGATCGAAGTGGCGCGCCAGTTCGGTCAGCGTTGCGGGCCCGATCTGGGCGAGGTGCAGCAGCAACGCCGTCGTTTCCGGCGACGGCGCGCTGCGCGCGTCGTCGATGCGCCGTACCGCATGGCGGTACAGTTCGCGGTAGGCATCGCCGAATCGTGCCGCGAAATCTTCAGTGTCCATGCGGCTCATTGTTGACGGCCGAAGATGTTTCGAACAGACCGAAGCATTCGCCGTGCGATGCAATGCGCGGCTGCGACGCTGATCGAGGTGCGCGGCGACCCATCGGGGCGGCGGATGCGCGTCGAACGAAAGCGCAGTCGGCGAAACCCGCTTACCCAACCACTGCGTGCGATCCCGCAGCGATCATCGTTTCAGCCATTTCGCCGTAGACCGCGGCCCAGGCCTGTTCGACCTCGGGCGTGAACGCCTCGCCGATCGCCTCATGCAGCGCCATCAGCAGCGCTGCGCCGACGGCGTCGTAGTCGGCTTCGCCGACGCCATAGTCGACGTGCCGGCGACCGAGTTCCGCGACGTCCGCTTCCAGCACGGAAGGTGCGTCGAGTTGAGCGACCACCGCGACGAGCATGCCGGCGAACTTCGCGGCCTGCGCGTCGATCTGCGCCGGGAACAGCCGCCGCAGATCGGGCTGGACGCGGAACAGGATCTCGTAGAAACGCATCGCGAACGCGTGCGGATCGTCGATCGCGGCGTGCGAGCGGCGAATCCGTTCGATGTCTTCTTTGCGCATGGTGCGTGCTCCCGCAATGTCGCGTCAGTTGTTTTCGAAGCCATTCCTGAAGATCGAATCCGGCGGCACGTACTCGAATGCACCGACGTCGACGCCGGTGCCGCGCACGCGCTGCTTGCCGTCTGCGTCGAAAGTGCCGACGCCGCCGGCCGGATTCGCGACGCCGCTGTCGATGAGCGGCGAGTCGATGGACAGCCGTGCATCATAGACGCCGGCGAAGCGGGGGTCGCCCGTGCTGGGCGTGTTGTTGAAGTCGGGCGTGCCGGCGAGCTTGGCGTAGTGCGCGCGCGTGAAATAGATGCCGGTGCCAAGCACGCGGATGTCGGGCACGGCGGCGTCCGTGTCGTTGCCCCAGGCGACGGTGTTGGAGATGTAGGCGTGCGCGCCGCTGTAGTTCTGCACGTAGAGCGCGCTGGCCGGCGCTGCCGCCCAGATCGATACGGCGTTGGTCACGGTCACCTGCGTGGCGCGGGTGACGCCGCCGTCGTAGCTGGC
>JAKPAN010000312.1 GCA_029779475.1 Pseudomonadota bacterium
GCCGCCGGTGCGTTTGCCACGTCGGCGCGCGCGGAAAATCCCGTTTCCACCGATGCCGTGCAACGCGGCCGCTATGTCGCGATGATCGGCGGGTGCAACGATTGCCACACGCCCGGTTATGCGCCCAACAGCGGCAAGGCGCCCGAATCGCAATGGCTGACCGGCGACGCACTCGGCTTTGCCGGCCCGTGGGGCACGACATATGCACCGAACCTGCGCCTGAAGCTGACGTCGATGGATCTCGCCACGTTCAAGGCCTACGCGCGGTCGCTGCAGACGCGTCCGCCGATGCCGTACTGGGCGCTCAACGCGATGAGCGAAGCCGACCTCGAAGCGCTCTACGCGTTCGTGCATTCCCTCGGCCCGGCAGGCCAGTCCGCGCCGACTGCGTTGCCGCCCGGCGTCGCGGCAAAGGGGCCGGTCGTGCAGTGGCCGGCGCCGCCGGCGCAGATGGTCGCGCGTTGATCCGTTCGCGAATTTGAACCGCCGCGCGCCTGCGACTACGCTTGCCGCGGCGTTTCGCCTTGACGGAGTCCTTGCGCATGAATGTCCCCGCTTCCCCACGCCAGACCAGCACGATGGCCGTCATCAGCCTCATCTTCGGCGTGCTGAGCTGGTGCGTGCTGCCGTTCATCGGCGCGGTCGTCGCCGTCGTCTGCGGACATTCGGCACGCAGCGAAATCCGGCGCGCACCGCCCGGTTCGATCGAAGGTGACGGCATGGCGCTGGCCGGACTCATCCTCGGATGGGCGCATCTCGCGCTGCTCATTCTTCTCGTCTTCATCCTTTTCATGTTCCTCGGCGGCCTCGCGTTCTTCGCGCACCTCGCGCATTGACGTGAACGCAACGCCGCGCGATCCGACGAAGCGTTTCGACGATCGCGTCGACGACTACATTCGCCATCGCCCCGGCTACCCGGCCGCGCTCGTCGCGCATCTGCGCGCGGGCGGTTGGCTGCCGCACCGCGCCGTCGTCGCCGACATCGGCGCAGGCACCGGCATTTCCAGCGCGATGTTCCTCGATGCGGATTGCGTCGTGCATGCCGTCGAGCCGAACGCGCCGATGCGCGCGGCGGCGCAAGCCCGGCTCGGCACGCACGCCGGCTTCCATGCTGTCGACGGCCGCGCCGAAGCGACGACGCTGGCCGATACCAGCATCGATCTCGTCGCTGCAGCGCAGGCTTTCCACTGGTTCGACGCGGACGCGGTGCGCGGCGAGTGGCGGCGCATCCTGCGCGCAGGCGGCGTCGCCGCGGTGTTCTGGAACTCGCGCCGCCTCGACGGCAGCGCCTTCCTCGAAGGCTACGAAAACCTGTTGCGCAATTTCGGCGTCGATTACGGCGAAGTCGCCGAACGCCATCAGGACGACGCCGCGATGCGCCGTTGGTTCGGCGCCGGTCTGCGCGATGTCGCGGAATTCCCGAACGCGCAGTCGCTCGACTTCGACGCGCTGCGCGGACGCCTGCTGTCCTCGTCGTACGCACCGCGGCCTGGCCACGCGAAACACGAAGCGATGATCGCCGCCCTGCGCGAACTCTTCGACGCGACGGCGCGCGACGGCCGCGTCGATCTCGTCTATCGTACGCGGCTGTTCGTCGGCGTTCCTTGATCGAAGATGTACGCATTCGCCCGCCCTTTCCTGTTCTGCCTCGACGCCGAACGCGCGCACGACCTCGCGCTGGCATCCATCGAAACTGCGTACCGCACGGGGCTGAATCCGCTGCTCGCGGCGAAGCCAAAAGCGCTGCCGACCAAGGTCTTCGGCATCGACTTCGACAATCCGGCCGGCCTCGCCGCGGGGCTCGACAAGAACGGCGCCCATGTCGACGCGCTCGCCGCGCTCGGCTTCGGCTTCATCGAAGTCGGCACGACGACGCCGCGGCCACAAGACGGCAATCCGAAGCCGCGCATGTTCCGCCTTCCTGCGCACGAAGCCGTCATCAACCGCCTCGGCTTCAACAACGGCGGCGTCGACGCGCTCGTGCGCAACGTCGAGCGCGCGACATTCTCCGGCCCGCTCGGCATCAACATCGGCAAGAACAAGGACACACCGAACGAGCGCGCCGTCGACGATTACTTGTTCTGCCTCGAGCGCGTCTACGCGCGCGCGAGCTACGTTACCGTCAACATTTCCTCGCCGAACACGCAAGGCCTGCGCGATTTGCAGGAAGAGGAGACGCTCAAGCGCTTCCTCGGCACGCTGCGCGAAGCGCAGGAACGCCTCGGCGCGAAACACGGTGCGCGCAAGCCGATGCTGCTCAAGATCGCGCCCGATCTTTCCGACACCGAACTCGACGCGATCGCCGAGGTATTGCTCGCCACGCGCATCGACGGCCTGATCTGCACGAACACGACGATCGACCGCACGTCGATCGCGGGCGATCGCCACGCAGGCGAAGCCGGCGGCTTGTCCGGCAAGCCTGTATTCGAAAAATCCACTGCCGTACTGCGCGGCATGGCGCAACGCCTCGGCGGCAAGGTGCCGCTGGTCGGCGTCGGCGGCATCGTGCGCGGCAAGGATGCAGCGGCGAAATTCGACGCGGGCGCCAGCCTCGTGCAGTTCTACACCGGCCTCGTCTACCGCGGCCCCGCGCTCGTCGCCGAATGCGTCGACGCGTTGCGCGAGCGCGCACGCGCATGAGCGCACGTGCGCACGGCAACGGCTACACGATCGTCGAAAACGCATCCTTGCGCGGACGCAACACGTTCGGCGTCGATGCGCGTGCGGCGATGCTCGTGGAGGTGACCCAGTCCGAATCGCTCGCCGAACTGTTTGGCTACGCGATGCTGAAGACGCAGGACGTGCTCGTGCTCGGCGAAGGCAGCAACCTGCTGCTCACGCGCGACTGGCCCGGCGTTGCGCTGTCGATCACCGCGCGCGGCATCCGCGTACTCGATGACGACGGCCGCGGCGCGCGCATCCGCGTCGAAGCCGGCGAACACTGGAACGACTTCGTGCACTGGTCGCTCGGCCGCGGCTTCGCCGGGCTCGAAAACCTCGCGCTGATTCCGGGCACGGTCGGCGCCGCGCCGATCCAGAACATCGGCGCATACGGCGTGGAAGTGCGCGAATTCGTCGCCGAAGTCGAAACCTGGGATCGCGTCGACGCGCGCTTCGTGCGCTTCGGCAACGCACAGTGCGAGTTCGCGTATCGCGATTCGCTGTTCAAGCGCGAGCGCGACCGCTACGTCGTCGTCGCCGTCAGCTTCGACCTGCCGCGCCAGCGCGAACTGCGCCTCGACTACGCCGGCGTGCGCGACGAACTCGCCGCGATGCGCGTCGATACGCCGACACCGGCGACCGTCGCCGAAGCGATCGTGCGTCTGCGCACGCGCAAGCTGCCCGACCCCGCGCGCATCGGCAACGCGGGCAGTTTCTTCAAGAACCCGATCGTCGACGCTGCCCGCGCCGACGCATTGCGCCGCGAACATCCCGACCTGCCCGCGTGGCCCGGCGGCGACGGCGGAACCAAATTGTCGGCGGCGTGGCTCATCGAATGCGCCGGTTTCAAGGGCGTGCGCGACGGCGATGCGGGCATTTCCGAGCGGCATGCCCTCGTGCTCGTCAACCACGGCCACGCGAGCGGCGCGCAATTGTGGGCGCTCGCGCAGCGCGTGCGCGAGGGCGTGCGCGACCGCTTCGGCGTCGAACTCGAGGCGGAGCCGCGCGTCGTCTGACTTTCGGTTTTGATTCCGCAAGACGCATTTCCGCGCTTTCCATGCGCGGCGCAATCGGCGGTGGTACGCTTTCGCGAATTGCTCCAGGGGGAGTCTTGCCATGCCTATCGACCGCGTTTCCTTGCGCTGCGTTTTCGTGCTTTTCCTCGGCGTGCTCGCCAGCGGCCATGCTGCCGCACAGGCAACACGCACCTGGGTTTCCGGCGTCGGCGACGATGTGAACCCGTGCAGCCGCACGGCGCCTTGCAAGACCTTCGCCGGCGCGATCAGCAAGACCGCGCCCGGCGGCACCATCGACGTGCTCGATCCCGGCGGCTTCGGCGGGGTCACCATCACCAAGTCGATCACGCTCGAGAATGTGGGCGCCATTGGCGGCATCCTCGCTTCCGCCAGCACTGGCATCATCGTGAACGATTCAGCAAGCCCCAGCCAGGAACCGCCGTCGTCGTGCTGCGCGGCCTGTCGATCGACGGCAATCCGCCCAGCGCCAACAGCCTCGCCGGCGTGCGATTCCTCTCCGGCGGCGAGTTGATCGTCGAGCGCTCCGACATCGGCGGTTTCGCCAATGCCACCAATGGCAGCGGCATCAATTTCAATCCGTCCACTTCCGCCAAGCTGGTGGTTCGCGACACCACCATCCACAACAACGGCAGCACGCTCGCCGCCGCGCCGGGCGACGCGCAAGCGAGCGGCGGCGGCATCATGATCCGTCCGCAAAGCGGTCGCGCGGATGTCGTGCTCGACAACGTGCGTGTCGTCAACGGCCCCAACTTCGGGATCATCGCGGACGGCTCCGGCGGCACGATCCAGGCATCGATCCGCAACAGCGTCGTCAGCGGCTTCACGGGCAACGGCATCTGGGCATTCGGCGGCACGAACGCCGTGAACGTCACGCTGGACAACGTCAGCGTCAGTGGCAACAAGCAGATTGGCCTGCTCGCGCAGGGCGCGAACGCGCAGATCCGCACGTCGGATTCGACGATCACCGGCAATGCGACCGGCATGCAGGGCAGCGGCGGCGGCGCAATTGTTTCCTTCGGCGACAACCGCAACTACGGCAACGTGGTCAACGGCGCGCCCAACTCGAGCGTGCCGAAGCAATGACGCGCGGCTTCAGTTGAAGCCGTTGCCGAAGATGTCGTCGGCGTAGACTGCGCCGACGACGCCGGCCCAGACGGTCTGGCCGCCGCCGCTATAGGCGACGCCCGCGGAGCCTGCCGTGCCGGAAAAGTAGTACGCGCTGTTGAGGCAGACACCGCCCGCGCATACGCTGCCCAACCCCGTCGCCGGCGCTTGCACGGCGCCGATCGCGGCGTCGCTCGCGAATGCCGCGAACGCCAATTCGGGTACCGCGGCACTCGGCATCGTCGCGGAAAGTTGTGCGGCGGTCGTCCCGGTGCCCGTACCCAGCGCGTCGAGCACCGAGCCGCTGAAACCCATGCCGCCGACGACATAGATCTGCGCGCAGACCGTCGTGCCGATCGACGCATTGTCGAACGCGACGAACAGGTTGTGCCCCGCAGGCAAGATGCGTTCCAGCGGCGCGCGCAGCAGGGCGACGACGGGGCCGTTCGAAGCGGATTGCGCGCTGCCGACCGCGAAATAGCGGCTGCCGATCGGATCGTCCACGCTGAGGTCGCTGACTGCGCCCGAGGGCGCGGCGACGGCGAGCAGCAGCGTCGAACCCGCGGGCGCGCCCGCTCCGGTGGTGAGCAACATCTGCGGCGGGTCGGCGAGCGCGGCGCAATCCTGCGCGAGCAGGTTCACCGACTGCGCGTGCGTAGCCGACGCGAACAGGCCTGCGGTCGAAATGGTCAGGCACGCGGCCCGGCGGATCTTTGCGCTCATGGTTCCCCCCATCCACGCTGACTTTCCGCATTCTAGCGAATGCGCGCCGTCGCGGCGCATCGGACGCTTCCGCATCCCGTCCGGCATGCAGCGACGGACCGGATCCATCCGGGACATCCGCATCGACCGCGGCATGGCGACCGGGAGCGCCTGACGCATCCGATCCTCCCCGCGTCGCCGCGTCGCTCGTTTCGGGCGCGCAATCACAACCCGCCACGGCGGACGTGAATATCCTCGAATCGCTGCGCCTGCGTGCGAATCCGCACGGCCGCACGACGATGGAGACACGCCATGACCGCAGTAGCCGCACTCGCCACATCCCGGCGCCGCCTGTTCGGCGCCCTGCTCGGCGCCATCGCCGACACGCCGCCTGAAGCGCGCTTGTCGATGCGTCGCGACGGTCGAAGCGGGCTTGTCGATGACTCGCCACCCTTCGAACCGGACGAATTTTCCATGCCGCCGGCCGCAGTGCGCTGGCTCACGCGCGGCACGTTCGGCTTCACGCAGGCCGATCTTGCGGCGTTCAACGCGCTCGGCGCGAACGACGACGCGCGTTGGCAGGCATGGCTCGGCAAGCAACTCTCGCCGGCGACGATCGTCGACAGCGATTGCGACAACCGCATCGCATCGGCCGGCTTCACCACGTTGAACAAGACGCTGCCGCAGTTGTGGGCCGACCACCATTCGGTGACGAACAACTACTTCGTGCGCATGCTGCCCGCGTCGGAAACCGATTGCGCGACGATCATCCGACAAGCCTTCAGCAAGCGCCAGCTTCACGAAGTCATGGTCGGTTTCTGGCACGACCATTTCAGCGTGTTCGGCTGGGACTACGACGGCGGCCCGGTATTCCCGCATTACGACCGCGACGTGATCCGCCCCAACGCGCTCGGCAATTTCCGCACGATGCTCGAAGCGGTCGCGAAGTCGACCACGATGATGTACTACCTCGACCTGTACGCATCCACGCGCGATGGCCCGAACGAGAACTTCGCCCGCGAGCTGCTGGAACTGCACACGCTCGGCGTCGAAAACTACGCGGGCATCCTCGCCCCGGACGATCCTTCCCTGCCGATCGGCAACGACGCGAACGGACAGCCCGTACGGTTGAAATACGTCGACAACGACGTCTACGAGGCGGCTCGCGCGCTGACCGGCTGGACGATCAAGAACGCGCCATGGCAATACCCCGCCGACAACGACGGCACTTTCGTCTACCGTCTCAACTGGCACGATCCGGCCAACAAGTACTTCCTCAACCGCTATTTCGCGTTCAATCAGAACGACAACCAGGCCGATGGCAGAAAGCTTTTCGACATCCTCTGCGCACATCCCGGCACGGCGCATTTCATCGCGACGAAACTGTGTCGCCGTTTCGTCGGCGATGTTCCCTCGAACACGCTGGTAAGCCAGGTCGCCGCGAAGTTCCTCGACGCGCGCGCAGCGCCGGATCAGATCGCGCAATGCGTCGGGTCGATCCTGTCGTCGAGCGACTACAAGACGAGCTGGGGCACCAAGATGAAGCGCCCAGCGATGTCGGCGATCAGCGCGTTGCGCGGCCTCGGCGCCGATTTCACGCCGGTTCCGGACAACAACAGCAGCGTATGGACGACCACCGAGGAGTTCATCTCTCGCGTGCAGCAAACCGGCCATCGCTGGTTCTACTGGCCGACGCCGAACGGTTATCCCGACACGCAGCGGGCATGGTCGGGCAGCAGCGCGCTCGGCATGACCTTCCGCCTGCTCGCGCGCATTCCCGAGATGCATGCGAGCAACGGCGACAATGCCTCGCCGTTCCTCGCCGACGTGCAGTCGCAAACGCTCGCTGCGTTCCCCGATCCCGCGCAGCGCAGCGCCGACAACATGGTCGGCTATTGGTGCGATCGCCTGTACGGCTATCGGCCCCAAGCCACGCGCGTGGCCGTGGTGGATTTTCTGCGCCAAAACGCCGCCGCGAATGCCGCGCTCGACATCGTCAGCGATGACACCTCCAACGGACAGCCCGCGCATACCGGCAAATGGAACGCCAACGACCTGTCCAAGCACTACACGATCGCGCGCCTGCGTACTGCGGTCGGCCTGCTGCTGTGCAGCCCCGAATTCCTGCGCCGTTGAGGAGAGCGCGATGACCAGCTTCGATCGACGCACCGTCCTCAAGGGTTTCGGCGCCGCCACGCTCGCCGCCGGCGGCATCGGCCGCGCCAAGGCGTACATCGCGCCAACCGACCTGCTGCCCGCCGCCGCGACGGACGACGCGCTCGTCGTCGTGTTCCTGCGCGGCGCGATGGACGGCCTCAGCCTGTTGCCGCCATCGGGCAGCAGCCCGGATCGCGGCTTTTACGAGCAATATCGCGATCGCACGCGCGTACCGAGTTCAGGCGCGGGCGCGGGCCTTGCGCTGGCCAACACGCCGAACTGGATTCTGCATCCGCGCGCGAGCGGCCTGCGCGATCTCTACGCCAGTCAACACCTTGCCTTCGTCGTCGGCGCCGGCCAGGCTGCGCCGATACCGGTGATACGCAGCCATTTCGACGCGCAAGCCAATCTCGAATTCGGCTTCGGCGGCGGCACCGGCAACAGCGTCGGCTGGTTCACGCGCCATCTCGTCAGCGCCGGCTTGCCGGCGAACGTGCCATTGCCCGCCGTGTCGATGGGCAGCATCACCGCGGCGAGCCTGCTCGGCAGCTCCGACGCGATCACGATGGGCTCGGGCAACGACTTCCGCCTCAACTCGTTCCATTGGTCGTGGGGCGAAAACACTCCGCAGATACCCGCGCTCGTCGGCGCGGTCGCACGCATGAACGCACTGTGGAACGGCAGCACCCAGCTCGAAGTCGCCGGCGCGGAGACGCTCGGCTCGCTGGCCTTGCTGCGCAATATCGACTTCGCCGGTTACACGCCGTCCGGCGGGGCGAACTACAGTCCCGATCCCGCGCACGGCACCGGAGATTTCGGCCGGCAGCTGCGCGACATTGCCTGCCTGATCAAGCAAGGGATTGGCTTGCGCGCCGCGACGATCGACCTCGGCAACTGGGACACGCACGTCGGCCAAGGGCGGCCGACCGATGGCTACGACTGGTTCGGCAACCAGGTGCAGATCCTGTCCGATGGGTTGTCTGCGTTCTACACCGATCTGGCCAGCAGCAGCACCAACTTCATGAACCGCGTCAGCGTGATCGTGGTCAGCGAGTTCGGGCGCCGCGCGATCGAGAACTCCGACGGCGGCACCGACCACGGTTACGGCAACGTGATGCTCGCGCTCGGCGGCCGCGTCAACGGCGGTATCGTCTACGGCACCTACCCGGGCCTCGAAAACCTCTACGAAAACACCGATGTCGCCGTCACCACCGACTACCGCCGCGTGATTTCCGAGGCGCTGATCCGGCGCATGGGCAATCCGAACATCTACTACGCGTTCCCCGGCTACTCGGGTTACTCGCCGCTCGGCATTTTCCAAGGCGCGGACCTGCCACCGTCGACGTACGACTCGATCTTCAAGAACGGCTTCGACGCGGCTTGACGGGAATTTCCAGGAGCCTGCTTCCGCTGCGCGTGCCTGCGCGACGCTGACCGAAACTCACTCGTCGCCGCACTGGAAATGCACGACGTC
>JAKPAN010000322.1 GCA_029779475.1 Pseudomonadota bacterium
ACGCTCGACCAGACGAGCCTGACGTACGCATTCTTCTTCGTCGAACCGCCGCGCAAGGGCGGCTTCCACGTCCACGTGACCGACGGACGCCGGCTTCCGGAATACGACGTCGTGTTCGTCGGCCAGGAACGCATCAGGTCGCCGCTCGGCGAACTCGACACGCTGCGCTACCGGAAGGTGCAGGCCGGCGACGACAAGCGCGGCTTCGAATTCTGGCTGTCCATCGCGCATCACAACCTGCCGGTACGCGTGCGCATCGTCGAGAAGGACGGCACGGCCTTCGATTCGAACGTCACCAAACTCAATTTCACCGCGCGGTAGTGCCTGGTCCGGATCGACCCGATCCGGACGATCGATGGGCACGGCGCACAACAGGACCCCGACTTGGATCTCAAATCGTCACAGATTTCCGCCGCCACCGACGCCGTCCGCACGCTGCTGCGGTTCGAGCACCCGGCGGACTCGGTCCTCCGCGGCTGGTTCCGCGAGCATCCCGCCATGGGCGCACGCGATCGTGCTTTCATCGCCGAGACGGCGTTCGGCGTGCTGCGTCACCTGCGCCGCCTCCAGCATCTCGCGCCGGACCGCGCGCCGCGCAAGCTCGTCCTCGGCTGGCTCGCGATCGTGCAGAAGCGCGCGCTGCGCTCCATGGAAGAGTTGCTCTCGCGTGAAGAAGCCGAATGGCTCGGCAGCGTGAAGGCCGATCAGGAAGCGCTGCCGCCTGCCGTCGCGATGTCGCTGCCCGACTGGATCTACGACCGGCTCGCCGCACGGTTCCCGGCAGAAGAGCTCGCGGTACTCGGCCGCTCGATGCTCGAACCGGCGCCGCTCGATCTTCGCGTGAACACGCTGCTGACGAAGCGCGAGGACGCCCTCGCCGCATTGCGCGCGAGCGAGATCGAGGCGCGTCCGTGCTCGCTGTCGCCCGCGGGCATCCGCCTGAAGGACAAGCCCCAGCTCGAGAAGCACGCGCTCTTCGTCGGCGGTCACGTCGAGGTGCAGGACGAAGGCAGCCAGCTCGTGGCGATGCTCGTCGATGCGCGACGCGGCCAGATGGTCGTCGACTTCTGCGCTGGCGCCGGTGGCAAGACGCTCGCGCTCGGTGCGCTGATGCACTCGGCCGGTCGCCTATACGCGTTCGACACCTCGGAGCGGCGACTGACGAACCTGAAGCCGCGGCTCAAGCGATCGGGGCTGTCGAACGTGCATCCGCAGCTCATCGATTCCGAGAACGACATCCGCGTGAAGCGGCTCGCCGGCAAGATCGACCGCGTGCTCGTCGACGCGCCGTGCAGCGGCACCGGAACGCTGCGCCGCAATCCCGACATCAAATGGCGCCAGCAGGAAACCGCGATCGCCGAACTCAGCGCGAAGCAGCGGTCGATCCTGTCGGCGGCTGCGCGCCTCCCGAAGATCGGCGGGCGCCTGATCTACGCGACGTGCAGCCTGCTCGCGGAAGAGAACGAGGCGGTCGTCGAAGCCTTCCTCGCCGAGCGTCCGAACTGGACCGTCGTCGACGCTGCCGAGATGCTGCGCCAGGCAGGCGTCCCGTTCGCCGAGGTCGGGCCGTACGTGCACCTGCTCCCCCACCGCGACGACACCGACGGGTTCTTCGTGGCGGTGCTGGAGCGCACGGCCTGACCGCGTCGCTCATGA
>JAKPAN010000323.1 GCA_029779475.1 Pseudomonadota bacterium
TTCTCGCCGCGCACGATCGGCGGCGGCGTCTATCGCGCTGCGTTCGACGCGGGCGCGGCGACGCTCGTGCCGCGCGACGTGCCGATGCGCCTGGGCCGCTGGCGCGTCTTCGGCGGCGAGCTTTGGTATTTCTCCGAGATCTCCGAGAAGATCCCCACGCTGAGCGCGTTCGACCTCGCCAGCGGCCGCGATCGCAAGGTCGCCACGCTGCGCGCGATCGTGCTCGACACGGCGTTCAGCGTGATGCCGGACAAGCAGGGCATCCTCTTCGCGCCGTCGGATCGCGACGACACCGACGTCGGCATGCTCAAGCTCGAACGCCGCGCATACGCGGACTAGCCTTCGCCGTCCCTGACGCGGCGGTCGATGCGATCGCCGCGCGCACCCGAGCAATTTCCGTCACGCCATCGCCGCGTCCGCGCAACCCGCGTGACGCCATGCGCGGGCATCCTGTACCTGCCCTCCAACGGGCAGATGTGTCACAGCATCCATGTGCAAAACCCTCGGCGGACGATTGGGAATCGGGACCCGACGTCCGCCATTTTTTTATCTTCGTGCGCTTTGCCGAAGCCTGCGCGCCGCTCGCAAGTCATTGATGCAGCGCCATTCGTTTCCGCTTCGGAAAGATTTCGGCGCGATTTCGCCGCGACTTCCTGCCTTCGTCCGGCCGCTCGCCTATCACGGCGTCGGTTCGCACACACAAGGGAATTCGCATGAAGATCGTCAATCACCGCATCGCTCCGGGCGGCTGCCTGGAACTGCATGAATCATCGTTTTCGGAGGGCGGCGAGCCTGCGCTCGTCGTCGTCACCGGCGCCGGCCGCGGCGGGGTGTTGCGCGTCGAAGCGCCGGTCGCCGCGGTGTGGCTGCCGCTGCGCGGCCGCCTGCAGTTCGGCAGTGCCGCCGAGCATCTGCTGTCCACCGGCGAAGCCAGCGTCAGCGAAGCGGAAGCGCATCTGCGCGTGGTCGGCCGCGGCAACGCGATCTGGGTCGCCGTGCTCGGTACCGCGGCGGCATGGCGGCGCGCGCTCGGCCAGCGCTGCGACCTGCCGGCCGTCGGTCCGGCACTGTTGCCGGCGCGGCATGTCGCCAGTCGCGACCTGCGCCGCCGCGGCGTCGCGCTCGCGCGCGCTGCGCTTGCGGCGGATACGTCGATCGCGGTCGATCGCTTCCTGGAACAGGTGTCGATGCTGCAGCAGCCGTTCTTGGCCGCGATCGCGCGTTGCCCGGGGCGCTCGTACGCGCAGCGCCGGCAGGTGTTCCTGCGCATGCAGCGCGTGCGCAACTACCTCGCAGCGAATTGCCATCTCGATCTCGACAACGACGCGCTCGCGCGCATGGCGAGCTATTCGCCGTGGCATTTCATCCGCGCGTTCCGCAACGCATACGGCGAAACGCCGCACGCGTACCTGATCCGGCAACGGCTCGAGCGCGCGCGGCGCCTGCTGCGCACGAGTCCGCTGGCGATCGCGGAAGTCGCGACGGCGAGCGGCTTCGAGAACCGCTGCGCGTTCTCGCGCCTGTTCCGCCAGCGTTTCGGCCGGACCGCGCTCGAGTTGCGCCGCGAAGGCGCGATGCGCGCAGCCGCCATCGACGGCAACGCGCAATTCCAGCAACGCATCGCGCCGCTTTGAGGCAACGCGATCGCTTCACATTTTCTTAAGGTTCTGCGGACGTGCCGCCGCGCTTTGCGGCGATGCCGTGCAATCACGACGGGAGACACAACAACCATGAAAAAGAATCTGCTCCGGGAAGCGATCCAGCGCGCGATGGGCCCTTGCGGCGCCGTCGGCGCGGCGATCGCGTTTGCCTACACCGCGACGCCTGCTTTCGCGCAGGACGCCGCGCCCGACCTCGACAGCCAGAAGCTCGAAACCATCACCGTGACCGGTTCGCGCATCCGCAAGGCGGACGTCGAAACGGCGCAGCCGATCGTCGTGCTCGATCGCGCGGCCATCGAGAAGCAAGGCTTCAACTCCGTCGCCGACATCCTGCAGAACATGGCGGAAGTCGGCGCGCCGCCGATCAGCCGTTCCAGCGTGCTCGCCTCGGGCGAAGCGGTCGGCGGCTACTACGTGAACCTGCGTTCGCTCGGTCCGAACCGCACGCTCGTGCTGCTCAACGGCAAGCGCCTGGGCGCGACCACGAGCGGCGTGCAGGATCTGTCGCAGATCCCGCTCGCGGCGATCGACCGCATCGAAGTGCTCAAGGACGGCGCCTCGTCGATCTACGGCTCTGACGCGATCGCGGGCGTGGTCAACGTCATCACGCGCAAGAACTATGACGGTGCGCAGTTCGACAGCTACCTCGGCCAGTTCGACCAGGACGACGGCGCCGCGCAGACTTACAGCATGACGTTCGGCTCGCACAACGATCGCGGCTCGATCACGTTCAGCGCGGAATATTCCAAGTCCGATCCGGTGTGGGCCAAGGATCGCGAATGGAGCCGCCTGCCGAAGGGACCGAACCATCCGAAGAGCAGCTGGACGGTCGCCACGCAATGGGGTGCGTTCCTCTTCCCCGGATCGTTCCACTGCGGCCAGGACAAAAGTCCGTACGGCATGTGCACGCTCAATCCGGGCGGCGATCCGTTCAATCCGAACGACTACCACGGCACGAACTCTGCGGGCGGCACGTCCGACCTGACGAACTCGAACGAAGAGATGATGGCGCAGACTTCGGTCGAGCGGCATTCGCTGTTCGTCGCCGGTGACTACAACATCACCGACCACATCAAGTTCAGCACCGACCTGCTCTACAACAAGCGCTCGACGACGGCGCAGGTGGCGGGTTATCCGTTCCAGCCGGCGAACCAGATTCCGGGCGCGGCGACGCCGTACATCGGTCTGTCCGGTGACAGCTACTACAACCCGACGGGTCAGCACGTCATCGCCGACGACGGCACGGTGACGACCCACGGTGGCAGCCTCGTCTACTTCTACCGCCGCACGTGGGAAGTGCCGCGCGTGACGCAGTCGGATCTGCAGACGTTTCGCGCGTCGGGCACGTTGTCGGGCGATTTCCAGCTTGGCGACCACACCTGGAACTGGGACGTCGGCGGTTACGTCAACACCAACGACCTGCTGCAGGCCAGCCGTGGCGACGTGAACACGTTTGCCGTCTCGCAGGCGCTCGGCCCGTCGTTCTACGACCCGGCGACCGGCAAGGTCACCTGCGGCACGCCCGATCATCCGATCCAGTGGGGCACGGCGCCGGGCAACTGCATTCCGTGGAATCCGATGTATTCGGCGGGGCAGAAGGGTCCGGGTTCGCTGACCGGCAATGCGGAGCTCCAGAACTTCCTGTTCCCGCAGTACCACGCGACGGGCCGCACGAAGGAAGTCGATTATTCGGCGAACATCTCGGGCAGCGTGTTCGCGCTGCCGGCGGGCGATCTCGCCATCGCGGCGGGTTACGAGCATCGCAATGAATACGGCGCGTTCAATCCGGACGCGTTGCAGATCGCGCACCTGTCGACGAGCCTGCCGGGCGGCCCGACCAGCGGCAAGTACAAGGTCGACGAGTACTACGTCGAAGTCGACGTGCCGGTGCTCAAGGATATGCCGTTCGCGCGCGAGCTGTCGTTCAACGTCGCCGGCCGCTACTCGAAGTACGACACCTTCGGCGACACCACCAACGGCAAGTTCAGCGCGACGTGGAAACCGATCGACGACTTGCTCGTCCGCGCCAACTACGCGCAGGGTTTCCGCGCGCCGACGATCGCGGACCTGTACGGCGGCATCAGCGGCACGTTCCCGTACTACACCGATCCGTGCGACACCAACTTCGGATCCGCAGCGACGGACGTGGGCGTGCTTGCGCGCTGCACGGGCGGCTTCGGCGGCCAGGCGGCCACGCCGGGCAACTTCCGCCAGCCGTGCCAGGGCGGCACGCCGTGTGAAGATCCCGGCTCGCAGAGTGGCGTCAACCTGTTCGCAGGCTCCAATCCGCACCTGCAGCCGGAAGTGTCGACGAGCAAGACCGCGGGCATGGTCTACAGCCCGAGTTGGCTGTCGGGTCTGGACATGAGCCTCGACTGGTATCGCATCCACATCAAGAGCGCGATCACCGCCGACACGCTCACCAATCAGCTCAACGATTGCTACGTCCGCGCCATCGTCAGCCGCTGCTCGTCGAGCATCTTCAAGCGCGCGGCGACCGGTGGCGTCATCTACGACTTCACCAGCAACATCAACCAGGGCTACACCGACACGGAAGGCTGGGATCTCGGCGTCAACTATCGCTTGCCGGAATTCGCGTTCGGCCGCTTCGCGGTGCACTGGAACACGACGTACACCTCGCACCTCAACCTCAAGCAGACCGATGACGCGAAATTCGAAACGCCATTGGCGAGCTTCGGCGGCTTCCCCCGCGTCCGCTCGAACGCGTCGCTCGACTGGTCGCTCGGCGATTTCGGCGCGACCTGGACGACCCGCTATTTCTCGAGCCAGAAGGAACCGTGCTCGTACGACAAGAAGGGCGGTCCGGAGTGCAACATTCCGAACTACGCCTCGCCGAGCGCAGGGCCGGGACTGAGTCCGCAGAACCGCGTCGGCGCCGTCACGTTCCACGACATCTCGCTGCGCTGGAACGCGCCGTGGAACGCGACCGTGTCGATAGGCATGAACAACCTGTTCGACAAGCGCCTGCCGATCATGTACTCGGCGCCTGCCTCGCAGTTCCTCACCTATGGCGGTTGGGACATCGGCCGCTTCTACTACCTGCGTTATTCGCAGAAGTTCTAGCCTGAAGCGTTGTCCTGGTGACAGCAACGGCCCCGGCAACGGGGCCGTTTTTCGTTCGGCGCCATCTCGGGTTGCGCCCGCAAGCGCGGTCGGGGAGCATAGCCGACCGCTTTTCCACGCCGCTCATGCCCAGTCCTTCCGACCCGATCCACGCCCGCCTCGAAGAGCTGCTGGCCGCTTACGGCGCCCGCGTCCGGGCGCTGCTGTCGACCTACGGCCTCGACAAGCACGGCGTCGACCCGGCCGATGTCGAGCAGGAAGTCCGCATCCGCCTGTGGCATGCGCTGGAGCGTGACCGGTCTGGCGCCTTTCATGCGTCTTATGTGCAGAGGGTAGTGGCGAGCACGGTGATCGACGCCTTGCGCCGCGCCCAAGTCCGGGCCGCGGAGCCGCTGCCGGAAGAAGACGATGGATCGATCGAGCTGGAGGTGGCGCAGGTCGCGCCGGATCGCCGCGCTGGCGATCTGGAGCACATGCAAGGCCTCAAGCGGTGTCTGGGAGAGATTCCCGAGCGCCGCCGGCTACCGATCGCGCTGCACCTGCAGGGCTTTTCGCTGCAGGAAATCGCCGATCTCGCCGGCATACCGTCGGCCGAGGCGGCCAGGAAACTGGTGTCGCGCGGGCTGGAGGAACTCAAGCACCGCCTGCGCGATCTGGGTCTGGGCGATTTTGAAGATTGAAGATCTTCGGGATCGCCGGGTTTGAAGAAGCCGATTCCGAAGATTGATTCGAAGAACGAAAGCCATGAACACGAAGTCGCTGTCCTACCTCCATCGCCGCATGACTGCCGATGCCGCCCACGAAGTCGACGCCGACGCGTTGCTCGCCGCGCTCGAAGGCCGTCCCGCGGATGCCGCCAAGCGCACTGCCGCCGTCGAGGCGCTGGCCGATTCGGCTGCGCATGCCGACCTCGCGCGCATGCTCGGCGAATTGCAGGCGGATTCGGAAGCGCTCGCAGCCGCCGTGCGACGCGTGCGCACGGCGATGCCCGCGCGCGCGCAGCGCGAACGTCGCCACGGTCACGCCTCGCGCGTGCGCTGGGCCGCGCCGCTCGCCGCATGCATGACGCTCGTCGTCGCCGTGTTCGCGTTCCACGAACGCGGCGCGTCACATCGCGACGGCACTTGGAACGACGTCGTCGCTTCCGCGCAGTCGATCGCGCAGCACGATCGCATCTTCACCGCGCGCGACGAGATCTTCTCGTCGAGCGATGCCCCCGCGCGTCACGCCGCCAAGGCGCTGCCGGACGAAGTCTTCCGCAGCGATTTTTCCGAAGGCGGCAGCTGAGTCGCCCGGCTCCAATGTCACGAAAAACGCCCGGTCGATCCGGGCGTTTTCTTTTCCGTTCCCGTCTGGCCGCGCATTGCCGGATCGGAGCCGTGCTCAGCGTTCGGCATGCTCGACGAACAGCGCGTCGAACGCCGGCGTCCGGGGCTTGCCTTGGTCGCGGGAAAGAACGGCTGATTCGCCTATCGCCGAATCCCGCTTCGTCCAGGTGACGCGCTGCCGAACCGAGCGGTCATCGTTGAGTTGCGCCTCGGCTCGCGCCGAATCGGCGCTCGACGGCGCAGGCGGTCAGTTGCCCGCGTCGACCGCATGCGCATGCTCGCGCGTCGCCGCGAACGTGACGCCCGGCGAACGTTCCTGCGCGAGCTGCAGGTTCACGCGCGTCGGCGCGAGGTAGACGAGTTCGCCGGCCGCGTCGATGGCGAGATTCATTGCGTTCTTCTCGCGGAATTCCTCGAGCTTCTTCGCATCGTTGCAATGCACCCAGCGCGCGGTGACGACGCCGACGTTCTCGAACGCGGCTTCCACGCCGTACTCGTCCTTGAGGCGGTAGGCGACGACGTCGAACTGCAGCACGCCGACCGCGCCGAGGATGAGATCGTTCGACATCAGCGGGCGGAAGAACTGCGTCGCGCCTTCCTCCGACAGCTGCGCGAGCCCCTTCGTCAGCGCCTTCATCTTGAGCGGATCCTTGAGCCGCGCGCGGCGGAACAGCTCCGGCGCGAAGTTCGGAATGCCGGTGAACGACAGCGACTCGCCCTCGGTGAAGGTGTCGCCGATCGAGATCGTGCCGTGGTTGTGCAGGCCGATCACGTCGCCCGGATACGCGGTCGATACGATCTCGCGATCCGACGCCATGAACGTCAATGCGTTGGCGATGCGCATGTCCTTGCCGCTGCGCACGTGCAGCATCTTCATGCCGGCGTCGTAGCGGCCCGAGCACACGCGCAGGAACGCGACGCGATCGCGGTGCGCGGGGTCCATGTTCGCCTGGATCTTGAACACGAAGCCGCTGAAGGTTTCGTCGAGCGGCTCGACCGTGCGCGTCGTCGTCGCGCGTGGTTGCGGGCCCGGCGCGTGTTCGACGAAGAAATCGAGCAACAGCTGCACGCCGAAATTGTTGACCGCCGAGCCGAAGAACACGGGCGTGAGGCGGCCGGCGAGGTATTCGTCCGCGTCGAACGGATGCGACGCGCCGCGCACGAGTTCGAGTTCGTCGCGCAGTTCGGCGAGCGCGTCCGCGCCGATGCGCTGCGCGAGCTGCGGATCGTCGAGGCCCTTGAAGATCGTCGAATCCTGGCGCGTGAAATTGCGGCCCGGCTCGAACAGGTGCACCTCGTCGAGCAGCAGGTGGTAGACGCCCTTGAGGCGCGAGCCCATGCCGATCGGCCAGGTCACCGGGGTGCAGGGAATCTTGAGCACCGATTCGACTTCGTCGAGCAGTTCGATCGGCGCGCGGCCTTCGCGGTCGAGCTTGTTGATGAAGGTCATGATCGGCGTGTCGCGCAGGCGGCACACTTCCATGAGCTTGATCGTGCGTTCCTCGACGCCCTTCGCGCAGTCGATGACCATGAGCGCCGAATCGACCGCAGTGAGCACGCGATAGGTGTCCTCGCCGAAGTCGGCGTGGCCGGGCGTGTCGAGCAGGTTGACGATCTTGCCTTCGTACGGGAACTGCATCACCGACGACGTGACCGAAATGCCGCGTTCCTTTTCGAGCGCCATCCAGTCCGACGTCGCATGACGCGCGGCCTTGCGCCCCTTGACGCTGCCGGCCATCTGGATCGCGCCTCCGAACAGCAGCAGCTTTTCGGTGAGCGTGGTCTTGCCGGCGTCCGGATGCGAGACGATCGCGAACGTGCGGCGGCGGCGGGTTTCGGTGGCGTGGTCTGACATGGGCGGACGCGTGCGGAACGTGAACCGCCCATTTTAGCGCGGAATCGCGTGCGCTCAGCCGGTCGGCGGCAGATCGAACAGCAAGTCCTCGTGGAACGCGCCGAACGGCTCGCTCGGATGCGCGATCTGGATTTCCAGCACCCACAAGCCCGGCGCCGGTGCCGATGCGAAATCGCCGAGGTCGCCGCCCTTGTGGATCGCGTGCGGGAAATCGCCGAGGCGATGGCCTTTGATGTCGTGGTTGAGGCGCCAGCCCATCGCCTGCGCGCGTCGCGCGGCGAATGCGTAGAGATCGTGGCCGCTGGTGCGATTCGCGCGCCATTCCCCGGCGACTTCGCCGAACAAAGCGCGCGCGGCGTCGGCGCAAGCCTGCTGTGCGGGCGCATCGCCGACCGTGAAGGTGTCGCCGACATCGCCCTCGTGTCCGTCAAAGACGAGGCCGAGGTCGATGAAGTAGATGTCGTTCTCGCCGAGCCGCACGTCGGCTTCGGAAGCCTGACGATAAGTCTTCAGCGTGTTCGCGCCGATGCGGATGTAAGGCCGGTGCCACAGGCGCTGCATGCCGAGCGCGCGGAACACGTCTTCCGCCTTCGTCCGGGCTTCTTCCTCGCCGATGCCCGGCCGCATGAAGTCGCGGATGCGTTCGAGCGCGATCCAGCTCAATTCCCGGGCGCGCAGCATCAGCGCGGGATCGTAGGCGGCGCCGACAGCTTCTTGTGGGGCGCGTGTCATGGGCTGGCGACATGGGGCGTTGCGGCGATTCTAGCGCTGCGCCGGAGCGACGTTGAGCTTTCCGGAGCGCGCCTCGTGCGCGACCTGGTCGGAGAAAATTCCCTATGACGCCGCAACGATCCGCTGTGCATATGACTTTTCATGATATGGACGTTTAGCCGTCCATATGGCTATTTACAATCAACGCATCTGCCGTTAGAGTCTCCGAAACGCTCATCGAGACCGGCGGAGGGACAGGCCCTTTGATGCCGGGGCAACCAGCGGATTTCCGCCAGGTGCCAAATCCCGCGGGGACGCATCGCGTCCGGCCGAGAGATGAGTCGCAACGCCGCCGCTTCGATGCGGGCGGCCGTGCGGCGCATATCCGGTGTCGCGGTCGATGGGCTTCGACCGGAGACGTACGATGACCCTGCAAGCCCATGCGCTCGACCTCGCCGCGAGCGCCGTCCTTCCCGACGGTTTTGATCCCGGTTTCGCCGATTCGCCTGCGGCGCGCGAATGCCGCGGCGGCGAAACGCTCGTGCGCTTCACGCCGAAATATGCCGACGCCGCACGCGACGTGCGCGTCCATTGGCGCCTTGAAGGCGCCGCGAACGCGCCCGTCGTCGTCGTGCAGGGCGGCATTTCGGCGGATCGCAACGCATTGCCCGGCGAGAATATCGAAGGCTGGTGGCACGGCATCGCCGGTGACGGCCGCGCGATCGACACGCGGTGCTGCCGCGTCTTGTCGATCGACTGGATCGAATGCCGCGACCTCGGCGACGCGCTCGCCGTCGATACGCGCGACCAGGCCGCGGCGCTCGCCGCGCTGCTCGATGCGTTAGGTATTGAGCGCATCCATGCGTATGTCGGCTCTTCCTACGGTGCAATGGTCGGACTTGCGTTCGCGGCTACGCATCCGCAGCGGGTGACGCGACTCGTCGCGATCGCCGGCGCGCATCGCGCGCATCCGCTGAGCATCGCGTTGCGCAACATCCAGCGCGAGATCGTGCGCCTCGGCGCGCGTGGCGGCGACCGCGCGGCGGGCCTCGCGCTGGCGCGGCGCCTGGCGATGACGACGTATCGCAGCGAACGCGAATTCGCCGAACGATGTAGCGGCGAGCCTGTGTTCGCGGACGGTCGTTTCCATTTCGCCGAGGAACCGTGGCTGTGCGCATCGGGTGCGCGCTTCGTCGAGCGTTTCGACGGCGAGCGCTACCTCGCGCTGTCGGAGTCGATCGACCTGCATGCCGTCGCGCCGGAAAGCATCCGCGTGCCGACGACACTGGTCGGCATCTCGTCCGATCGCGTCGTGCCGCTTGCCGACCTGTGCGAATTGCAGCGCCGCTGCGGCGCGTCGGCGACGCTGCACGTCATCGAATCGCGCTACGGCCACGACGGTTTCCTCAAGGAGGACGCGCAGATCGGCGTGATCCTCGTCGAAGTGCTTGCCCTCGCGGGAGGTGCGCGATGAGCCTGTCCGCGCAGACGCGCGCCGTGCGCGCCGGCATCGAGAGCGACACCCAGCACGGCGCGGTCGTGCCGCCGCTGCATCTGTCGACGAACTACACGTTCGAAGGTTTCGGCCGCAAGCGTCCGTACGACTATTCCCGCAGCGGCAATCCGACGCGCGATCAGCTCGCCGCCGCGCTCGCCGATCTCGAAGGCGGCGCGGCCGCCGTCGTTACGTCGAGCGGCATGGCCGCTGTCGCGCTGGCGCTCGAACTCGTACCGCACGGCGGTCTCGTCGTCGCCGCGCACGATTGCTACGGCGGCACCTGGCGCCTGCTCGACGCGTGGGCGAAAAAAGGGCGCTTCCGCGTCGTTTTCGCCGACCTCACCGATCCGGTGAAACTCGCCGCCGCGCTCGCCGAAAAGCCCGCGCTGGTGTGGATCGAAACGCCGTCGAATCCTTTGCTGCGCATCACCGACGTGCGCCATGTCGCCCAAGCCGCACATGCGGTCGGCGCGCTCGCCGTCGTCGACAACACGTTCTTGTCCCCGGCGTTGCAGCAGCCGCTCGCGCTCGGCGCCGACGTCGTCGTGCATTCGACGACGAAATACATCAACGGCCACAGCGATGTCGTCGGCGGCGCGGTGATCGCGCGCGACGAAGCCGTCGCTGCGCAACTCAAGTGGTGGGGCAATTGCCTCGGTCTCACCGGCGCGCCGTTCGACAGTTTCCTCACGCTGCGTGGACTGCGCACGCTCGGCCCGCGGCTGCGCGCGCATGGCGAGAACGCCGAGCGCGCCGCGGCATTGCTCGACGCGCATCCGGCCGTGGCGCGCGTGTACTGGCCGGGGCTCGCGAGCCATCCGGGTCATGCGCTCGCCGCGCGTCAGCAATCGGGTTTCGGCGCGATGCTCAGTTTCGAACTCGTCGGCGGCGTCGCGGCGGTCGAAGCCTTCGTCGACGGCCTCGAATTCTTCTCGCTCGCCGAATCGCTAGGCGGCGTGGAAAGCCTCATCGCGCATCCGGCGACGATGACGCACGCCTCGATGGCGCCGGACGCGCGCCGCGTCGCCGGCATCGGCGACAACCTGTTGCGCGTTTCGGTCGGGATCGAGGACGGCGACGACCTGTGCCGCGACCTCGCAGCGGCCCTCGCGCGCGCGGCGCGCGTGAGCGAGCGCGCGCAGGTGCGCGCATGAACGCGCTGATCAAGTCGGCGCTGCCCGCAGTCGCGTCCGCGCGCGGCGACATCGCGCTCGTGCTGCTTGGTGTCGGCGGCGTCGGCCGTACGCTGCTTGCGCAACTCGCGACGCCGGCGGCGCAAGGCGTTCATCTCGTCGCGATCGCCGATTCGACGCGCCAGCTTGTCAACGCGCGCGGCATCGTGCCGGCGCAGGCGCGTCGATTGCTTGGCGATTCGCCGCAATCGCGCGACGACAACGCGCTGCTCGCCGCACTCGACGCCAGCGGACTCGCCGAGCGCGTGATCGTCGATGCGACCGCGTCGGCCGAAGTTGCATCGCGCCATGCCGATTGGCTCGCGCGCGGTTGCCACGTCGTCAGCGCGAACAAGGCCGCGCTCGGCGAACGGCTCGATGGCTGGAATCGCCTGCGCCATGCGAGCCGGCAATCGCGACGCCGCTACGGCGACGCGGCAACGGTCGGCGCGGGTTTGCCGGTGCTGTCGACGCTGCTGCGTCTGCGCCAGTGCGGCGATTCGCTGCTCGCGCTGGACGGCGTGTTCTCCGGCTCGCTGTCGTGGCTGTTCAACCACTTCGACGGCGGCCGCCCGTTTTCCGATTTGCTGCGGGAGGCGCGCGAGCGCGGCTACACCGAGCCCGACCCGCGCGTCGACCTCGGCGGTGCCGACGTCGCGCGCAAACTGCTCATCCTCGCGCGTGCGGCCGGGCATGCGATCGACGCGCACGAGGTCGTGGTCGAAGGCGTCGTGCCGGAAGCCTTGCGCGAGATCGGTGTCGACGAATTCCTCGCGCGCGCGAGCGAACTCGACGCGCCGCTCGAAGCGTTGCGTGTCGCAGCGGCGCGTGACGGGCAGGTATTGCGTTTCCTCGCGCGGCTCGACGAAAGCGGGCGCGCTCGCGTCGGCCTCGTCGCCGTCGCCCCGACGCACCCCGCGGCGCGCCTGTCCGGCAACGACAATCTTTTCGCGTTGACCACGCAGCGTTATCGCGAGCAGCCGCTCGTGATCCAGGGGCCCGGTGCGGGCGCCGAAGTCACGGCGCAAGCGCTGCTCGGCGACGTGCTCGCGTTGCGCGCGGCGCACTGAGCGCCGCGCCGCGCGTCACGGTTTGCGGACTTCGATGTCGCCGCTGAAGGTTTCGAGCTGGACTTGCGTGGTGCCGCTGCCGAGCGTCGCGTCGAGGTTCGCGCCGGGGCCGTGGTCGGGTTCGACGACCTTGCCGAAATCGCTGCGGATGTCGCCGCTGAAGGTCTTGGCGCGCAGCCGTGCCGGCACCGATTCGGGCAGGCGCAGGTGCACGTCGCCGCTCATCGTCTTCACCGCGACGCTCGCGTCGGCTGTCGGCGCGCCGCGCAGGTTGATGCCGCCCGACACGCTGCCCGCATCGAGCAAACGATAGCCCGAGTTGTCGGCGTCGATGTCGCCTGACACGGTTTCCAGGCGCACTTCGCCGCCGAGGCCGCGCGCGCGGATGTTGCCCGACACGGTCTCGACGTGCGCCTTGTCCGATTTCGCGGTGAGGTCGATGTCGCCGCTGACGCTGTCGATCTCGAGCGCCTTCGCGCCGCTGTCCAGGCGCAACTTTCCGCTGACGCTTTCGACGTTGAGCGAAGTCCCGGCGACGCCGCTGACGACGACGTCGGCGCTGACGGCTTCGATCTTCAGCGCCGCGCCACGCGGCACTTTGATGTCGAGCGTCGTGCCGCCCATCTGCGTGTCGGAGCTCCAGCTGAAAAACTCGCGCTGCGGCGGCTCGACTTTCACGGTGAGGTGTTTGCTGTCGCCGCCGATGGCGAGGCCCTTCGCGCCTTTGCCGAGCGTGCCGGTGACGGCGATCTTCTGTTCATCCCAGCCGCTGACGGTGATCGAGCCTTTCACGTTGGAGATGTCGATGCGCGCGTCCGCGTCGGCGGACATGTTCTGCTGGATCGGCGTCTGCGCGTGCGCGATGCCTGCAGCGGCGAGCGCAACGAACAAGGCGGAAGAGATGGGTGGTTTCATGACGATGGCTCCCTGCGGATCAGCCGGCGTTGGCACCGAAGTGGTCGAGTTTGTCGCGTCGCGCCTGCGTGCGGTTGAGCAGGTCGACGAGGAACGGACTGTCGGGATGTTGCGCGAGCGCCTGTTGCAACTCGGCGTGCGCGGAGTCGAGCACGATCGCCGCGGCGAGCAGACGCGGATCGTCGTTCGGCGCGCGCGTCTTCACGGCGCGCAGCAGCGCGCGCGCATCTTCGGCGGCGAAGGACGGCGCCGGCGGCGCTTGCATGCGCAACGTCGCGAACGCGGCGACGGCGAGCGCAATACCCGCGGCCGCGGCGAACGCGGGCTTGCGCCAGCGCGGTGCCCGCGCGACGACGCTCGGCGCCGCTTCGATGCGCGTGGCGATGCCGGCCCACAAGTCGCGCTGCGGTTCGCGCGGCGTGTTCATGCGGCGCAGTTCGCGCTGGATCTCGAATTCATTCATGACGATGTACTCCTGCGACCATCCCGGCTGCCAAAGCCGGCGCGGCCATCTTGACCGCGCGCTTCATTCAAAAGCCAGCCGCGCAACAGTCCGCGCGCCCGATGCAGTTGCGCCTTCGACGAACCGACCGCCATGCCGAGTTCGCGGCCGATTTCCTCGTGCTTCCAGCCTTCGACGTCGTGCAGCACGAGCACGGCGCGCGCACGTGGCGGCAGTTTGGCGATGGCTTGTTCGAGGTCGGCACGCTCGCCGGCGCAGAACGGCGTGTCGGCGCCGCCGAGCGCTTCGAGTGCTTCCGCGTCGACCGTGTCCTCGGGATCGCGTCCGCGCAGGTCCATGAGCGCGACGTTGACGGCGAGCCGGTGCAGCCAGGTCGAGAACGCGCTTTCGAAACGGAAGCTAGGCAGCTTTTGCCAGGCGCGCACGAAGGCTTCCTGCGTGAGTTCCTCGGCGCGCGCCTCGTTCATGCCGGACAGGCGCCAGACGGCGCCGTGCACGCGGCCGGCGTGCATGCGATACAGCGACTCGAACGCCCGCACGTCGCCCGATGCAGCGCGGCGCACCAGTTCGGCGTCGGCCGATTCGGCGACTTCGGTGCGTGGCGCTGCGGTCATCGGCAAGGGCATGGCAAGGCAGGCGTTCATCTTGCCAGCTTGGATGCCGTGCGGTCGCGCAGGGTTTAAGCGGCGGCCCGGCTGCTTTCGCGGCCCGGGCGCGAGGCATATAGTGGGCGCGGGAGGGCGCTGTCATGAAAGCATCGTTCCGCGTGATCGCCGCGACATGCCTGCTGATGCTGTTTGGATCCGCGCAAGCCAGCGACCTTGTGTTCCGCAACGGATTCGATCCGGGCTTCCAGATCCAGACGCCGGACATCACGGTCGCGCCGGGCGCTGAGGAAATCTGGTGCTACTACTTCCGCACGCCGAATACCGACGTGGCCGGCGTGCGGCGCTGGGCCTCGCTGATGCAGCCGGGCATGGCGCATTTCATCGTCTATGCGGCCTACAGCAGCAGCTGGCAGCCTATTGAAATGGTGCCGCCTGGAACCTTGACCCAGACGCCATGCGGGCTGGGTACCGGAAGCACACTCCCGGGCTGGCTTTACTCGACGTATGCGCCTGCGGAGCAGATGGTCTTTCCCGATACGGATGGCAGCGGTTCGCCCGTCGCCGCCGAGCTTCAAGCCGGCCAGCCCGTCTTCCTGCAAATGTTCGTGAGCAATTCCGGCACTGCGCCGCTGACGACATCCGCGCTGCTCGAGGCCGAGACGCTGGGCACCGATCGGGTTTACACAAAGACGGCTTCGTATCTGGCCTTGAACACCAACATCGCCATCCCGGCCATGGGCAGTGCGTCCGTGACGGCGACCTGCGTGTCGCCGCCGTTCACCAGCTTCTGGTGGCTGTCGACGCGCACGCATCGCTTTGCGACGCAGTCGAAGATTTCCGACGGATCGACCACGCTCGTCGTCAGCGACGACTGGGCGCATCCGACCATCGCGCAGTTTTCGCCGGCAAACTTCCATGCGTTCCCGTCCAACGGCATAACGCACGATTGCTCATACGTGAATCCGACCGCGAACGTGATCCAATACGGCGAGAGCGAGACGACCGACGAAACCTGCATGAGCATCGGTTTCTTCTTCCCGGCCGCGCATCCGGCGATCTGCTACAACGGCTCGGGGCCGTTCTGAGTCGCGCGGCGAACACCCGTTGGCGTTCGCAGCGCGCTCCCGTTTCATGCCGAGGTTCGTTCGCTGCGGTCTTCCGCAAACTCAGGCGTCCGCGCTTGCGAAGACGCGACGCTCAATGCACGTCAGCGCCGAACTCGCCTGCGGGCAGGCGCTCGCGCAGGAACGCTTCCGCGGCAGCCAGCGGCTTGGCGTAGCGCCTCCACGCGCCGATCGAACGCGTGTGCAGCGGCTGGCGCACCTGCGAACTGCTCGCCGTCGCGGACGGCGCAGCGTTGCGCGCGAGGTCGGCACAGGCGGCTTCGAACGGCAGGCCGCAGTGATCGAGCACGAGACGCATGACGCGTTCCGGCTCGCGCACGAGTTCCTCGTAACGCACGACGAGCACGGCGCCGGGCATGATCTTGTCCCAGTGCGCGAGCATCTCGCGGAAACGCACAACGTGCGCCGCGGTTTCCAGCGCGTCGTAGCTATACGGGTAATGCTCGCCCGCGAACAGCTCCTTGAGGTTGGAGAACGTGCTGTCCATCGGGTCGCGCAGCAGGCAGATCATCTTCGCCTGCGGCAGCGCCTTGCGGATGAAACCGGCGTAGATCGCGTTGCGCGGATGCTTGTCGACGAGATGCGTCGCCTTGCCCGCGCGCCAGTGCGTGCGTTGCACGTACGCGCGCCCGATCGCGGCGAAATCCATCGACGCGGCGGCGTCGAGCAATTTCGCGTCGGCGGACTGGCGCGTGAAGGTGTCGGCTTCCCAGCACAGTTGGTGGTGGAAGTCGTCGAGCTCGCCGGCGCTGGCGACGCGGCTGTGGTTGGAGAGCAGGCGTTCGAGCACGGTGGTGCCGGTGCGCGGCATGCCGAACACGAACACCGGCGTGTCGGCGAGCGGTTCGTTCGCGGCGCTTTTAACGAAGCGTGCGTCGCAAAGCGCCGTCATCGCATCGTACGTTGCTTGCTCGACGGCCGGATCGTAGTCGAGCGTCGCGCGCTTGAGACGCATGCCTTCGGCGAGCGCGGGCCACGCGGCGGCGGTGTCGCCGGCCGCGTCGAGCTGTGCGAACAGCGCATAGTCGAGCAGCGTGCGCTGCGCGTCGGCGAGTTGCGGATGCGCGAGCGCTTCGCGGATGCGCGCGGTCTGGTTCGCGGCGTCGGCTTTCGCATCGTGGCCGGCGAGCATGAGCATCGCCGCAGCGTAGTCGGGCGCAATCGACAGGCAGCGCTGGAATTCCGCAGTCGCTTCCTCGCCGTAGCCGAGATGGCGCAGCGTCATCGCGCGCATGTAGCTCAGTGCCGGCGTCGCGCCATGACGCGCCAACGCAAGATCGAGAAGGCGCAGCGCCTCGACATGCTGGTCGGCGAGGCCGAGGCATTGCGCGAGACTGGCTGCGTAGTCGGGATGCGCGGACACGTCGGACCAGTTCGCGCGTTCGATGATGTGCGTGGCAAAACGCGTCTCGCCGATGCCCTGCAGATGGTGCGCAAGTTCGGCGAGTCCGGCGAAGCGGCCGCTGTCGCGCATGTGGATGGCGGCGTTGCGTGCGTAGTCGACGGCTTCGCGGAAGTGGCCGGCGGCGAGCGCTGCGTTCGAGACGGCCAGCCATGCCATCGGCTGCGCGGGATCGATCTCGAGGATCGCGTTGTAGGTATCGAGCGCGCTGGTGTAGTCGCCGCTGCGCAGGAAATCGGCTGCACGGCGGTAATGGTCGTCGAGAGAGGATCGGAAGTCGTTCACGGCGGGCTCGCACGTTCGTGGAGGAAACACGGCCGCGCGAACGCGGCCGGTGAACCCGTCATTTTGACGCGATGGCGCTCAGGATGCGACTGCGCGCCGCTGCGGCTCGTTTTCGCGCGCGAGCGATTCGGCGATGCGGCGCTGCTCGGCGCGCAGGCGCTCGGGCGTGCGCGTGCCGAAAGAGTCGAGATAGCGGCCGATGTCCTCGACTTCCGCGGCCCAGCCGTCGAGGTCGACGTCGAGCAGTTCGTCGAGCGCGCCGTCGCGCAGGGCGAGCCCTTCGACGTGCAGGTCGCTTTCGCGCG
This sequence comes from Pseudomonadota bacterium, assembly GCA_029779475.1. Taxonomy (GTDB): domain Bacteria; phylum Pseudomonadota; class Gammaproteobacteria; order Xanthomonadales; family Rhodanobacteraceae; genus Dokdonella_A. Next base: position 17,482 of record JAKPAN010000323.1, read on the forward strand.
GCACGAAGCCGATCGGCGTTTCCTGCGCACCGGCCTTGCCGTCGCAGCGGTCGATGATCCATTCGAGCACGCGCAGGTTGTCGCCGAAGCCGGGCCACAGGAACTTGCCGTCGGCGCCCTTGCGGAACCAGTTGACGTGGAAGATCTTCGGCAGCTTCGCGCCGGCCTTGTCGAACGACAGCCAGTGCGCGAAGTAGTCGCCGTAGTTGTATCCGCAGAACGGCTTCATCGCCATCGAATCGCGGCGCAATACGCCGACCGCGCCGGTCGCGGCGGCGGTCGTTTCCGAACCCATCGCGGCGCCGACGAGCACGCCATGCGCCCAGTCGCGCGCTTCGAACACGAGCGGCACGAGCGACGGACGGCGTCCGCCGAACACGATCGCACTGATCGGCACGCCTTGAGCGTCTTCGGCTTTCGGCGACCAGCTCGGCGCCTGTTTCGCGGACACGGTGAAGCGCGAATTCGGATGCGCGGCGGGGCCGTTCTTCGCGTCGTACGGACGGCCTTGCCAGTCGGTCGCGGGCGCGCCTTCGTGCAGGCCTTCCCACCACGGCTGGTTGTCGGCGGTGACGGCGACGTTGGTGAAGATCGTGTCGTGCTGGATCGAGGCGAGCGCGTTCGGGTTCGTGCTCTTGTCGGTGCCGGGCGCGACGCCGAAGAAACCGGCTTCCGGATTGATCGCGTACAAACGGCCGTCTGCGCCGGGGCGCATCCAGCAGATGTCGTCGCCGATCGTCCAGACCTTCCAGCCTTTCTCGCGATAACCCTCGGGCGGAATCAGCATCGCGAGATTGGTCTTGCCGCACGCGGACGGGAACGCCGCGGCGACGTAATGCGTTTCGCCCTGCGGATTCTCGATGCCGACGATGAGCATGTGCTCGGCGAGCCAGCCTTCGCTTTTCGCCTGGAACGAGCCGATGCGCAGCGCGTGGCATTTCTTGCCGAGCAGCGCGTTGCCGCCGTAGCCGGAACCGTACGACTTGATCGTGAGTTCTTCCGGGAAATGCATGATGAAGCGGCGCTCGGGGTCGAGTTCGCCGATCGAGTGCAGGCCTTTGACGAACGCCGGCTGCGCGCCGCGCGCGAGCGCCTCGGAGCCTTCGCACTCGATGCGTGCGAGCGCCGGCGCGCCCATGCGCGTCATCACACGCATGTTGGCGACGACGTAGGGCGAATCGGTGATCTCGACGCCGCATCGCGAGATCGGCGAATCGATCGGGCCCATGCAGTACGGGATCACATACATCGTGCGGCCCTTCATGCAGCCCGCGAACAGCGCGTCGATCTTCTCGTGCGCCGCGGCCGGATCCATCCAGTGGTTGTTCGGGCCGGCGTCTTCCTCGTGCTTCGTGCAGACCAGCGTCAGATGTTCGACGCGCGCCACGTCCGACGGATGCGAACGATGCAGCGTGCAGCCCGGATGCGTGTCCTGGTTGAGTTCGATCAGCGTGCCGTTGGCGAGCATCTGCGCGCGCAGCGCATTGGCTTCTGCGTCGGAACCGTCGCACCAATGGACGCGGTCGGGTTGGGTCAGACGGGCGACGTCGTCGACCCATCGGTTGAGCGCTTCGAGACGGCTTGGCATGGCGATTGGCGTGCGATGACGCGTGGACAAAAGGAGACAAAAACGTAGCGATGGCCTTGGGGCATTGCAAGGCAGAGTGCGGAAAACCGCGGATTTTCAGCGCGAATCCGAGGGGATGAGTAAGTCGAGCAGCGCGGCTCGCCGCTTCGGCGGCAATGCGCGATAGCGCAGCAGCAACGCGCGCTCCTTGCTGTCGCGCGCCGCGGGTGTGGTGTCGTCGGCGAGGTACTCACCGCTGCTGTCACGCACGGTCGTCCCGCGCGAGGAAGCGGACGCGCCGCAGATGAGTTCGTCGAGCGAACGTTTAAGCACGATGCGCATCTGCGGCAGGATGCGGAAACTCGGCGTTTCGCGGCCGTTTTCCCAGGCAGAGATCGACGACTTCGTGACACCGAGCGCGAAGCCCAACTGCTCCTGCGTCAAGCCGGCGGCAATCCGCGCTTCGCGAAGGCGATCGGCGAAACGCTTCATCGGAAAAATCCTGCGCGAAGAGGTTTTCCGACGGTATGGGTGCATCGTCCCGCTGTCGTGCTGAAATTCTTGACACTTTATGTTCGGAAATACAATATCCGGCGGGCGCGCGATGGGACGTGCGCATGTCGATGGAGCCTGTTCCATCGGCACGGGGGGCAGGAGAAGGCACATGGCGCAGCGTCCGCGCGCTGAAAGGTTGTCCGTTGCCGGCATGGCCGGCCTCATCGTGGCCGTCATCGCTGCCGCCGGGGCGTTCGCGCCCGATGCGACTGCGTCGACCTGGCTGGATTCGTTCCAAGCCACTTTCGATACCGCGATCCGCACGGACGGCGCCGGTGTCCTCAAGCGCGGCCAGATTTTGGTCAAGCGCTTTCAGGCCGCACCGGCGATCGTGGATACCGGCATTCCCGCCAACGTCCAGATCGGCGCGCTGGCCATCGACGGCGATACGGTGTTCTATGCGCCGGACGCAGCTTTCAAATTCGCTGGTTTGCCGGTGACGCCGCGCGATGTCGTGCGTCGCAATGCGAATGGCACCTCGACGATCTTCCTGCGCGGCAGTGACATGGGGCTGCCTGCCAATGTGAGGCTCGACGCGCTGGCACTGTCCGGTTCGGACGTTCTTTTCAGCGTGGACGCAGCGACCAAAATCGCAGGCACGTCGGTTTCGCCAGCCGACGTGCTGCGCTGGAACGGCAGCGCGGTTTCGATCCTCTATCCGGCGCATTCGCTCGGCATCGCGGCGGGCCTGAATCTCACCGGGCTGGAGCGGCTCGCCAACGGTGATCTGTTGATGGCATTCGATACGGCTGGCCGCGTCGCGGAGGTTTCTTTCAAGGCGGGCGAGATTCTCCGCTACGCGCCTTCGTCGGCGAACTGGTCGCTGGCGCTGAGTCAATCGCAGCTGGGTGTCCAGTGCAGCCCCTGCAAGCTCAACGATTTCGCGGCGAGCGGCAACCCCGACGTCATTTTCCGCAGCGGCATGGAACGGTACGAGGACTGACATGAAAACGATGCATTGGATGGTGGTTGCGGTCGGCTTGACGATGGCCGGCCTGTGTCGCGCGGGCGACGGCGCGTTCGAGATCAATCAGGCGTGCGTGGACGTTGGCTGTTTTCCGGGGGATGCGCCGGGGCTGCCGGTGACGATCACCACGTCCGGGACTTATCGCTTGAGCAGCAACCTGACCGCGCCGGATACGGCGACTGGCGGAATCGTCGTCGCGGCCAACGACGTGACGATCGACCTCAACGGATTCAGGGTCGTCGGGCCAATCGCGTGCAGCGGGACGCCGACGACGTGCACGCCCGCGATCAGCGGAGGAGGCGCTGCCGGGATCGATGCCTGGTCCTACAATCCGACGAATCTCGTCGTCCGGAACGGCTCGATCACGGGCATGGGAACAGGGCTTTTGCTCAGTTACGACGGGCGTGCGGAAGGCATCAAGGCGATACAGAACGGTGACGCCGGAATTCGTGCGCGCGCCGGCGCGGCAGTCGTCAATTCCACGGGCACAGCGAACGGCAAGATCGGCATCGAAGGCGGATTGATCGACGGCTGCTCGGTATCGCGCAATCCGCAATACGGTCTCGCCGTGCAGGGCGACGGCGCCGTCGTGCGCAATGTCGTCGTCCAGGGAAATACCGGATACGGGATCTATTTGACCAGTGGCGCCAGCGTCATTGGAGCCTCCGTCAGCGGGAACGACGTCGGGATTTTCGCCAATGGCGGATCCCAGATTCTCGATTCAGTGTTCAAAAACAACACGCACGTCGCCATCACGAACACGCAGGGCACGCTGGGCGTAGCGCGTTCCACCTTCGTGGGCAACAACGGCGGCGGTTTGCAATGGGGCGGCACGATCGTCGAACTGGCGCCGAACTTGTGCGGGACATCCATGGCGTGCCCATAGCCCGGCATCGTCGGGTCTGACGGCTGTCGGGGAGACAGCAACCCGTAATCGGCGGAAACGCGCGCGTCCCATGAACGGTTGCGCCGAATTGGCTTGTTCCGAATGTGCGGGAATTCAATACACATCGTGTTCGGAAAAAAACATGCGAATGGCGCGCGCGAATACGTCGCCAAAACCGCGATCGAGGTACGAGCTTTGGAGATTCAATCGGCAGGCATACGCCGTTCCGGCGCCATCTTTTCCGCCGTGACGTACGGTGCAGCATTCGATCTGCTCTTGATCGCCATCGTGGCGCCCCTTGCGGCGATGCTATGCCTGTCGGGATGGGGGACGGACTTTCCTTTTAGCTCCGACGGCGTGATGCCGTACATATTGTTCGACGACTTCTTCAAGCACGGCGGGCGACCCGGCGCCTGGGTTTACCCGATAGCGCCCTACTGGTTTCCGGACACGGTCCTCGCATGGGCGATCCGTTCCTTCACTTCCGACATCTTCTCTTGCGTGTTCGCCTACGCGGTTATCCAGTCCGCGTTGTTCTTGCTGCTGACGCGCTGGGTGTTCGCGTGCATTGCCAAGAGCGAAGGGTCAACGTCGGCGCGAATCATGTGGCTGTTGTGGCTTCTCGGATGGGTCGCGCTGGTTGCCGTCGGCGCACGCAATCCCGTGAGCTGGTATGCATGGCTTTATCGATACGTCTTCTATCCGAACATCCATTCGGGGACTCTGCTCGTCGCGTTGCTCGGCATCGGTGTCTGGATCAAGGCGAGTGCTGCGCAGAGCGTGCGAGGCACCGTTGCACTGTCCTTGCTATGTTTCGCAGCCTTGATTTCCGATCAGGCGTTCGCGCTTTGGTTCATCGTACCGGCGTGCGCCGCGCTGCTCGTCCCGGGGCATGCGGCGCGCTGGCGCTGGCTCGCGGCCGGATCCATGGCGTCCGCTTTCATTGCCTATCGCATTCTCCGATTTCTCATGCCGTCGACATTCTTCGGCGCCGCGTTGTTGCCGGAGCCGAACCTAGCCCGATCCAGCATGGAAACCATCTTTGCCGATCTATGGCAATTGCTGTCCCATGACTGGATATTTTCGCTCTATGAGGGAGCGGTATTCGCGACGCTGGCCTACTTATCGTTGATATCGTGGCGCTCGAGAAAGGTGTCCATGACATCGGACAGGATGTTTCGCCTTTCGGTGTTTCTGTTCATATCGATTGCCCTTCCCGTCATTGCATCGATCGCGCTGGGCCGTCACGCGAACTTGACTGCGTTCCGCTACTACCAGCCTTTGTGCCTTGCGGGTCTGGTGATTCCGATTGCGTTGCGTCCCTGGTTGCAACGCTTCGAACGGACTTTGTCGGTAGCTTTGCCCGTGCTTGCCGTCGCGGTCATGATGGTCGCGGGCTACTCGTCCAAATCGTGGCCGTTCGGTTCTTTCCGGATCCCCGATGCGCGATCGGCGCAGATCGAATGCGAGCGGGGTCTCATCAGCAGATACCACGCGCGCGTGGGGTTTGCCGAGTACTGGAACACGATGTCCGTCATGGCCCGCATTCCGAAATTGACGCTCGTTCCTCTGCGCGCTTCCGATCTCCATCCAAGCACCATGCTCAATACCAATCTCGATTGGCTGTCCCCGTCCCGTCGCCCGGATGCGGGCGATATCGAGATTCTCGACGAGGGCGCGCTTGATTCCGGTCAAATGGATGCTCTCTTCGGGGCGCCTGACGAAAGAGTAGTCTGCCCGCAGTCGGCGATCCGGATCTATCGAACCAGGAATGGACGACCGAGCCTTCTCGCCAAGCTGCACGATCGTTTCGCTTGGGCAACGACCTTCCAGAGGTTTCAGGTCACGGGCGAAGTCGACGTGCCGGCTTCTGCCTGGTCGACTGATCCGAGTCTGGATCGAGGCGACGTCATCGTCGTCGCAGGGGACTATCCGAACCGGACCGAAGTGCTCTCCGTTGCGTCGGACATGAATCCCGATGCCGAGGAAATGTGGATCGACTATGAAGTCGAATCGGCTGCGCCGGATGCGGCTCTTGCGTTCGAGCTGTACGAGTTGAACGAGTCCGGTTCCCTCGTGCGTGTCCTCGGCAAAAGCAGCCTGCCTCTGGCACCCGGAAACAAACACCAGACAGTGTCCAAGTTCCGCAATCTTTCTGGCCCTTCGGAGATGCCGAAGCAGGTCGGCATGCGGGTCACGGCTTCCGGTCGCATGAAGGCGGTCATTAAGTCCATTGGTTGGCGTCGCTGAAAGCGGGTTTCGCAGGAGCCCGTGGCGATAGCCGGCATCCCACGCTCACCGCGGAATCAGCGTCTCCATGAAATCCCCGATGTAATCCTCGAATTCCTCATGCGTCATGCGCGGCTGCCCGATCTGGGCGAGTTGCACGAAACCGACGTAGGCGGAGTAGGCGAGGCGGGCGCGGTTGGCGGCGGTGTTCGCGTCGAAGCCGGCTTGGCGGAACGCGTCGGTGACGAAGTCGATGCGCCGCTGCGAGACGCGCTCGACGAGCGGCCCGATCAACGGCTGGTCGATCGCCTTGAACAGCGCCGCGAAGATCGCATGCGACTGGCGTTTGTGGCTGACCTGGCGGATCAGTTCGCGCAGGCGTTCGCGCGGGTCGGTGACGGTCGCGGTCGGCGCGAGCACCTGCTCCTCGTCGTCGTGTTCCCAGCGTTCGATCGTGGCCTGGATCAACGCCTCGCGCGTCGGGAAATGCCAGTAGAAGCTGCCCTTGGTCACGCCGAGGCGTCGCGCGAGCGGTTCGACGGCGACCGCGGCGAGGCCGTTTTCGGCCAGCGTTTCGAGCGCGGCGCGTTCCCAGTCTGCGGCGGACAGGTGCGCTTTCGGTTCGATTTTTGTGATTTTCGTCGCCATTTCCGCAGTGTGCCGCAGGCGGCGACGCGACGAAAGGCGCTCGATCCCGCGACCGTCGCGTTTGACATTGCAAAAAAAGCCGTTCCATACTGATGCGTATGGAGCCGGCGCGAAGCCGGTTCGCCTGCTGCCGAGGATCCTGCAATGACGGCGTTCGCTCCTTTCCTGTTCGGTGTGCTCGCGATACTCGTCGCGGCGTATTTGCGATTGCGCTTGCTGCACTGGTCGATCGCGACCGCGGTCGTCATCGTCATCGCCGCGTGGCTGTGCGGTTCGAGTGTGCTGGCGACGGCGATTCCGCTTCTGCTGCTCGCGCTTGTCGCGGTGCCGCTCAATCTTGTCGACTTCCGCCGCAAGCGCCTGTCGGCGCCGCTGCTGGCGATCTTCCAGAAGGTCACGCCGAAACTTTCCGACACCGAGCAAATCGCGCTCGACGCCGGCACGGTCGGCTTCGAAGGCGAACTGTTCAGCGGCAAGCCCGACTGGAAGAAGTTGCTCGCGCAACCCAAGCCCGAGCTGTCGATCGAAGAGCAGGCCTTCCTCGACGGCCCGGTCGAACGCCTGTGCGCGATGACGAACGACTGGCAGATCACGCACGAACTCGCCGACCTGTCGCCGGAGATCTGGGACTTCGTCAAGAAGGAAAGATTCTTCGGCATGATCATTCCGAAGAAATACGGCGGCCTCGAGCTTTCCGCGCTCGCGCAATCGGCGGTGCTGCAGAAGCTCATGGGCGCGTCGGCTTCGCTGTCGTCGACGGTCGGCGTGCCGAATTCGCTCGGCCCGGGCGAACTGCTGCTCCACTACGGCACGCAGGAACAGCGCGACTACTATCTGCCGCGCCTCGCCGACGGCCGCGAGATTCCGTGCTTCGCGCTGACCGGCCCCTACGCGGGTTCGGATGCGACCTCGATTCCCGACTACGGCATCGTCTGCAAGGGCGAATGGAACGGCGCGAACGTGATCGGCGTGCGCCTCACCTTCGACAAGCGCTACATCACGCTGGCGCCGGTGGCGACGCTGTTCGGCCTCGCGTTCCGCATGTACGACCCCGAGCACATCCTCGGCGACAAGGACGACATCGGCATCACGCTCGCGCTGCTGCCGCACGACACGAAAGGTCTCGAATACGGTCGTCGCCACTTCCCGCTCAACGCGGCGTTCCAGAACGGCCCGGTACGCGGCAAGGACGTGTTCGTGCCGCTGTCGCAGCTCATCGGCGGCGAGAAGATGGCTGGGCAGGGTTGGCGCATGCTGGTCGAATGCCTGTCTGTCGGACGCGGCATCACGTTGCCGTCGAACGCCTCGGGCGGCGTCAAGGCCGGCGCGATCGCGGCGGGCGCGTATGCGCGCATTCGCAAGCAGTTCGGTATCGCCATCGGCCGCTTCGAGGGTGTCGAGGAAGCGCTCGCGCGCATCGGCGGTCGCGCGTATGCGATCAGCGCACTGTCGAAGGCGAGTGCGGCCGCGGTCGATCGCGGCGAAAAGCCTGCGGTGCCGAGCGCGATCGCGAAATACCACGCGACCGAGCTTGGCCGCGAAGTCGCCAAGGACGTCATGGACATCCACGGCGGCAAGGGCGTGCAACTCGGCCCGTCGAACTACGCGGGCCGCGCGTGGCAGACCTCGCCGATCGCGATCACGGTGGAAGGCGCGAACATCATGACGCGCAGCCTCATGATCTTCGGTCAGGGCGCGATCCGCTGCCATCCCTACGTCTTGCGCGAGATGGAATCGCTCAAGCTTTCGGACTATCGCGAGAAGCTCAAGGCGTTCGATTCCGCGCTGTGGGGACACGTCGGTTTCGCCGTGTCGAACGCGGTGCGCAGCCTCGTGCTTGGACTCACGTTCGGGCGCATTGGCAATGTGCCCGGCAACGCGTACACGCGCCGCTACTACCGCAAGCTCAATCGTTATGCGGCGGCGCTCGCGCTCGTCGCCGACACCTCGATGCTCGTGCTCGGCGGCAAGCTCAAGTTCAAGGAAAAGATTTCCGCACGTCTCGGCGACGTGCTGTCGAACCTCTACATCGCCAGCGCGATGCTCAAGCGTTACGAAGATCAGGGCCGTCCGGTCAACGACCAGCCGCTGCTCGCGTGGGCGTTCCACGACTGCGTGCATCGCATGCAGGACGCGCTCGACGGCGTGTTGCGCAATTTCCCGGTGCGCCCGGTCGCGTGGGTGTTGCGCGCGCTCGTGTTCCCGTTCGGTCGCCGTGAGGTACCGCCGTCGGATGGCCTCGGCCGCCGCGTCGCCGCGATCCTGTGCGCGCCCGGCGAAGCGCGCGACCGTCTCGCCGAATGGGTCTACCTCACGCCGAATGCGAACAATCCGGTCGGCCGCATGAATGCGATCCTGCCCGAGGTGATCGCCGCCGAGCCGATCGAACGCAAGTTCCTCAAGGCCGCGAAAGGCGGCGAACTCGCCGGTTACGACTACGACGCGCAACTCGCGGACGCCGTCGCGAAGGGCGTCATCAGCGACGCCGAACGCGACCTGCTCGCGCGCGTGCGCAAGGCCACGTTCGAATTCATCTCGGTCGACGATTTCGACCCGACCGAACTCGCCGCGGGCAAGCACGTCAAGCCGGCGTCGCTGCGTTCCGCGGCGTGACGATCATCGCGGCGCACGCGCAAGTGCGCCGCGATTGCAAGGTCGATATGCGAACATGCGCGCCGATCCAGACGGAGCCCGTGCATGTCGCAGCGTGATGCCAGCCACGAAACATTCCTCGCCGCCGCGCGCGCCGAAGCCGAAGCCGGTTTCGCCGAAGGCGGCATCCCGATCGGGTCGGTGATCGTTCACGAAGGCCGCATCATCGGCCGCGGCCACAACCGCCGCGTGCAGAACGGCAGCCCGATCCTGCACGGCGAAATGGATGCGTTCGAGAACGCTGGCCGGCAACCGGCGCGCGTGTATCGCGAATGCACGCTGTACACGACGTTGTCGCCGTGTTCGATGTGCAGTGGCACGATCGTGCTCTACGGCATTCCGCGCGTCATCATCGGCGAGAATCGTTCGTTCCTCGGCGAAGAAGAGTGGTTGCGCAGCCGCGGTGTCGAATTGACCGTCCTCGACGATCCAGGCTGCATCGCGCTCATGGAGCGCTTCATGCGCGAGCAGCCTGCATTGTGGAATGAAGACATCGGCGAGTAGCGGCGCTTTCCGGAAGACTCGACGACCTCAGCCGCGCAACGCGCGCGCATGATGGCGCAGGTGATCCTCGACGAAGCTCTGGATGAACCAGTAGCTGTGGTCGTAGCCCGCGTGCAGGCGCAGGCGCAGCGCTTGTCCGGCAGCGGTGCAGGCGACTTCGAGGCGCTGCGGCTGCAATTGCACGTCGAAGAACTTGTCGGCTTCGCCTTGGTCGACGAGCAGTTCGCCGGGAAAGCGCGCGCCGTCTTCGAGCAATGCGACCGTGTCGTACGCGCGCCAGGCATTCGCGTCGTCACCGAGATAGCGCGGCAACGCTTTGTGCCCCCACGGCACCTGACTCGGCGCGACGATCGGCGCGAATGCGGAGACGGATCGATAGCGCTGCGGATTCTTCAGTGCGATCGTCAATGCGCCGTGGCCGCCCATCGAATGACCGAAGATCGACGCGCGCGAGACATCGGCGTCGGCGAAGTTCGCGCCGATCACCGCAGGCAATTCGTTCGTCACGTAGTTGTACATCCGGAAGCGCGACGCGAATGCGGGCGTCGTCGCGTCGAGATAGAAGCCGGCGCCTTCACCGAATTCCCAATCGCCGGTGGCGCCGTCGATGCCGGTATCGCGCGGGCTCGTATCGGGCGTGACGAGGATCAGGCCGAGTTCGGCGGCGACGCGTTGCGCGCCGGCCTTGATCGCGAAAGTTTCCTCGGTGCAGGTGAGCCCGGCGAGGTAATACAGCACAGGCGCCTTGTCGCCGGCCGCGAGCGGCGGGCGAAACACGCCGAACTTCATCGCGCCGCCGGTTTCCTTCGATGCGTGTTTGTAGAAGCCTTGCAAGCCGCCGAAGCAACGTTGTTCGGAAAGGATGTCGAGGGTCATGAGCGCATGTCGATGGGAAGTGCGGCCCGGGGTGGCCGCGGTTAGAGTATCCGAACCGGGCGTCCTCCAAGACGCGACCCACTCGTTCGAATGCGGCGATCCCGGACGGATCGCGGGAGTCGTTTCATGCCTTACACGCCCATCGTCGCCACGCTCGGCTACGTGCTCTCGCCCGACGGCAAGCGCGTGCTGATGATCCATCGCAACGCGCGGCCCGACGATCAGCACCTGGGCAAATACAACGGCCTCGGCGGCAAGCTCGATCCGCACGAGGACGTGCTCGCCGGCATGCGTCGAGAAATCCGCGAGGAAGCCGGCATCGAATGCGACGAGTGGCAGCTGCGCGGCACGATCAACTGGCCCGGCTTCGGCAAGCGCGGCGAGGATTGGCTCGGTTTCATCTTCACGATCACGCGTTTTTCCGGCATGCCGCTCGAACGCAATCCGGAAGGCGCGCTGGAATGGGTCGAACTCGATCGCCTGCACGAATTGCCGATGTGGGACGGCGACCGCCACTTCCTGCCACTCGTCTTCGACGCCGATCCGCGCCCGTTCCACGGCGTGATGCCGTATCGCGACGGGCGCATGCAGTCGTGGAGCTATTCGCGCCTGTGAATGCGGGCGCTATTGAAGCGGGCGCTTCTGCGGCGAGTCTTCGAGCAGGCGCGCGGCCGTCCAGCCGATGCGTGCGGACGCGGCGGCGGCGATCACGGTCAGCAGCGCGATCACCGGCACGCTGATGCCGAGCGCGCGCAATCCGTTGAAGCCGCTGGTGACGACGACGTCGCCGAAACGCCAGACCGAGGTGTCGATGAAATTCTTCGTCTTGTAGCGCGTTTCCGCATCGACGCGCGTGTAGAGCGAATCCGCCGCGGGCTTGAAGATGCCGTAGGCGCTCGCGCGCGTGAGCACGGCGACCGCGGCGATCCACGGGCCGCCGAAGATCGCGAACAGCGCGAGCATGACCGCCTTGACGACGCCGTCCAGCGCTAGCGGGAACTGCGGCCCGAGCCGTACCATCAGCGTGCGCGTGACGCCGATCTGCAGCAGCATCTGCAGCACGTTGGTGGCGAGGTCGATGTTGGCCTGGAAGTCGATGCGCGCCTCGCGCGTCGCGTTCACCGCGCCGTTGTAGTCGACGAGCAGCGCGTAGATGACCGTGCCGACCGCATCGCCGAGCAGCATGAGCAGCGCGATGCGGCGCATCAGCGGTGACTTCAGCGTCTCGATCGCGCCGGCGAAGAATCCGCCGCCGATGATGCGTTCGTCGCGGCGCTCGTCCCCGATCACCGGATGACGCTGGCCCCAGCCCGCGAGCGCGAACACGCAGACGATGGCGGCGCCGAGCAGCAGCGCGGAAACGACGAGCAGGCCGCTGACGCCGACAATGGAATTGAGCGACTTGGTCAGCACAGGCCCGGCGATCGCGCCAACCGCGCCGCCGAGCGCGACGATCGGGAACAGCCGATGCGCCTGCTCCGCGTCGAACAAGTCCGCCATGAAGCTCCAGAACACGGCGACCACGAACAGGTTGAACACGCTGATCCAGACGAAGAACACCGAGCCGAGCAGGCGCGCACCGATCGCGTCCTGCATCTGGAACAGCGGAATGAACGCGACCGTGCCGAGCATGAAAAACAGATACGTGAGCGGCACGAACACGCGACGCGGGTAGCGCGAGACGAGCGCGCCGAACGGCGGCGTCAGCGCCAGCGTGGCGACGAAGGTGACGAGATAGAACGTCGGCAGCGCGGTCGAGCCGACCGCGGCGGACAGCTGGTCGCGTACCGGCCGCAACACGTAATAGGCGGCAAGCACGCAGAAGAAATACGCGAAAGCGACGGCGACGGCGAACCATTCGTGGCGCTGGATGGCGGGACTTTTCGGCAAGACGCGGTCGCGCGGTCGTAAAGGCCGCGCAAGCCTAGCATGCGCGCCGCCGCGTTTCGGCGACAGCGCGCATGCGCAACGGCGTCGCATCGACGGCGCTCTGGGGCATTTGCTCTACAGTCGCGCTCTATCCTCGATGGCGTCTTCGCCTTGCATTCGTCCATGACCTACGACTTCATCATCGTCGGCGCCGGTTCGGCCGGTTGCGTGCTCGCCAATCGCCTCAGCGCGAATCCCGCGCATCGCGTGTTGTTGCTCGAAGCCGGCGGCCGCGACTGGCATCCGTTCATCCACATGCCTGCGGGTCTCGCCAAGCTCGCGGTCAATCGGCGCGTCAACTGGTGCTACGACACCGAGCCCGAGCCGAACCTCGACAACCGCCGCCTGTGGTGGCCACGCGGCAAGGTGCTCGGCGGCTCGAGTTCGATCAACGCGATGGTCTACGCGCGCGGCGATGCGCGCGACTACGGCGAATGGGCCGCTGCGACGGGCGACGAACGCTGGGCGTGGCGCAACGTGTTGCCCGTGTTCAAGCGCGCCGAAGGCAACACGCGCGGCGCGGACGAATTCCATGGCGCGGATGGCCCGCTCGCGGTGTCGGATCTGCGTCATCACAATGTGTTGTCGGCGGTCTTCATCGACGCCGCGGTGCAAGCCGGCTTTGCGCGCAATGAAGATTTCAATGGCGCCACGCAAGCTGGCTTCGGTCTGTATCAGGTCACGCAGAAGAACGGCGCGCGCTGCTCGGCTGCGGCGGCGTACCTGCGCCCGGCGCGCACGCGCGCGAACCTGACCGTGCTCACCGGTGCGGCGGCGACGCGCGTGCTGCTCGATGGCGCGCGTGCCAGCGGCGTCGAATATCGCCATCGCGGCGCGACGCATCGCGCGGAAGGCGGCTGCGTGATCCTCTCCGGCGGCGCGATCAATTCGCCGCAGTTGATGATGTTGTCGGGCATCGGCCCGGCCGATCATCTGCGCGAACACGGTATCGCCGTCGAGCACGATCTGCGCGGCGTCGGCGCGAACCTGCAGGATCATCTCGACGTCTGCACGTTGGTGCGTTCGACGAAAGCCGTCACCTACGACAAGATCAACGACGTCGCGGTCGCGCTGCGTTTCCTGCTCAAGCGCGATGGCATCGGCAGTTCGAACGTTGCCGAAGCCGGCGGTTTCGCGCGCACGCGCCACGCGCCGGACGCGCGCTGCGACGTGCAGTTCCATTTCGTGCCGGCGTTGCTCGACAACCACGGCCGCAATCGGCTCGAAGGCTTCGGCTATACCGTGCACGCCTGCGCATTGCGGCCGAAAAGCCGCGGCACGATCCGCCTGCGCTCGGCCGACCCGTTCGCCGATGCGGCGATCCGTGCGAACTATCTGAGCGATGCCGAGGGCGAGGACCTGCGCACGATGATCGAAGGCGCGCGCCTGTCGCGCGACATCCTCGCGCAGGCCGCATTCGCGCCCTATCGCGGCGAAGAAATTTTCCCCGGCGCGGAAGCGAAGTCCGATGCCGACTTCGCCGCCTTCATCCGACGCAAGGCCGAAACGATCTACCACCCATCCGGAACCTGCCGCATGGGCGATGACGACGAAGCCGTCGTCGATTCCGAACTGCGCGTGCGCGGCATCGAAGGCTTGCGTGTCGTCGACGCGTCGATCATGCCGACGCTCGTCGGCGGCAACACCAACGCGCCGACGATCATGATCGCCGAGCGCGCGGCGGAGTGGCTGCTGGCCGGTTGAGCCGCGCCGCATCGGCGGCGCGGCTGCGTCGATCAGACTGCCGCGGTGAGCTCGGGCACCAGCGCGAACAGGTCGCCGACGAGGCCGTAGTCGGCGATCTCGAAGATCGGCGCTTCGGCGTCCTTGTTGATCGCGACGATCGTGCCGGCGTCCTTGATGCCGGTGAGATGCTGGATCGCGCCGGAAATGCCGATCGCGACGTACAGCTCCGGCGCGATGATCTTGCCCGTCTGGCCGACCTGGAGGTCGCTCGGCACGTAGCCGGCGTCGACCGCCGCGCGCGAGGCGCCGACCGCGGCACCGAGCTTGTCGGCGAGCGCGTAGATGATCTTGAACGCATCGGACGAGCCGAGCGCGCGGCCGCCGGAAACCACTTTCGCTGCGCTCTGCAGGTCCGGGCGATCGCTCTTGCCGGAACTCAGTTCGACGAAGCGCGTGTGCGAGGGCAGGGCGACGTCGAGCGCGAGCGTTTCGACCGCCGCGTTGCCGCCGGCGCCAGCCGCCGCGTACGACGCGGTGCGTACGGTGCCGACGAGGATTTCACCGGCCGGCGCCTCGACTGTGACGATCGCGTTGCCGGCGTAGATCGGGCGCTTGAACGTGTACGCGCCTTCGACCGCGGAAATGTCCGACACCTGCGCGACGCCGAGCAGCGCGGCCGCGCGCGGCAGCACGTCCTTGCCGAACGTCGTCGACGGCGCGAGCAGATGGGTGTAGCCGTTCTTCGCGGCGGCGGCGATCTGCGGCGCGTAGATCGCGGCGAGTGCGTGCGCGTTCTCGGCGCGCGCGACGGTCAGCACCTTCGACACGCCGTCGATCTTCGCGGCTTCGGCGGCGACGCCGGCCGGATCGGCGGCGAGCACCAGCACGTCGATGGCGTCGGCGCCGATCTGCTTCGCGCAGGTGACGCAGCGCGCGGTACTGGCATTGAGTTTGCCGTCGAGATGTTCGGCAACGATCAGGATCTTGCTCATCAGACCAGCCCCTTCGTCTTCAGCGCGGCCACGAGTTCGGCCACGTCCTTCACCATCACGCCCTTGCTGCGCTTGGCCGGCGGCGCGTAGTGCGTGGTCTTGAGATGATCGCCGGACTCGACGCCGAGATCGGCGAATTGCAGCGTTTCGATCGGCTTGGATTTCGCCTTCATGATGTCCGGCAGCTTGATGAAGCGCGGCTCGTTGAGGCGCAGGTCGGTGGTGATGACGGCGGGCAGGTCGACTTCGATCGTCTCGAGGCCGGCGTCGACCTCGCGCGTGACGCGCGCGGCGTTGCCGTTCACTTCCACCTTCGACGCGAACGTCGCCTGCGGACGATCCCACCGCGCGGCGAGCACCTGGCCAGTCTGGTTGCAATCGTCTTCGATCGCCTCTTTGCCGAGCAGCACGATGCCGGGTTGTTCCTTCTCGACGCTCGTCTGCAGCGCGCGCGCCGCGGTGACCGGATGGACCGCATCGGTCGTGACGCCGTGGATCGCGCGGTTCGCGCCCATCGCGAGGCCGTTGCGGATGTGCGCCTGCGCATCGGCCGGGCCGATGGTGACGACGACGACTTCTTCGGCGACGCCTTTCTCGCGCAGGCGCAGCG
>JAKPAN010000011.1 GCA_029779475.1 Pseudomonadota bacterium
ATGCCGATGTAGTCGCCAAGCACCAACTGCAGGTACAACAGCGCGCTGGAGAGCCGCGCCGCTTCGCTGAAGGGATATAACAGGTTGCCGAGCAGCGCGCCGCTGGCCGCCAATGCGAAAGAAGCGAGCAGGCGCGCCATCGCCGCAGGCGACGATGGCGGCGCGCTCCACCCGCTCCTGCGCAGCCACCACGCGCCTACCGCGGCCAGCAGCGGATTCGAAACGAGCAAGGCGATGCCGGCAACGCCATGCGAGGCGACGAACGGCGAATAGAGGAACACGACGTAGAGCAGCGATTCCGCCGTGATCAGCCATGGCCAGCGGCGATACGGCGAAAACAGCAGCGCGGCAAAGCGCACGCCCGCGGGCAGATACCAGAACAGATGCGCGGTCCGGAATGCCGCGTGAAAGATCGCAGCGTAGCCGAGACTCCACGCGGCGTCGCGCAGCCAGACGGGAAGGCGATTCATGCCGCAATGGTAGCGAACGCCGCCGCGCGGCGACTGGAAAAATTCCAGCTTTCCGACGCGAACGCGTCGGCTATGCTGCGGACATGATCCGCATCGTGCTTGCCGACGACCACGCCATCGTGCGCACGGGCTTCCGCGCGCTCATCGACGAGGAGACGGACATGGGCATCATCGGCGAATGCGAGAACGCCGATGAGGCGCGCCTCGTCGTGCGCACGCAGAAGCCCGACGTGCTCGCCTTGGACATCTCGATGCCGGGCGGCGGTCTTTCGTTACTGCCGGAACTGCGCGAATCAGCGCCGGCGCTCAAGTTGCTCGTGCTCAGCATGCACGATCGCGAACCGTACATTTCCGAAGCGCTGCGCCGAGGCGCGCACGGCTACGTGACCAAGGGCGCGGCAACCGACGAACTGGTCGCCGCCGTGCGTGCGGTCTACGCGGGCGAGGGTTATGTGAGCTACGACATCCAGCGCCCGCAAGCTAGGCCGGAATCGCGAATCGGCGCTCTGAGCGAGCGCGAGCGCGAGGTGTTTCTGTTGCTGGCGCGCGGCATCACGCCGAAGCAAGCGGCGTCGGACCTGGATGTCAGCATCAAGACGATTTACCTGCATAGAAGCGCCATTCGCGACAAGCTGGGCGTGCGCAACGATCTGGGGTTGCACCGCGTCGCGCTCGAGTCGGGGCTTTTGTAGCGGGCGCGTGCGACCTCGCGAAACGAGTTGCATTGTTTCAGGTTCGGAGAACGCGCGCTTCGGACTAGCCCCTTGGCCACGATAGCCGGTACGCTTCCGGGCCATGCCGAAACTTCCCGTTCTCGTACGGCGCGCCCGAGGCGGCGCCGTTCTGCGCCTTCTGCTTCTGCTCGCCGTCGCGGCCGCCGGCGCGATCGCGTTCGCGTTCTGGCGCGACTACCGCGCGTTCGTTGACGCGCCGTTGCCCGGCGCGCGTGCGGACGCGACGTTCGATCTCGCGCGCGGCGCGCGCTATCGCGACGTCGTGCGGCAGATCCGCCGCGAGCGGGTGAGTCGCGCCGCGCCGTTCTACTGGCGGTTGCTCGGTCGCCAACTCGGCGTCGAAGGCCGGTTGCATGCGGGCGAATACGCGCTCACGCCGGGGCTGACGCCGCGCGAACTGCTGCGTCGCATGGCGACGGGCGAAGTGCTGCAACACCGCTTCACGATCGTCGATGGCTGGACGTTCAAGCAGTTGCGCGTCGCGCTCGCGGGCGAAACCGGTTTGCAGCCGGTAGCGCAAGCATTGTCCGACGAGGACATCGCGAAGAAGGTCGGCATCGACGATGGTCGTCCGGAAGGCTGGTTCCTGCCCGAGACGTATGCGTGGATCAAGGGCGAATCCGATCTCGACGTGTTGCAGCGCGCGCACACGGCGATGAAGAAGGCGCTCGACAAGGCCTGGGCTTCGCGCGACGCGGACGTGAAGCTCGATTCGCCCTACCAGGCGCTGATCCTCGCTTCGCTCGTCGAGAAGGAAACCGCGCAGCCGTCCGAACGTCCGCTGATCGCCGGCGTGTTCTTGCGCCGGCTGAAATTCGGCATGCGTCTGCAGACCGATCCGACCGTGATCTACGGCCTCGGCGATGCCTACGACGGCCGCATCCATCGCCGCGATCTCGATGGCGACACGCCATACAACACTTACACGCGCGACGGGCTGACGCCGACGCCGATCGCGCTGCCGGGCGTGCCCGCGCTCGAAGCGGCGACGCACCCGACGCCGGGCGACGCGTTGTATTTCGTCGCGCGCGGCGACGGCAGCCACGAATTCTCGCCGACGCTCGAAGCGCACAACCGCGCCGTCGCGAAATACCAGTTGCATCGCGGCCAATGAAAGGACGACTCATCACGCTCGAAGGCGGCGAAGGCGCGGGCAAGAGCACCGTGCTGACCGCGTTGCGCGAACGGCTTGCCGCGCGCGGCCTCGACGTCGTCGTCACGCGCGAACCGGGCGGGACACCCTTCAGCGAAGCCGCGCGTGCGCTGATGCTCGATCCGGCCTATCGCGGCATCTGTGCGGAAAGCGAACTGTTGCTCGCGTTCGCCGCACGGGCGCAACACGTGCGCGAACTGATCGTGCCTGCGCTCGCCGCCGGCCGCTGGGTGCTGTCCGATCGCTACACCGATGCGAGCTACGCCTACCAGGGCGGCGGCCGCGGACAACCGCTCGAACGCATCGCCGCGCTCGAAGCCTGGGCCGCACCGGTGCAGCCCGATCTGACGCTGCTGCTCGACTTGCCGGTTGCGCAGGGCCTCGCGCGCGCGGGCGCGCGAGGCGCGGCCGATCGCATCGAATCCGAAGGCGCTGAATTCTTCGAGCGCGTGCGCAGCGCTTATCGCGAACGCGCGGCGCAGCAACCGGCGCGTTTCCGCATCGTCGATGCAAGCCAGCCGGTCGACGTCGTGCGCACCGCCGCGATCGCGCACATCGACGCCTTCCTCGATGCCGCCGGAGTCGGCGCATGAGCGTGCTCGCGCCGTGGCAGATGGATGCGTGGCGTTCGTTGTCGTCCGCGCTGGCGAATGCGCGTCTGCATCACGCATTGCTGTTCGCCGCACCTGTGGGTCTGGGCAAGCGCGCGCTCGTCGATGCGTTTGCCGTCGCCGCGCTGTGCGAGCGGCGCGACGCGCAGGGTTTCGCCTGCGGTGCGTGCCGCGCCTGCATGCTCGTCGCAGCGGGCTCGCATCCCGACCTCGTTCGCGTCGGCCTGGAATTGCGCGACGACGGCAAGCAGCGCACCGAAATCACCATCGACCAGATGCGCGCGCTGTCGCAGCGGCTGTCGATGTCGAGCCAGTTCGGCGGCTTGCAGATCGCGCTCGTCGATCCGGCCGATCGTCTCAATGCCAGCGCGGCGAACGGTTTGCTCAAGACGCTCGAAGAACCCGCCGCGTCGACGGTGATCGTGCTCGTCGCCGACGATGCCGCGCGTCTGCCGGCGACGATCCGCAGCCGTTGCCAGCGCATCGACCTGCGCGAACCGTCGCGCGAGGAAGCCCTCGCGTGGCTGCGCGGGCAGGGACTCGGCGCGCAGCAAGCGAGCGAAGCGCTGGATGCGAGCCTCGGCAATCCCGGCCGCGCGCTGGCCTGGAGCGCGGACGCGACCTTGCCGCTGCGCGAATCCTGCGTACAGGATCTCGCCGCGCTCGCGCGCGGGCGCAAGAGCGCGCTCGAACTCGCCGAGCAGTGGGCCAACGATCGCCCCGACCTGCGCCTGTGGTTCGCCGCGGTCATCGCGCGCGACGAAGCGGATCGCCGCGCGACCGACGCGTCCTTGACCGAACGCGACGAAATCCCCAAGCTTGCCGCGTGGTTCGGCCGCGCCAATCGCGCGCGCGGCCTGCTTTCGACGACGCTGCGCATCGACCTGCTCCTGCTCGATCTGCTGCGCGCGTGGCCGCGGCGCGATGCGGCAACCGACAGAGGCTGAGACATGTCGACACCATCCAGCGGCGGCGCACCGCGCCAAGGCATCCTCTCGCTCGCGATCAAGGACAAGGGCGCGCTGTTCAGCGCCTACATGCCGTTCGTGCGTGGCGGCGGCCTGTTCGTGCCGACGACCAAGCGCTACGGCATTGGCGACGAAGTGTTCCTGCTGCTCTCGCTGATGGACGACAAGGATCGCCTGCCGGTCGCCGGCCGCGTCGCCTGGATCACGCCGGCCGGCGCGCAGGGCAATCGCGTCGCCGGCATCGGCGTGCAGTTCAACGAATCCGCCGACGGCGAAGTCGCGCGCACCAAGATCGAATCGATCCTCGCCGGCATCCTCGGCCAGGAACGGCCGACGCACACGATGTAGCGATGCTTTGAAGCCCTCCCTTTCAAGGGGAGGATTTGGGTGCGGATGGTGTTGGCGGCCTCCAGCCAAACTCGAAAACCGGAGCGGCTTCCATGCGCATCCTCATTCTTGGCGCAGGCGCGATCGGCGGCTACTTCGGCGCACGCCTCGTCGAAAGCGGCGCCGACGTCTCGTTCCTCGTTCGTCCCGCGCGCGCAGCGCGACTCGCAGCCGACGGCCTGCGCGTCCATGCCACGCGTGGCGATTTCGCGGGGCCGGTGCGTGCGCTCACGCAGATTGACGGCGAGTACGACCTCGTCCTGCTCTCCTGCAAGGCCTATGACCTCGACGCCGCGATCGATGCGATCCGGCCCGCGGTCGGCGCGAATACGCTCGTGCTGCCGCTGCTCAACGGACTGCGTCATCTCGACGCGCTCGATCGCGCGTTCGGCGCAGCGCACGTGCTCGGTGGGCTGTGCCACATCTCGGTGACGCTCGACGACGACGGCTCGATCCGCCAGTTCGGGGCGCTCGAACGGCTCACGTTCGGTGCGCGCGGCGCCGTGCAGCAAATCCCGCCATCCGTGCGCGACGCGCTGCTCGCGCTTGGCCCGCAGGTCGTCGAAAGCGCGGACACCCTCGCTGCGATGTGGGACAAGTTCGTCTTCATCGCGACGCTCGCGGGAAGCACCTGCCTCCTGCGCGGCGCAGTCGGCGAGATCGTCGCCACGTCCGAAGGCGCGGCGCTGGTGAAACGCCTTTACGACGAATGCGCCGCGATCGCCGCGCGCAGCGGCTATGCGCTCGCGCCAGCCGCGGTCGAAGCCGCGCTCGGCATCCTCACGACCACAGGCTCGCCGTTGAAGGCTTCGATGCTGCGCGACCTCGAACGCGGTGCGCGCACCGAATGCGAGCACATCCACGGCGACTTGCGCGAGCGCGCAATCGGATTCGATCTGGACACACCTCTGCTCGCGGCGGCGCTCGCGCATCTGCGGGTGTACGAGGTCGGGCGACGCTGATTCCGGTCGGGAAATAGTTTGCCGGTTTCGCGGCCGCAGGCGTGTCCGCTGTATCGAGCAGACGTCGGTCGGCAGGTTTCCGCGGACGCAGGAGCGACGGCTGTCAGCCGAGCGCGGCGCTCGCGTATCGCTTGATCGTCGCCAGCATCGCCGCAAGCCCGTTCGAACGCGTCGGCGACAGATGCTTGGCGAGGCCGATCGCTTCGACGAAGCGTGGCTCCGTGTCGAGGATTTCCTGCGCAGAGCGGCCCGAATAGACGCGCAGCAACAGCGCGATCAGGCCGGAAACGATCGACGAATCGCTGATCGCGCGGAAATCGAGACGCTGCGCGTCGCCGGAGACGTCGAGCCACACCTGCGACTGGCAGCCACTGACCTTGCGCTCATCGGTTTTCAGCGCGTCGGGGTAGGATGGCAGCTTGCGGCCGAGGTCGATGAGGTACTGGTAGCGTTCGGTCCAGTCGCCGAAGAACGCGAATTCCTCGGCGATCGCGGCTTGCGCGAGTTCGGCGCTGGCTTCGGCGGGTTGCGTCGCGTCACTCACCGGGTTTCACCACTTTCCAGCGCGGGCCTTGTGCGGTGTCTTCGATGACGATGCCGAGCGCGAGCAGTTCGTCGCGGATGCGGTCGGCTGCGGCGAAGTCGCGCGCCTTCTTCGCGGCGACGCGCGCGTCGACCTGGCGTTGCACTTCGACTTCGTCGATCGCGTGGGCGCCGACGGTTTGTTTGAACCATGCTTCCGGATCGTGTTGCAGGATGCCGAGCATGTCCGCGGCACCGAGCAGATCGGCCTTGGCGGCGCGTTGGGCTTCCGGTGTCGTCGCGGCGCGCGCGGCGGCAGCGAGTCGCGCGACGACGGCGAAGGCTTCCGGCGTGTTGAGGTCGTCGCAGAGCGCCGCTTCGACTTCGGCGGGCAGCTTGCGTTCGTGCGCGGCGACTTCGACGTCGGCGAGGTCGCGCAGCACGGTGTACCAGCCGTCGAGCGTCGCGCGCGCCTGCGCGAGGGTGCGGTCGGACCAGTCGAGCGGCTGGCGGTAGTGCGCGCGCAACAGCAGGAAGCGCAGCACCTCGCCGGGATACCGGTCGAGCAAGTCGTGCAGCACGAGCACGTTGCCGAGCGACTTCGACATCTTTTTTCCGTCGAAAGTCAGCATGCCGTTGTGCAACCAGTAGCGCGCGAAGACCTTGCCGCCGTGCGCGCAGGTGCTTTGCGCGATCTCGTTCTCGTGGTGCGGGAACATGAGGTCGTTGCCGCCGGCGTGAATGTCGATCGTCTCGCCGAGGTGCGCCTCGGCCATCGCCGAGCATTCGATGTGCCAGCCGGGGCGGCCGCGGCCCCACGGGCTGTTCCAGCCGGGCAGGTCGTCGCTTGACGGTTTCCACAGCACGAAGTCGGCGGGATTTTTCTTGTACGGCGCGACTTCCACGCGCGCGCCGGCGATCATGTCCTCGACCGAGCGACCGGACAGCGCGCCGTAATCGGCGTAGCTGGCCACGTCGAACAACACGTGGCCTTCGGCGGCGTAGGCGTGGCCGTTGGCGATGAGGCGTTCGCACATCGCGACGATCTGCGCGATGTGCTGCGTCGCGTGCGGCGTGAGGTCGGCGGCGTCGGCGCCGAGGCGTGCCATGTCCTCGAAATAGGCCTTGGCGTAGCGACCGGTGATCGCGTCGATCTGGACGCCGGCTTCTTTCGCGGCGGCGTTGATCTTGTCGTCGACGTCGGTGATGTTTCGCGCGTAGACGACTTGCGGATACAGCCGGCGCAGCAGCCGCGCGAGCAGGCCGAATACGACCGGCGGCCGCGCGTTGCCGATGTGCACGTAGTTGTAGACGGTCGGCCCGCAGACGTACATCGTCACGCGCGCCGGGTCGGCGGGGACGAATTCCTCGACGCGTCGGGTCAGGCTGTTGTGCAGGCGCAGCGGCATCGGCGATTCCTTCGGCAGGTCGTCGATGATAGCAGTTGCACCGCAGCATTCAGCTTGCCCAATACGGCCTGAAACAGGCGCGCGAGGCCCGGCTGGCTTAGGTTCGGGTTCAGCGATGACATGATTAAATTTCGTTAAGAGAACGGTCATGGCCGTCATGTGGGGAAGATCCGCAGCGGCCCTTGGTGGAGGCGACATGAAGGTATGCGTTTGGTCGGCAATGCTGCTTCTGGCGGGAACGCAGATGGCAGTGGCGCAGGATCGCGGCTATGCGGACGAGGGATCGGGGGACAATTCGAAGGTGGCGTGGGCCGACGTGCTGCGCGTCGATCCGGTCTACGACCGTGTTCACGGCCCGGCGCGGCAGGTCTGCGAGGACGTTCCGGTCGAGCGCCATGTCGACAACGGCAATCGCGCGGCGGGCACGGTGCTCGGCGCCATCGTCGGCGGCGTGCTCGGCAGCACGGTCGGCAAGGGCGACGGACGGCGTGCCGCCACGGTCGCTGGGGCGGTCGCGGGTGGCGCGATCGGCAACGGCGTCGCACGCGGCAACGATGGTTATTACAGCGACGTCGAGCAGCATTGCCGCATGGTGGATGGCAGCGTCGAGAACCGTGTCGTCGCCTACGACGTCCAATACCGCTATCGCGGCGATGTGTTCATGTCGCGGCTCGATTACGACCCGGGCGATCGCCTGCGCGTGCGGGTCAACATCCAGCCGGCCGAATGACGGCAGGTTCGTGAAGAAAGAGCCGGGCATGTCCCGGCTTTTTCGTGTGTCAGGCGCGGAAGTCGGATGCGCTTACGCTCGATCACTGCCGTATTGCGCCGCAACAGCTTTGCCGGTAACGTGGCGCCTCCTTGTTCCAGCGTGTCGCAGAATCCCCGCATGTCGTTCTTCGTCGTCCAGCCGCAAGTCCTGACCAGCGCCTTCATGGCCGCAGGCATGACCTCGCGCGCGCGCCGACCGGAACCCCGACATTCCGCCGGGTAGGCTGTCGCACGCTTTTAACGTGTATCGACGACAAAACCCGGCCCCGCGCCGGGTTTTTTGTTTTGGATTGGGCGGGCTTTTCTCTTCCACGGTTTATTTCAGCGCGGTTCCCTGCGCGCAAAGAACAAACCGGCCATCCGTGGCCGGACTTTTCAACTAGGAGCGGGCTTCGACGATGCGACATTTTCTTTCCACCCAGGATTGGTCCCGAGCGGATCTGGACACGCTGCTCGCGCAAGCCGCCGCATTCAAGCGCTCGAAGGCAGGCGCGCAACTCGCCGGCAAGTCGATCGCGCTGTTGTTCTTCAATCCGTCGATGCGCACACGCACGAGTTTCGAACTCGGTGCGTTCCAGCTCGGCGGCCATGCGGTGGTATTGCAGCCGGGCAAGGACGCGTGGCCGGTCGAATTCGACGTCGGCACGATCATGGACGGCGAGACCGAGGAACACGTCGCCGAGGTCGCGCGCGTGCTGTCGCGCTATGTCGACCTGATCGCCGTGCGTGCGTTCCCGAAATTCCAGGACTGGTCGGTGGATCGCGAGGATCGCGTGATCCATGCGTTCGCGAAATATTCGACCGTGCCGGTGATCAACATGGAAACGATCACGCATCCGATGCAGGAGCTCGCGCATATCCTCGCGCTGCAGCAGCACTTCGGCACGACCGACTTGCGCGGCAAGAAATACGTGCTGACCTGGACGTATCACCCCAAGCCGCTGAACACCGCAGTCGCCAATTCCGCATTGCAGATCGCCACGCGCTACGGCATGGACGTGACCTTGCTGTGCCCGACGCCCGAATACGTGCTCGACCAGCGCTACATGGATTTCGCCAAGCAGAACGTCGCCGAGAACGGCGGTTCTCTGACCGTCAGCCACGATCCGCAGAGCGCGTATCGCGGCGCGAACATCGTCTACGCGAAGAGCTGGGGCGCGTTGCCGTATTTCGGTCGCTGGGCGGATGAGAAGCCGATCCGCGATGCGCACAAGCACTTCATCGTCGACGAAGCCAAGATGGCGTTGACCGACCACGGCGTCTTCAGCCACTGCTTGCC